>CALZIZ010000138.1 GCA_945787465.1 uncultured Desulfuromonadales bacterium
AATGGCCTGGATGGTGTTTTCCACCGGATCATGCACACCAGTGGACAGGCAGATGTCGTAATTGGTGCGCTCGTCCACCGGCTTGGTAATGTCCGGGTAACACGGGTTCAAAGTGCCGCCGTGGACCGTATTGTTGTTGTAGATGGCGGTGGGGCTCTTGGTGTGGTCGTAGTTGTAGACCGCCAGGCCCAGACGCATCGCGCCGGAGATATTCTGGATGATGCCGGTCGGCTCGGTCGGCACCCCGACGCGGATCCGGTAACTGGACGAACTGCCCATCGCAAGCCAGCCGATATCCTCTGAGGTATGGCCGGTCTCATTGTTGGCAGACTGCTCTTCGTCGATATGCAGTTTGAGGATGGTGCCGTTGTTATCGTTGCCCGGAGCAGCAATCCTGATCCCGGAGGGGTCGGCGCCGTTGGCGGTCTGCATGTCTACCAGAACCATGGGCGAGTCCTGAAAGGGGCTTGCAAAGGTAAGGGTCTTCCAGCTCTGGGTCACTCCCCCCAGCACCCCTGCCTGCAGGGTCACTGAGGTGCCGTCGGCGGCGGTAAAGGTGCCGGTGGAGATGGTCGAGGTGGCGCCATTGGGGGGAATAAGCTGAATGAGATGGATGTCCTCTGCCGGGGTGTGGGCGCAATTGCCCGAAGGCCAGGCATCCTCCTGCTCCTGAATGGTGACCTTAGCGCCGGTGCCGTCGATGGCATGGTTGCGGGTCACCAGGGCCGAGGTGTCTCCTGAGTCATTCCAGGAGGCGACCGAACTGAAGATGATCGGCTTGGCGCTGGGGGATGTTTCGCTGGGAGCTAGATCATAGGTCAAGGCCTGCGAATGGGCAGCCGGGTTGCCGCAGGCGGCGGTACCGGCCTGCTCACGGGAGAACTGCGCCCTGAACTGCCAGATGGTGGCGTCATCCATGGTCACTTCGATCCAGCCCCGGGCCAGCGTGTCGACTCCAAGGTTTTTTTTCGATTCGGCCACCATGTAGGTAAAGGTCTCGGTGGTGTGATTGCCGTCGCGATAGTCCCACTCCTGCAGCCGCACGTAAAACCCCGTCGCCGATCCGGTGACGTAGGGATCTTCGCCCGCCTTCCACTTGATGCGCACATCCCCCATGGGGTCGCTGCCGTTGTAGGTGAGCCCCTTGACGACCACCCGCGGTTGTTTGTAGCTGTTTTTAAACGGCACCCATTTCCAGGGGTCGCCGTTGCTCCAGTCCATGGTGACCTGACCGACCTCGATTTCGTCGCCGAGTTGCACCACGTTGCCTGAATCGGTCAACTGGGGGATCAGGCGCCCCTCGCTGATCAGAAAGGTTGTGTTGTCGGGTAAGGTTGAAGGGGTGTAGCCGTCGGTGGAGCTGGTGCCATAGCGTTTGGTGAAGGTGTAGTCGTAAGGTTCGTTCTGCCCTTCGAGAACATACCAATTGTCCCAGTTATCCTTCCAGTTGCTCCAGGTTTTGGCCTTGTTGCGGTTGATCGACACGATCTGGTTGTAAGTGGTTGATGAGCTGTCCTGGTCGAGGGTCTTGACTGAGACCTTACCGCCGACCATGACCTTTCGCGCCACGTCGATGCGACGCATGCTCAGCCAGTTCATGAAATTTCCGTCCCAGGCGCCGGCGGCATCGACGTAGAAAAACTCCCTTTCCACGTCGTAGCTGTATTTTGCATTGCTTTCGAAGTATCCAAAATAAGCGACGCTGGAGTCAAAATCATCATGCATGCCGGTCTTCCAGTTGCCCGCCCCCGTATCGGCGTAGGCCACCGCTTTCATACTCCCCGAGATGTCGAGAGCGAAGATGACGTTAGGAGGGGTTTCGGTAGAGATAAATGGCGGGTACTTGGTGTAGCGCAGCATGTCGAAGGTTTCCCCCAGGGCCGAACCTTCAGGGCCTGCAGCGGGGAAGAAGGCGACCAGCCCTCTCCCTGAAGAATCTAACCATCTACATCTGGTGCAGCCATTGGGCTTTGACCTTGGCCGAGGTATTTCCTGGCCCGTCATGCCGCGAACGAATATCGTACACGACCCATGCCCCGCCGCTGGCCGCCGCCTTGCCCTTGCCTTCGTAGCCGGCGACCAACTGAATGGCTCCACCGGACGAAAGCCGGGTGTTGGCCCCGAAGCGCAGGTTGGTGTTGCGGGTCTGGCTGCCTGCCGTCACAGGGATATAGGCATCGCGGTTGGTTTCTGAAGGCCTGTCCGTCCCCAAATCGGTATTTTGGAAAAATTCCTTGTTGGTGACCCAGACCTGGTCAATCTGCACGGGATTGTCAGAGACGCTTGCCCAGCCCCGCTCTTCAATCGCCTGCTCGATCAGCTCTTTACTCGCCTCGCCGCCACCGTCGGCCTGGTAAAAGGCCAGGGTTTTGAACTTGTCGTCCCGGGAAAAACTCATTTCCCGGTCCGTGTTGTTGATCGCCACCGCCCCCAGGGCGGTCAGGATAAACAGCACCAGTATCGATAAAATGAGTGCCGAGCCTCGTTGGTTATGAAGCACCAGAGAGGGTGAGTTCATGGCATGCGCCTTTCGATTAAATGATGAGACATTAAAGCAGGTCGGCTTTAATGCCCTGGACGGTGACGGTTTTGGTCCCCCCCCTTTCGCCCCAGGCCACCTGAATACTGACATTCTTGGTGTTGCTCAGAGTGGCATCCTCAGTCACCGTCCAGGTCAGAGTATAACCCTCGGTAACCTCAGAAAGAGGCGGATCGCTGACCTGCAATTGCGGATCGTCGTAATCGCGTCCCATCAGGTCCTCTATCTTTCCCTGCCCCAGGGCGGTGGCCTCGGACGTACAGCGAGAGAAGGAGTTTCCCTGAATGGAGCTGACCTGCAATGCGACCACCCCCAGGATGCCGATTGAAAAGATGGTCATGGCTATCAGGATTTCCACCAGGGTGAAACCCGCTGAATGTGTTTGCATCGCTATCTTCATATGCCCATGTTCCTGCATCGAACGGTGGTGGACAGAAGGCGCCGCCGCAGGCCGTCATTGTATGGGCCCCAGGTGGTCCCCGAAGGGGTGGTATATGTGCGGGTATCGCTGTACTGGTTGTCTGCACGGGCGGTTCGCGCCAGAGCCGTGACCTGCACCGAGCGGATGTCGTCAAGGCGGTCGGCCGCGGGGGAAGTGGTCCAGCTGGGGACGGGGCCGTCCAAAAGAAAGTAGAATTCGAGATTCTGGATGTTATCGGCGAGGGTTCGGCTGGCCCCGGAAGCAGAGCGGGTCAGGTTTGTCCCGACAAGTTCATAGGTGAGATTTTCATTGGCATCGCCAGTGTCGCCGTCGGCATAGGCGCTCTCCTCAGCCTCATCGGTAACGCCGTCGCCATCATTGTCGACCCCGTCGGCTTCGCCCCCGGTGCGATCAAGAGTGAACTGTATTCTGGTCGCCGAGGCGTCCTGGAATCCTACCGTGGGGGCACGGTTGAAGGGATCGGCCAGACCGGCCATGCGTACATCCCGCACCATATTCCTCATGGCCAGGCGCAGTTCCTGCTGGGTTTCCACCACCTGCTCCTGAACCAGGTAACCCCGGTTCTGTGAGATATAGATGCCGTAGGTCAAGGCAGCGACAATCCCGCTGATCACCATCGCCACCAGAATTTCTGCCAGGGTGAAGCCGTTCTGGTTATCGGACGAGTCTCGCATCGCCGCTCCTCTGCGTATCCCGGGCTGAATTGAACCCAAAAGAGGAAACCTCCCTTAAGAGGGTTTTTCCGGCCAGATCTAACCTGCAACTGGCGTGACCGCTTCCCGGCCTGCTCTTATCTGCGGTCCCGCCTCAAAGTCGGTAATATCAATTTTGCAATCAGTATGCCTAAACACAAAAACCTTTTCCCGATATGTATTCGATATTAATGATTTTTTTTCCATCCGGGGGAAGCTTTTCAATCGAGGATTACCGACATCTAACCCCGCGAAAAATTTCAATAAATGGCGTTAATATTTAGCATGCCACCTCCTGCTATAGCTTTTCGGGTTAACCAGGCTCTAGTCATTTAATTCGATTGACCCAATACCTATTTGGGTGGTCAGGTGCCATATCCCGGAACAGCCCTACGTGAAAAGACCTAACCAACAATGCCACCACTGGAATTCGCTTCCCTCCTTACTGAGTAAACCATCGCCCCTAGACCCAAAATCTTATAAATTCACTCCTGTTTCCTTTCACTTACAGCTTTTCTTGTTAAAGTATTTACTGAAATTTTCAGCAGACCGCGACCAAAGCGGTCCATCGACCATGCTAATAGCTTTGCAATGCCACCCCCAAGGAGGACCTTATGAACCTGATCATCACCGGTATTAATTTTGTTCTGGCCAATATTTTGTTTTTCTCACCGGTGGAAGACCGTTATCAGCAGCCCCTTCAGATCGCCATCGTAGCCCTTTTGGCCCTATCCTTTTTTATCCAGACCTTCCTCTACATCCGCCTGAAGATCTTCAAGGGCTCCCAGAGTTGAGCCTATTTCCCCGCAAAACCGGCAGCAGGACTGTTTCTGTTGCCCTCTTTACCGTGATCAGCCTCGTCTTTCTGCGGCCCGAAATGAGCTGCGCCAAAGCCCCCGAGGAACCCTGGCCCCGAAGGGTGCTGATCACGAACGACGATGGCATCGATAATTTCCGGATCATTGCCCTGGCCAGGGCTTTTTCCAAACTCGCCGAAACCTACGTTGTCGCGCCCCTCGAAGACCGAAGCAGCAGCGGCAACTTCACCACGGTGAATAAACGCAAAGAGTTGATGGTAGAAAGGCGAGAGTTCGGCGAGGGAATTGAGGCCTTCGGGGTCGATGGCTACCCAGCAGACTGTGTCATTCTGGCGCTGACCGGAATCATGAGGGATCGTCCTCCGGACCTGGTCATTTCAGGGATCAACCGCGGCCCGAACCTGGGCCAGGACTGGTTGGGTTCTGGGACGATCGGTGCGGCCAGGATGGCGGCTTTTGGCGGGGTTCCGGCGATTGCGGTATCAGGACTAAAAAGGGAAATCCCGGGTAGCCTGGAGGCTGCCACCCGCTGGGTGGTTGAATTCGCGCAAAGTCCCATGGTGCGCGGGTTGCAACCTTCCCAGTATCTGACCGTCAGCATCCCCCGCATTGCCCCGAATGCGATCAAGGGGATGCGGATCGCAACGCGGGCCGGCCTGCGGCACCGACCTGTCCTGAATCGAATCGTCCAGGGACAAAATGACAGTCAAAGGGAAATCTGGAGGGTTGAGGGAAGCGAAAAACTCGAGGGAGCTGATACAGGGGAGACCGATATCAGCCTTTTCGAACAGGGATACATCGTGGTCGTGCCCATGCGGGCGGATGAACATGATTACGAGATGCTGAAGCGCTGGAAGAATCGAGAAGGACCCGTTTCACCGTATCGTCTTCCCCCCAGGGTACATTGACGCCCCTCTGTTTCAGCAGCAACCTGATCAGGCTGAAGAACTGGACCTGCAGCATCTGGCCTCCTGGTTCACCCAGTGCGCAATGGTGAAAAAAGCGGGACAAGGTTTTTCACCCTACCCCGCTTTTTTCAAACCTCGGATATTGGTTTCTGGATCAAAGTTCGCTCCAGTTGCCTTCCTCTGTGTGCTCAAATTCCCCGTTCCCGTCTTCATCAACCTCAAGCCGATAAGTTGCTCCATCCAGGGCGGTCAGGATGGCATTGCAACCGGCCTCCCCGGTCGCCTTTATAACTCCTGCCCGGGGCCATTCGGAATTATGGTCCACAAGCAGGTCAGACAGGGTTACCAGATCGACGTAGCCCTGTTCCGAATCGTAAAACTGCCCGCTCATGGTCACACTGGTGTAAGTCAATTCTTCGATTAGGGTCATGCGGTAGTCCTGCATTTTAACCATCTGGCCGCTGATGTTATCCTGCATAACCATATCCATAACCATCGTCTGTTCAGATGCGGTAATGTCATCTATAAACACATCACCCGAAATGGTGAAATCATCCCCCAGGCTGTCGACATCCAGTGCCGAGAAAGACATGGTCATTTGCTCACCAATTATGGAAAAGGATGTCAGACCATTAATCACAACATCATCGTCACAATAGCTATTGAAACGCATCGACCCACTTATGAGTGAGATATCGTTGCCGGTGATGCTCATCACCGCCGAACCGCCACAGGGCCCCAGAATGGGATCTAAAGGTGCAGTGTTTGCGGCTGCCTGACCATCCGCGGGGAAATGATGCTCTTTGGCCTGAGCAAGAATCTGATCGACCAGCGCTGCGATAACCAACGGCCTTGGGGCTGGACTTGCGGCATCGCCAGTATCGACCCTCACAGCCGAAAAGGCTCCGCCGAGGGTTTCGCTGATATCACCACCATTGTAGGCCTCGGCAGTCAACTGCCCGGCGTTCTCCTGGGTTATGACCGCAGGGGTCTCAATACCTGAGTAAGTCAGCCCTCCGCCAGAAGAACCACCATCTCCCCCGCCTCCACAGGCAACCAGGCCAGCCATTGCAGTCAATGCGGCCACACCACATCCATAACGGGTCAAAGAACGAAAAATACGCATGTACTTCCTCCTGAAAAAGATTTTCTCCTAAAGCATGTAATATTAATGCAAATAAACTGACAGCTCAAGCAATTTGCCGCATACGACCGGCATGACAGTTGGTTCCGCTCAAGATCGCCCCACCGGGCAAAGGGGACCTGGTCTTGACCCGCTGATAGTAGACACCCGCATCGTTGGTTTCGCCGATCATGGTCGCGCCGATCACCCAGTATCGCTCCTCGAGAAAGACCTTTCAGAATTAGCAGACATGGATGTTGGACATACCCCTCCTATCTGGGATTTTGGGGATGATTCCTGTCTTTCCAACACCTTCTCGACGACCCCATCAGCCATCCCCGAACGCCTTAATCGGGGATCAAGAGCTTGAAGGAATGCCGGCCAAAACTCTGAGGGAATAACGGTGCTCGGTTTCGGAGAGATCTTTTCTATATTCAAGCGTCCAAGGCTGTGAATCATGGTCCACCTTTAGGGCCAATTTCTCTTCGTGTGCTCCGTGGTAACAGCAGAATATTACGATCATGCCATGTCAACTTTCTAAAATTCCAACACTTCAGAAAACTCGGGGTGTCCTCCGGGGTTATCAGTCCTTGACTCCTGAATTTCTAATCGGTACCTTCAAATCTCGCCCTTAGCAATGCCACCAGAGGATTTCCCATGACCGGCAACGCCCCCGCTTCGAACCGCCTGCCCTACCTGCTGCTGGTATTATCCCCGCTGTTCTGGGCCGGCAACTTCGTCCTTGCCCGGGCCATGCACGCCTCCATACCCCCCGTCAGCCTCGCCTTCTGGCGCTGGTCCCTGGCCCTTCTCATTCTTCTGCCTTTCGGCCTGCCCCACCTGCTTCGACAACGAACCGAGGTGCGCCAGGGCTGGAAGACGCTGCTTCTGCTCGGGGTGCTTGGGGTCGGCTGCTTCAACACCCTGGTCTATATCGGCCTGCAGACCACCACCGCTACCAACGGGGTGGTCCTCAATTCGGTCATCCCGATTCTGATCCTGGGCATCTCCCGCGTTTTTCTCGGGCAGCGTTTGGGAAAGATACAGATAGCGGGCGTATTGCTTTCCCTGGGCGGGGTCTGGACGCTTATTTTCCGAGCCGATCCGGCCCTGATGCAGCAGTTGCGAATCGAGCCCGGTGATCTCTGGATCCTTGCAGCGGTCTTGTGCTGGGCTGTTTATACGGTTATGATGCGCCGAATTCCGATCTCCTTTCACCCGTTGACGCTCCTCACTGCCACCATTGGCATCGGTGTGTTGGCCCTCTTTCCCGTATTCCTTTGGGAGTTTTCATCGGGAGCCCGCTTCGCCCTGAACGTCCCCAACCTGGGCACCATCCTCTACGTCGGCGTTTTCGCCTCGTTGGTCGCCTATTCGTGCTGGAACCGCGGAGTTCAGATCATCGGCGCCAACCGCGCCGGGTTGTTTTTGCACCTGATACCGGTCTTCGGCACCCTGCTGTCGGTGGTGTTTCTGGGAGAAAAGCTGCAAGCCTTTCATGGCCTGAGCATCGGCTTTATCTTTCTGGGCATCTACATGACCCAGAGGGGATGACCAAGTCCTCGCCCCATATCCCTTTCGCTTTCTTCTGGATTCTGCCTTCTACCTTCTCTATTCCGAATTCAACAACAAAAAGGCACAGCGCCCTTGGGTGCTGTGCCTTTTTGATTGTCCTAAATGACTGCCTGTAGCCCGTTTAGCAAATGTTGCCGAGAAGCTCCAATACCTGCTCTTCGGCTCCGGCCAGAACGTCTCGCCCCGCTCCACTCAGCCCCTCCCCGAAGCCGAAATCGCTCCCCGGCAGGGCGGCCAGCCAGGCGGGGGGACGCCTACCGTAAAGACGCTCAGCCAGGCGCAGCAGAGAAACCGGATCGCAGCTGTGACCGGCTGAGGCATAACCAGGAGCTTCGTTGAGCGAACTAACAGTTGCCCCCCCTCCCGGAGTCGCCAGTTTACTGGCATCGGCGAAAATCACTGCCTTGACCTCCGAAGCTGCCAGTTCCAGCGACAACTCCGGGGTGAGCTGGTGGCAGATAAGCGGACGCAGGTCGGGCCGGGGTCGACGCATAACCAACCTGCCCACAAGGGCAGGCCCCAGGCCATCATCGCGGCGCAGGGGGTTGCCGTAACCGATGAGCAGAATCATCGGCTGCCACGATCGAGGCGGTCGAGAAGTTCGCCGCCGGGACCGACCAGCTCAAACTGCAACGGCATCTGCCCGGCGGCATGAGTGGCGCAGGAGAGGCAGGGATCAAAAGCGCGAATGCCGTGCTCCACCCGGTTGAGCAGCCCCTCCTCAAGGCGGTCACTTCTTAGGTAGGCCTGGGCTATCTGCTTAACGGTGCGGTTCATGGCCAAGTTGTTCTGACCGGTTGCTATCAGCAGGTTGACCTTAGTGAGCAGGCCGTTTTCATCGACCTCGTACTCGTGAAACAGGGTTCCGCGGGGCGCCTCGATGGCCCCGACCCCGTGACGCTGGTTGACCCCGGCGTGGCTGCGCACCTGGGTGTCGAGGATCTGGGGATCGTCGAGAAGCTGGCCGATACGCTCCAGGGAGTGGAGAATCTCGATAAGCCGCGCCTGGTGAAAGTGAAAGCTGCCGGTCACCGGCCCGGAACCTCTGGCCAGGTGCCTGAAACGGCGCAGTTCGCGCTCGGCCAGGGGAGTTCCGGCAAAATCGGCGACATTGAGCCTGGCCAGGGGACCGACCCGGTACATCCCTGCCCCCTGGTCGTAACCCAGGGGCCTGTAGAAGGGAAACTTGAGATAGGTCCAGGCCTCTTCCCCCTCGCCGATCATCTCACTGTAACGCGCCGAAGGCACAGCGTCCTCGAGAACCTTGCCGGCCCCATCGATCATCCGCAGCCCCCCGCCGTAATGCTCGAGGCTGCCGTCCTCGCCGACCAGGCCGAGGAAAAGGCTGGGAAACTCGCCATAGCTTTTGGCCTCGGCGCTGTAACGCTCGAGGACCTCCTGCCCCAAATCGAGGGTCGCCCGGGCGATCTTCAGCGCCTCGGGGAGCATTCTGGCAATCTGGTCGCGCTTGTCGACACTGAGCGCTTCGCGCACCCCGCCGGGTACGGCCCAGGCCGGGTGAACGCTGCGGTCGCCGAGCAGACGAATCACCTGCTGGCCGAAGCTGCGCAGCCTGATTCCCTGGCGGGCCACTTCGGGGTTGGCCTCGAGCAGGCCAAAAACGTTGCGGCTGGCAGGATCGCTCTCCATGCCGAGCAGCAGATCGGGGCCACTCAGGTGAAAGAAACTCAGGGCGTGGCTCTGCACCAGCTGCGCGTAGTTCATCAGTTTGCGCAGTTTCTCAGCCGCCGGCGGAATCTGCACCCCGAGGATGGCATCGCCGGCCTTGGCACTGGCCAGCGCATGGCTTACCGGGCAGATACCGCAGATGCGGGCGGTGATGCTTGGCATCTCGCGAAAGCTGCGCCCGATACAGAACTTTTCGAAGCCGCGAAATTCGGTGACATGAAATCGGGCATCGCTCACTTTGCCCGCGTCATCAAGGGCGATGGTGATCTTTGCGTGCCCCTCGATGCGGGTTACCGGCTCTATGGTCAGGGTCTTGCTCATGGTTATTCCCTTGTCGTTTTTGCCGAGGAACACAGGTTTCGTACTCTCTGTTTACCCGTTTTGCTCTCTGTCTCGGCGTCAATGTAGCGAATCTTTCTTACCCGAAAGTCCTCTGCTGCGCCGTAAGCTTGGGCGCCTCACCATGCAGCAGGGCGCTTACCGCCGCCCAGATCCGTTCGGGGTCAGGCGGACAGCCTGGCAGATAGGCATCCACATCGGTCACCTGGTGCAGCGGCATCACCTTGGGCAGCAACGCCGGCAGCACCTCGACCGCCTCGGGGCCGTGGGGGGCGCTGCCCGGGCCGGCATGGTAGACGGCGGTCAGCAGGTCGTCGACCTTGAAATGGTTTCGCAAACTGGTCACGTTGCCGGTCACCGCGCAGTCACCGAAGCTGACCACGATGCGGCTGCGCTGGCGGATTTTTTCCACCAGCTCGAGATTTTCCACGTTGGTCACCGCGCCTTCGACCAGGGTGAGGTCGACATCCTGCGGAAACTCCTTGGCATCGACCAGCGGGCCGTAGACCAGTTCGACCGCTTCGGCCAGCTCGACCAACTGCTCATCCAGATCGAGAAAGCTCATATGACAGCCGGAACAGCCGCCGAGCCACACGGTGGCCAGACGCAGTTTCCGGTTCGGGGCTTGGGTTTGGCTCATGGTTGACTCTCCTTATCCCTTGCTATCCTTACGGCGGGCAAGAATCCGGCACAGAAACTCCTTCTCCTTGACCATCTCGCCGACGGTGGCGCCTTTTTTGAACAGCGCGGCGGTGGGGCAGACCTGCACGCACTTGCCGCAGTCGGTGCAGCTTTCGCTGCGGCCCCAGGGGCGATCGAGATCCGCCACAACCCGGCTGGTGATGCCGCGGCCGGCGACATCCCAGGTATGGGCCCCTTCGACGGAGTCGCACACCCGCACGCAGCGGGTGCAGAGCACGCAGCGATTGTGGTCGAGGCCGAAGCGCTCCTGGCTGGTGTCCATCGAAAGCTCGGGATGCAGATAATCGAAGCGCACATGGTCGACCCCGAGGCGCGCGGCCAGCCCCTGCAGCTCGCATTGGCCGTTGAGCACGCAGACCGCGCAGCTGTGGTTGCGCTCGGCAAGAACCAGTTCGATGATCATGCGCCGGTACTCGGCAAGATTGTCGCTCTCGGTGGTCACCACCATCCCCTCCTGTGCGGCGGTGGTACAGGCCGGCAGCAACCGGCTGCTGCCGCCCACCTCAACCATGCAGAGGCGGCAGCCGCCCCACTCCTCGAGCCCGTCCATGTGGCAGAGGGTCGGCAGTTCGATTCCGTTGTCGCGAACCACGTCGAGCACCGTCTGGCCAGAGCGGGCGCTGACCAGGCTATCGTTTATCGTCAGGGTGATTACTGGCATCAGAACGCCTCCCCGTTATGCCGCCCCGCAGAGATGCGGCGCAGCAGTTCGTCACTCATCTGGGCGAAGGGAACCTCGGTCATGCGACAGACCCCCGCCGGGCATTTGCGCTCGCGGATGTGGGCCAGGTACTCGTCCCTGAAATAATGCAGGGTGTTGAGCACCGGGTTGGGCGCCGTCATCCCCAGGCCGCACAGGGACCCATCGCGCACCAGGCTGCAGAGTTGTTCGAGGTTGGCCAGGTCTCGTTCGGTGGCGCTGCCGTCGCAAATGCGTCTGAGCAGGCGATAGAGCTGAACAGTGCCGGCGCGGCAGGGCACGCACTTGCCGCAGCTCTCGTCAAGACAGAACTCCATGAAAAACTTGGCCACGTCGACCATGCAGGTCTTTTCGCTCATCACGATCAGCCCCCCTGAGCCCATGATCGAGCCCAGGGCCTGCAGGCTTTCGTAGTCAACAGGGGTGTCGAGGTGAGCGGCCGGAATGCATCCGCCGCTCGGCCCGCCGGTCTGGGCCGCTTTGAAGGAGCCGCCGCCTGGTAGCCCGCCACCGATGTCGAAAACGATCTCCCGCAGGGGCGTCCCCATGGGAACCTCGATCAGACCGCTGTTTTCCACCTCGCCGCAAAGGGCGAAAATCTTGGTGCCGCGACTCTTCTCGGTGCCGACGGCAGCGAAGGCCTCAGCGCCGTCGCGGACAATGGGAGCGATATTGCCGAAGGTCTCGACGTTGTTGAGCAGGGTCGGTGCTCCCCAGAGCCCCTTCTGGGCCGGATAGGGGGGCCGGGGCACTGGCTGGCCGCGACGGCCCATGATCGAGGCCATCAGCGCCGTCTCTTCACCGCAGACAAAGGCGCCTGCGCCGATGCGGATGTCGATGCGGAAACTGAAGCTGCTCTCCAGCACCCGGCCACCGAGCAGCCCCATGCGTTCGGCATCGCGGATCGCCTTGCGCAGACGATCGGCGGCTACCGGATACTCTCCGCGCACATAGATGTACCCCTGCTCGGCGCCGGTGGCGTAGCCGGCCAGCGCCATCCCCTCGAGGATCCGGTGGGGGTCGGACTCCATCAGGGTGCGGTCCATGTAGGCCCCCGGGTCGCCCTCGTCGCCGTTGGCGACCACGAACTTGCGCTCACCGGGCGACTTGCGCACCAGCTGCCATTTCAGGCCGGTAGGGTAACCGCCGCCGCCGCGGCCGCGAAGACCGCTGGCGGTCACCGCTTCACAGACGGTCTCCGGGGTCATTTCATGCAGGGCGCGAACCAGTGCCCCGTAACCTCCCGCGGCGATATAGTCTTCGATGTTCTCGGGGTCGATGCGGCCGCTGTTTTCAAGCACGATGCGCTTCTGCTTGGTGAAAAACGACAGCTCCGCCGGTACACGGCTGTCCTGAGACGGCTCGGCTCCGGCAAGGTGGCATTCAACGATCTGCCGGGCCTGCTCGGGGGTGACCTTTTCGTAGACCGCATCGGGGTGCCCCGGTCGCTGAACGGTGACCAGCGGGCCGCGGCTGCAGGGTCCCATGCAGCCGGTGGCGGTAATGGCGATTTCGACTTGATCACCCTGCCCTTGCAGAGCCTCTTCAAGGGCTTCCTTGACCGGCGGGGCGCCCGAGGAGATGCAGGGGGTGCTATAGCAGACCAGAAGACGCAGGGGGACTTTCTGAAAATTCGCCCTGAGTTCTTCGGCCCGTTCGATAAACTCGGCCCGGTTCATGATTCCTCCTCTGTACCCTGTTTGGCCTCGACCAGCTCTCGAACCCGCCGCACGACCGCCTGGGGTGTTTCGCGACCGAGAACCTGGTCATCCACGGTGAGCATCGGCGCCAGGCTGCAGTTGCCCAGGCAGCGTGCGGTGCCGAGGCTCAGCTGGCCATCGGGAGTGGTCTGCCCGGCACGGATGCCGAACTCCTCTTCGAGGGCGGCGACGATTTCTCCGGCGCCCTTGACGTAGCAGGCGGTCCCGGTGCAGACAATGCAGCTGTGCTCTCCCTGGGGACGCAGAGAGAAAAAGTGATAAAATGTGGCAACCCCGAAGACCTGGCTTTCGGGGAGTTTGAGTTCTTTGGCCACATAGACCAGGGTCTCTTCAGAGAGATAGCCGTAGGCCTCCTGGGCAGTATGCAGAACCTCGATAAGAGCGTCGGGCCGATACTGAAAGCGTTTGAGGGCCCGGTCCACCAGGCGGCGCCGGGGATCCTCCGGAACCGGCACACTGACCTGAGGAGCGGCTGCTTGCGCGTTTGCCATGTTTCCTCCCGCATATGTTTTTGACTTGTTTGCTTGAGTGGCGACAAGTAGCAAAAACCATTCCCAGGCTCAACAAACCCAAAAGAAAAACATTAAATCAACAACTTAAAGCCAATCCCGTATACGAAAAAGACCTTTTCCCCCCAATTTTGGTCAGGATGTCGAGGGATTGACAGAATGCGCTGGAAATGACACCGACCCTACCGCCTCAACCGATGCCCCTTTCTTTTACTTGGAGCAGTGCTATGGATAATAGCTTAAAAAAAGGGGACTGCAAAAGCGCAACCCCCTTTTTTTAGGTCACTATTTTGAGCCCCTCTCTTTGGATCATACCTGAGGCAGGCAGGTCACGGTTTCGAGGGACAGAACTCCGGGTGGATCGTCATTACTGCCGGTTGGGATTCGGTGTGGCGATCACCGTTTATGTCGCCGGCTGGGTCAGTGGTGCTCACATCAATCCGGCTGTCAGCATCGGTTTCCGGGCTATCTGAAAACTGCCATTTTCACATGCTCTGATATACTTTGTCGGGCAATTTGCCGGCGCCTTTATCGGTGCCGTCCCTGTTTGGCTGGCCTACCTGCCGCAATGGGGGAAAACCGAAGACGCCGATCTCAAGCTTGCGGTTTTCTGTCCAGTTCCGGCTATCCGTCATAGGGCAGGAAACCTGCTCTCCGAGATGATCGAAACGGCCATGCTGATGGTCGGAGTTTTTGGTGTTTACACTGCCAGCATGGAATCAAGTCTTTAAACCATACTTATTGATATATTGACTAAAGGAGGTGGACCATGGCCAGGTATATCGCTGCGATTGACCAAGGGACAACCAGCACCCGTTGCATGCTTTTCAACCATGCCGGGGAGCCCGTGTCGAGTTGCCAAATGGAGCACGAGCAGATCTACCCAAAGCCGGGTTGGGTCGAGCACGATGCGATTGAAATCTGGTCGCGCACCAAGGAGGTCATCCACGCTGCTATGGAACAGGCGGGTCTGGTTGCCAAGGATATTGCGGCGGTCGGTGTCACCAACCAACGTGAGACGACCCTGGTCTGGAACCGCCATACCGGCGAGCCCTATTACAACGCCATTGTCTGGCAGGACACCCGGACCGATGTCGTTTGTAACGAGCTTGCCGGCGACGAAGGCCAGGAGCGTTTTCGCCCCCAGACCGGGCTGCCCCTGGCCACCTATTTCTCCGGCCCCAAAATCAAGTGGCTGCTCGACAACGTGGCAGGGCTTCGCGAGGCGGCCGAAAAAGGGGACGCCATTTTCGGCAACATGGATACCTGGATCATCTGGAAGCTGACCGGCGGGGTTAAGGGCGGCGCACACGTCACCGACGTGTCCAACGCTTCGCGAACCATGTTGATGAGCCTCGAAGGAACCGAATGGAACGATGAAATCATCGAGATCATGGGGGTTCCGAAACAGATGCTGCCGAGCATCCGCCCTTCGAGTGATCCCGAGGTCTACGGCCACACCTCCGAAAACGGACCGTTCG
>CALZIZ010000139.1 GCA_945787465.1 uncultured Desulfuromonadales bacterium
CTCTTTGAGGTGCCCGAACAGCGAAGCGGTCAGGGGCCCGGGGCTGAAGGGGCGCCGCCTGAAGTTGCGCGAGGGGGGCAGCAGCAACAGGAACAGGACACTGAGCACCAGGCTCAAGGCCCCGATACCGCCGACGGCGCCGCGCCAGGGCAGAAACTCGACCAGCCAGCTGGTGAGAATTCGACCGCCCATACCGCCGCAGGCATTGCCGGCGATATAGAGCCCCATAGCGGTGCCGACGGCGCGTGGTTCGATCTCCTCGCTCAGGTAGGCCATGGCGACGGCGGGCACCCCTGCAAGGGCGACTCCCTGCAGCAGGCGCAGGGCGATCAGGCCTGTCACCGATTGACTGGTAGCGGTCGCAAGAGCAAGCAACGAGGTCAGAATCACTGCGGTGGCCATCAACACACGCCGCCCAAGGGCGTCTGAGAGAGTTCCGGATATGGGCAGGGTCCAGGCCAGTGCAAAGGTTGCCACCGACAGGGCCAGGCTGCCAACGGCCGGCGTCACAGCGAACTCCCGGGTTAGAATCGGCAGCAGCGGCTGAAAGTCGTAGAGCGTTGAAAAGGTCACGAAGCCGGCAATGAACAATCCGAGGTTTGCCCTCCGGTATTCTTTCGTCCCCCTGCGAATATATTCTGGCTGGTGCATCTGGTTTCTCCTGACCATGGGCGGCTTCAGAAAATTGATGTTGGTGATAACGAAAGATTATCGGGAGGGGCAATCCAATGGACCTGCGTCAGCTTCGGGCTTTTGTCGAGACCGCGCGGAATAATAGCTTCACCAGAGCAGCCGAGCAGCTGCACATCGCCCAGCCTGCTGTCAGTATGGCGATTCGCAAACTGGAGGAGGAGCTGGATCTGGTTCTCTTCAACCGCCAGGACAGGCGGGTCAGCCTCACTGCCGAAGGCGAGGTGCTGATGCGGCATGCTGAGCGAATTCTGGATAACTGCACCGCCGCTCAGACCGAGATGGCCGAGTTGCGCGGGTTGACCAGAGGCGAAGTGCGCATTGGCATTCCTCCGATGATGAGTTCCTACTATTTTCCGAGGGTGATTCGCGAATTTCGCGGGCGCTACCCAGAACTGCAGCTTTCGGTGTACGGTGACGGTGCAGCCAGGATCCAGCGCATGATCGCCCGGGGCGAGATCGACATGGGTGTCATTGCCGGTGGCAAAGTCCCGGAGGGTTTGAACAGCCGCCGGTTCCTGCGGGAGGAAATCGTCGCCTGCGTTCCCGCTTGCCACCCCATGGCCGCCCGTGGTGCAGTGCCGCTTGAAGAGGTCCTGCGTGAACCTCTGGTACTTTTTAAAGAAGGCTATTACATGCGCGAGCTGATGGATGAGCTTATCAGCGAATGCTCGTTGAAGCCGCAGGTTGTTTTCGAGACCAACCTTTTTTCTTTGGTTCGATCCCTAATTAAAGAAGGCCTGGGCATTTCGACCTTTTTGCGGATGGTGGTCAGCGGCGACCCTGAACTGGCTGCGGTCTCATTCGATCCGCCCCTGCACCTCGACCTGATGATCGCCTGGAAAGCCGACGGTTACCTATCCCGCGCCGATCGGGCCTTTGTCGATTTTCTTCTGGAGCGGGCCGGGGAATAGAACAACACACCTTAAATCTTTCAGGAAATACTCATGCGACTTCTTGGCAATCTCTTTTTGATTCTGTTTCTCACCGACGGTGTTCTCTCTCTTTTGGGGGAACTTGTGGCTACGGTCTACTCCGGGCCGATAATCTCGGCCTTGCAGCACCCCTTTGGTTTTGCCCTCCTACTGTTATCTCTGATTCTCTACATCGGTCTTGGCATTGACAGGCGGTTGCCCAAGCGGATTTTTCTTCCCCAGATTGTTTTCGTTTTTGTCTGCTTCGTGGCGATGCTGGGATTTTCAGGGCTGTTCGAGCAAACAGTTCCGCGGGTGCTTGTTGCAGCCCTTCAGTTGCTTTTGGGGGTTCTGCCTCTTTTGTATTTGCGAAAAGCCACCGGAAAAAGCCTGCTGATGACCCGGCAAATGCTTTCGCCCCCCGTTTTCAGTTTTGGCAATACCCTGTCCTTTTTTGCTGTGAATGTCCTACTTCTGCCATTGCTTCTGGTTGTTTTGGGCTTTTCGACGGCCAGTTATTTTATCACCGAACAGTCGGGCGGTTTTATGCGTCTCAGTCCCTATGGGCTGTATATGGGCGAACGGGTCTATGGCCTCGAAAACAAGACCATCCGCCTGGTCAGCATGGTTCATGTCGGTGAGCAGGGGTATTACGAGGGTCTTGTCGAATCGATTTTCCCAGGGCGCACCATCGTGCTTGCCGAAGGGGTTACCGACAAGGACAACCTGCTGCAACACAAATTCAGTTATGGAAACCTGGCAGAATTATTCGGGCTGGCATCGCAGGAAAAAATGCGCTTCAAGGGCAAGGAGATCGACCCTGACCAGATCGGGGGGAACGGGGGCGAAGGGGATCAGAATGGAACTCTGCATATTGCAAGGGCCGATATCGATATCGGTGAGTTTCAATCGCAAACCATTGAATTTCTCGATGCACTGGGGCAGCACCTTATGAACAGCCCCTCTGCTGGCGAAGGCCTGAAGGCCTTCAATGCCTGGGTGCAGGAGCATATGACCCCTGCAATGAATCAGGCGATCATGGACGATATACTCTTTAAACGAAACAGAGAGGTTATCGGGCACATGGAGAAAGCGCGCCAGCGATACGACACCATCGTTATTCCCTGGGGCGCTTTGCATATGCCCGGTATTGAGGAGGCGGTTCTCGAAGAGGGGTTCCTGCTGCAGAAAAGCTACGAGCGGCTCAGCATCGACTTCCGGAAGTTCCCTTTTGCCCGTTTGTTTCAGGAGTTCTCTGGGAAACGACAGGCCGGTGAGCAAAATATTTGAAAACCCTCAACAGGGATAAAAAACATTTCCCGCTTATGCACTTGGCTCCAGTAAATGTATGGGAGCCCACTGGAACTGCGTGAGACCGTTTTAGGGCCCCTCTCGCCTTGAGGGAGAGAGGGTTGGGGGGAGGGTGGGTTTAACCGTTCGCGGCCCTCCCCGAGGGGAGAGGGGGCGGTTGCGAAGGACATGGATTTTTAGCAACCTTTGGCATCTTTTGCGCTGAGGTAGAAATGTTTTTGTTGAACAATGATCAACTTGTTTTAGGTTGATAACCAGGAAAGTTTTTTGGATTGCAGCGGGTTGCGCTGGCTTGGTCTTGTCCTGCGCCATAAACCCGGTTGAAGATTTCAGGGAGAGAAAAGGAGCCAAAATGGTATAATTCTCAACATGTTTCGTTTGAATCTTCACAAAAAGGTCCTCTTCGCCTTCCTGGCACTGTCCCTGTTGCCGCTGATTCTGCTTGCCGTCAATTCAAGCCACAGCCTGCGTGCCGTTGAAACGCTGTTGCGCAATAACGCGACCGATGCCCTTGATGCCCAGGCCGCCAGGGCTCTTGAGCTGCGGGCTGAAATGGTCGCTTCCCAGGTTGCCGACCTGCTGCATGCCGTCGAGCAGGACCTGAAAACCCTCAGCCTGCTGCCCCCCGAAGAAGAAACCTACCTGGAGTTCAGTCGCAGGCATCGCAGAGGCCTGTGGTACCGATCTGGAACAAATCTTCAGATGACAGAGAAACGCGAAGAAGCTCCACTGTATCGGGAACTTGCTTTTATCGGTCCCGACGGATGGGAACAGTTACGAATCCGCGACAACCTTGCGCTTTCTGACCTGCGCGATGTTTCCGACCCGGCCAACACAAACTACCTGAGCGAAACCTATTTTCTCGAGGCGCGCGATCTGCCGTCAGGGGAGATCTATGTCAGTCACCTGACCGGCTGGCATGTGAATAAAGAGCAGCAGTTGCAGGGCGCCCCCACCCCCGAAGCGGCTGTGGAGGGGGCCTCCTATGAGGGTGTGGTGCGTTTCGCTACTCCGGTTCGAGATGCCTTCGGGGCTCTCCATGGGGTTGTGGTGCTTTCGCTGGACCATCGCCACCTGATGGAATTCACCCAGCATATTACCCCGACCGAGGACCGTTACCTGGCCTTCCCCTCCTATGACAGCGGCAACTATGCCTTCATGGTCGATGATGAGGGCTGGATTATAACCCATCCCAAGTATTGGGATATCCGTGGCCTCGACCGCAAGGGCGAGTTGGTTCCGCCTTATACGGTTGACTCTTCTGCCGAGCTTGTCGCCAGGGGGGAGATTCCCTACAACCTGAACGTGGCCGGTTTTATTCACCCCAACTATCCCCGGGTGGCCGAGGCCGTTGTCGAGGGCAGGGCAGGGGTGGTTGATGTGACCAACGTCGGCGGTTCGAGCAAGATCATGGCTTATGCCCCAATCTATTACGATGGCGGAAGCTATAAACAACGCGGGGTCTTCGGCGGCATTACCATCGGCGCCGAGTTGCGGATATTTCACAAACCGGCCCAGGAGGCATCGAGCCTGATTCGCCAGGAGTTCAAGCAGTTTGTCAGCGAGAGCTGGATGCTGATCTCTTTTACCGGACTGCTCGTACTGCTGGTCGCCTGGCAGCTTGCCACCAGTATCAATGAACCCTTGCTGCAACTGATCGCCAGCACCAAGGAGATGGCCCGGGGCAACCTGTCCACCCAGGTCGTGGTGACCTCCAATGACGAGGTTGGCGAACTGAGCAGTTCGTTCAATGCGATGGCCAACGAACTCAACCTGCGCCGGGATAAACTGTTGAGGACCCTGGAGGCGCTTCGGCACTCGCGGCGGGAGATCATGCGCGAGCGCAATTTCAAAAAGACCATCGTCGAAAACATCGAAACCGGGATTCTGACCCTCGATTCAAACCATCAGGTGACCTCGGTCAACGGACCCGCAGGCAGGATTCTGCAACTCGGTCCTATCGCCGGGCCCATCCCCCTGTCTGAGCTGCTTGAGCCCTGGCCCGAGGTTCTCAAGGGCCTTCACGGTGCCTGGCAGTCCCAGGCCCCCGGGCACTGGAGCCAGTACATTAATCTCGATCGCAACGGCAAAAAACTGACCTTTCGCCTGGTCCTGCTGCCGCTGAGTTCGGGCAAGTCCGCCGGAGATATTCTGACCGTCGAAGACCTTACCGAACGGGTCACCCTGCGCCAGAGGATGGAGCGTATCGAGCGCCTCGCCTCCCTGGGACGTTTGTCCGCCGGAATCGCCCACGAAATCCGCAATCCTCTGACCGGTGTCAGCCTGCTGCTCGACGAACTTCATGACCGCCTGCTGAGCAACCCCTCTGATCAGGGCCTGATCCGAAGAGCTCTGGAGGAGATCGAACGCCTCGAAGGCCTGGTCGGTGAGTTGCTCAATTTTGCCTCCGTATCACATCTGTCCCTCGAACCCGGTGACATCGGTGCGGTGCTGCGCGACACCCTGTTTCTGGTCAACAAGCAGTGTCAGAAGGCCGGGGTCGACTTGGTCGAAGAGCTCGAAGAGGCTCTACCGATGTTTCCCCTCGATCAGAGCAAACTCAAGCAGGCCTTTCTCAACCTGCTCACCAACGGCCTCGAAGCCATGCCCCAGGGCGGAACCCTCAGCGTCCGGGCCCGAACCGAAGCGGGGCAGGTTCAGGTCTCGATCAGCGACACCGGGGAGGGAATCAGCACCGACCGCCTGCCTTTGATTTTCGAACCTTTCTACACCAGCAAAGGGGAGGGAACCGGACTGGGGCTGGCGATTACCCACCAAATCGTTTCAGATCATGGCGGGCGAATCGAGGTAGAAAGCGCCCCAGGGCAGGGAAGTATCTTCACCCTGTGGTTTCCTCTCGAAGCGGCACCCTCCATAGGTGGCGATTAAGCACCATTTTCCCTTCCAAATGACCAGAATACACCTGTCTTATAACATCGTCCCCCCCTGTTTTGGCTGAAAATGGCCGATTCCTCATTGTTTTTCTTCCGTCTTGCGTTTAGTTTACGGTCAATACAGGTGTTTTGATCTGCCTTAATCTTGCACACAAATACGAGCTCGGTGGTTAACCCTGACCACCTTCGGTGTGGCGGGAACCGACCACTAGTGGGCGAAAATAACTGCAATAATGTTGCTGGAACAAAAAAAGCGGTCGAAATCGGCCGCTTTTTTTGTTGCTTTCAAAGGAAAATACGGGGTGAATTTATAACGATATTTTAAAAAATAAAAAAATCTCCGAAGCCAAGTGGCCGAAAAAACAATGGTGTATACGTCATGCCTCTTTTCTGAGGCAAGTCAGTGGCCTGTTTTGGCATTTGCGTTGCTCTAAAGAAAACTCGTATTGATCAGCCTCCCTGGCTGGCCGCAAATGACTATACCTTAGAGAAGGAGAGACATTCGAGATGATGACTGCAGTTTGGAACCGCCTCTGGCAGATGCATGATGAGACCAAGGCTTTGGTGCTGTTCAGCCCCAAGGCCGTCCTTAAAAAATTTAAGGGTGAAAACCTTCAATTCAGCGATGGCCGGCAGGAACACGACGTAGATCTGGCCGACGAGATGGAGGAAGCGCCCGCAGAACACACCCGCCGCGTCACCACAGGCCCGGGCGGGGTCGAAGAAGGCGAACCCCGCGAATATACCACCCGACAGAGAGTCGGCCTGGTTCTGGGTCCTGTGCTGTTCGCCTTGATGCTGCTTGTTCCCACGCCGGCTGCTATGGAGCCTGGCGCTCAGAAAATGGCAGCCTTGGCCCTGCTGATGGCTACCTGGTGGATGTGTGAGTCGATCCCCATCCCCGCTACCAGTCTGCTGCCCATCGCCCTGTTTCCCCTGCTGGGGATCATGCACACCAAAAAGGCGACGGCGCCCTACGCCAGCCACCTGATCTTTTTGTTCATGGGTGGTTTCATCATCGCCCTGGCCATGCAGCGCTGGAACCTGCACCGGCGCATCGCCATGAACATCGTCAAGGCGGTCGGTTTTTCGCCGGGGCGGCTGATTTTCGGCTTCATGGCGGCCACTGCGGCCCTCTCGGCCTTTGTTTCGAACACCGCCACCACCGTTATGATGATGCCCATCGGTCTGGCGATCATCACCCACGTGGTGGATGAAGGCAAAAAAGAAGGCCTCGACAAGCAGATCGACTTCTCCCCCGAGAAATTTGCCTTCGGTCTCAACCTGATGCTCGGCATCGCCTATGCGGCCTCCATCGGCGGTATTGCCACCCTGATCGGCACCCCGCCGAATACCGTTCTCGCCGGATACCTGCAAAAGACCTACGGCTACGAGATCACCTTTGCCAACTGGATGAAGGTCGGGGTGCCCCTGGTCGCCGTTATGCTGCCGCTGTGCTGGCTGTGGTTGACCAAGGTCGCCAACCCCATGAAGCTAAAGAAAGTCCCCGGCGGTCGTGACCTGATCAACTTCGAGCTCAAAGAGATGGGTTCGATGAGCGCCGGTGAGCGCTGGACAGCCGTAATATTTGCCCTGACCGCCCTGGGCTGGATTTTCCGTAAAAATCTCGGTTTCATCTTTCCCGACCCCAAACTGGTGACGGACGCGGCAATCGCCATGACCGGCGCGATCCTGCTCTTTCTCATCCCGATCAACCTGAAGAAGAACGAGTTCGTCATGAACTGGCACTGGGCCTCGAAAATGCCTTGGGGGGTGCTGATTCTCTTCGGCGGTGGCCTCGCCATGGCCTCTGGCTTCAAGGCGACCAAGCTGGCCGACTGGATCGGCAACCAGGTCAGCCTGCTCGAGAACGCACCGGTGCTGGTGCTGGTGATCGCCGTGGCGACCCTGATCATCTTCCTCACCGAGCTGACCTCCAACACCGCCACCTCGGCGATGGTCATGCCGATTCTCTCCGCGGTCGCCGTCGGCCTCGGGCAGAGCCCACTGCTGTTGGTCGTGCCTGCTGCGATTGCCGCCTCCTGCGCTTTCATGCTGCCGGTGGCCACCCCGCCTAACGCCATCGTCTTCGGCTCAGGCTACGTGACCATTCCGCAGATGGCAAAAAGCGGGTTTGGTCTAAACATCATCGGCATCGTGATCACCGTGGTCGTCTCCTATGCCCTGGTGTTCCCGGTCTTTGACGTGGTGATCGACCAAGTGCCTACCTGGGCGAGCGTAATCGCCAAGTAAATTCCATGAAAATCATATTCCGGCTCTACTCTCCCCTTAGAGCCCATTTGCCCCGTTCCACTCTCTCCGGAACGGGGCACTTTTTTTAACGATAGCTCCCGCAGAGCCGACCAAGAGCATCAAGTCCGGCCCGGCGGAGTCGAAGAGAATACACCTGGTGGCAGAAAGTTGGCCTGGCCCTGGGTCCGTTCCTCTTTCTATTTGTTACTTTTGATGTTCATCCCCGCCGGCATGGAGCCTGTCCCCCGGAAGATTGCCCCCGGCGGCCAGGAGACGAGGCTTGCCGGCTGGATCGGTAGCCAGGTCGGCCTCCTCGGGGATGCGCCCGTAATCACCTAAGGTCTGACCAAGACAGGCTTGTTGTCCCCTTGGAAGGGGTAGAACTGGTAACGGTCTTCGTCGGTGAAAAAGCCCCTTCGGAGAGTTCAGAATAGCCGGAAAAATAGGTTGAGTGGCAGAAATCAGCCCCTTGGCGGCGGCTTATTTCCGCCACTTTGTCGTCCCTTCGAGACAGAGACGACACGCAATGGTGTGGAAGATACTGTAAATATTGTGGGTTGGTTCCCGTATACAAATCGGCATACAATTTGCCAAATATAATACCGAATAAATTAATTGCTTCACAACGTGGCTCGAATTCAAGTTGTCGGCCGCAGCGTTTTTGAAGCATCAATAACGCGGGGAGAAATCGATATGGAATGGATCAGTACCAGGGTTAAATTGCCGTGTGAAGGGGAGAGTGTCCTCCTGTATACCCCTTTCAGAGTTTTTGGAGAAGATCATTGGTGCATCGGCAACAGAGACGGAATCAGGAATTGTACGATCTGCGTAGAGGGAAAAGAGGTTACTTTGTTCACCCACTGGATGCCGCTTCCTGAGAGACCGGGCAATTTCATTGAATAAACGTAAAGAGTTGGGACGTTCTACTTTCTAATAAGTGGTGAGGAATAAGAAAGGCCCAACCTGCAGTCAGGCGGGCCTATCGGTTTTCTCAACTCGTGAAAGAATCACCAGAAAGCGGTGCCTTCGGGGCCATCAGCCTAAATAGTTTTCATCCTGAACGGCCCTTTTCCGCAATCTCGGCTTCAATCTGCGGCCTTGCTTTTGCGACGTACCCTGCACGCCTCTGCGCAAGCACTTGATTTCCTATATGTTTCCAAAAACTGTTCGTTTCCCATATGAAAACGGCGCTAGTTCCATCCATAGTTTCCGGATGGAAACTAAACAGATCAAGTCAGGAGAATATCCCCTCCTATAACTTTTCCCTCAGTCCCGGATGCCGCTGGTTTAAGGAATTTGAGCCCGATCTTCTTGAGGCTGCTTGCGGCTCTGACCGGCGCTCTCCGAGCGAAGGTGACGACACTGTTAACACCCTGTTTCTCCAGGTTTGCGATGTCGAAATAGCTGCAGAACGTTTTGTCCACCAGGAAGATGTCTCCTCGATTAGACGTCTTTCATTGCTTGCTGAAGTGCAACCTAGTTTTCATTCGGAAACGGCCATTTTCCGCAATCTCTGCGTCAATCTGCGGCCTTCCTTGTGCGACGTACAATGTACGTCTCCGCGCAAGCCCTTGATTTCCTTGACCTTGCGAAAAATGGCTCGTTTCCCAAATGAAAACAGTGCCAGTCCCATCCATAGTTTCCGATGGGAACAACCTAAGTGGTCGTTCTAGATTTAGTCTATCTGCAATGTCGTTGGTAACAGTCTGTCGCTGGGTTGCCAAGGGGGCTGGAAGTTAATTCGCCATTTGGGGCGAATTTTTTTCTTTTTCCTTTGAATTTTAAAAGCAAAAAATAATCGAAAAATTATAAGTTTGACCCAATTAGAGAGCTCAAGGCATTGAAACTGTTATGCTGTAAACGGTATGCATGGTTTTTTTGTGGATTTTTCAGGATTTGGCCGCGCTGTTGCTATTAGAAACGATCTATGCCGCTGGTCTGGCCAGGAGTAATCAGATATTTAGTTTTCATACGGAAACGGCCCTTTTCCGCAATCTCTGCGTCAATCTGCGGCCTCGCTTGTGCGACGTACGGTGTACGTCTCCGCGCAAGACCTCGATTTCCTTGACCTTGCGAAAAATTGCTCGTTTCCCATATGAAAACTGCGCTAGTCCCATCCATAGTTTCCGGATGGTAAACTATTTAACCCGGGGCCAATCATCGGCTTTGCTTGCGGCAAGGATAATTTTCTGGGGGTGCCCACGGTTCTGTCTTGAGGGGGGCGGTGGTCTTGGACTGTGAAGCGATCGTCAGTCCGTCCAAGGCTCCCTTAAATAAAAGTTTGAATGGGTATTGAGGATCAGTCAATTAAGCCAAAGGTTTTGAATAAGGAGTTCATATTCAGGAGTTTTTCAAGCAGCAGGCAGAGTGGTTGAAGAGCTGGCAGGAGAGCCAGGAAAAGCTGGCCAAGAAATATGCTGAGGTGGGTGGTGAGTGGATGGAAAATATGCTGGGGCAGAAAGAAAAGACCCCTGATGTTTTCGACGGCTGGGTCAATTCGCAGGACGACCTGACCAAGCAGTTTTTTGAATTCAGCAAAAATCTGCAGGATTCGATCACCCGCATCATGGGGGGGAAACTTCCCCCAGAGTTGTTGAAATTTATGAATTTTTCCTTCTTCGAGGAGTTCTATAAAAACTGGCTTTCCGGGCTCGAGTTGCCCGGGGAGGTAAAAAAACCTTTGAATATGGCCGGTGGTTGGGACGATGCCACCAAATTCCTTCAGTCCCTGCTCGAGCAGGACAATCCCTTCTTCTCCATGTTCAATAACGCCAAATTTAGCGACGAGATGGGTCGAGTATTCGGCATGCTGCAAGGTGCCGGGGCTCCAGGCTGGAGCGTGTTCGGAGACCTTCTGGGCGGCTATGAGGACTTTCTGACCAAATTGGTCGATTCCACCACCGCCCAGGGCATCGATACCCTGGCTGAGGGCTTTGAGAACTGGTCTAAAGAAATGGAAAAGCACCTCATGAGTCCCAAAGTGGGGATTAATCGCGAGCTGCTGCACGATGTCTCTCAGGCATTGGTGTTTTCGAAAGACTACTTCCACGCTTACGGACAAATGGCCCGGCTCGTCGAGGTTACCTCGCGCAAGGCCGGTACCCGGTTTCAGTTAAAATTGAGTGAAATGGCGCTGCAGAAGAAGCCAGTGCTCAAGTTCGTGGATTTTTGCGCGCTCTGGGCGGTTGAATACGAGGCGGTCTTTGGTGAGGTGTTGGGCAGCCAGGATTACGCTAGACTTCAGGGAGAGTTTGTCGACGCCGGCCATCGGTTGAAAATTCAGTGGAACAAACTGGCTGAAGAGGTTCTGGAGTCGACCCCTATCGCATTGAAGCGGGACCTGGACCTGGCCATCGCCGAGCTTCACCAGATGAAGCGGGAGATAAAAGGTCTCAAGCGGGCGTTGAAAGAGGAGCGCAAGGCGGCAGACGAGGCGCAGGTTGCAGCAGTGGCTGCAGCGACGGAAGCCGCAAAGGACGTTGCCGTAGAAGCCGCCAGAGAGGCCGTTGCCGCTGCAAAACCCGCTCGGACCACCAGGGCGAAAAAGGCTCAGGCCACGCCCAGGTCTACCAAAGGCACCTCCAGGAAAAACACAACCAAGTCTGATAAAGAGTAAGAGAGGATCAGATGCTCACTTTTCCGAAAAAATTTAAAGAGTCGCTCGATGACTTCAATAAGTTCTCCACAAACCTCAGACGGGGGGTAGAGAACCTGTCATCGCTCGATGAGATCCAGGTCGGGAAAACCGAAAAAGAGCTGGTTTATCAGGATGGAAAACGCAAGCTGTTTCGTTATAAGCAACGGGCGGAAAAAGTTTCCCCTGTGCCCCTGCTGGTGGTCTACGCCATGGTCAATCGCTACACCATGCTCGACCTTCGGCCCAACCGTTCGCTGATCCGCAATCTTCTCGACCAGGGCCAGGACGTGTACCTGATCGACTGGGGCTACGCCGATCGCATTGATCGTTTCATGACCATGGAAGACTACATCGATGGCTTTATCGACGACTGTGTGGATTTTATTCGCGAGCAGCACCAGCTCGACGCCATCAACCTTTTGGGCGTCTGCCAGGGAGGCACTTTCTCGGCGATTTATGCGGCGCTTTACCCGGAGAAGGTGAAGAACCTGATCCCCATGGTCACCCCCATCGATTTTGACAACAAGGACAGCCTGCTCAACGTCTGGGCGAAAGAGTTCGATGCCGACCTGCTGGTGGACGCTTATGGCAATGTCCCCGGCGACATGATGAACCGCGCCTATATGATGCTCCAGCCCTTTACCCTGAGCGTGCAGAAGTACATCGACATGGTGCAGATCATGGACGATGTCGATAAGCTGTCGGATTTTCTGCACATGGAGTCCTGGATCTTCGACAGCCCCGATCAGCCGGGGGAGACGTTGCGCCAGTTCCTCAAGGACATTTACCAGGGCAATAAGCTGGTGAAGGGTGAGTTCGAGCTCGGTGGCCGCCGGGTTGATCTGAAAAACATCAGCATGCCGGTGCTCAATATTTACGCCGAGTTCGACACCCTGGTTCCGCCGGTCTCTTCCAAGGCTCTGTTTGAGCATGTCAGCTCCAAGGACACGGAAGAGCTGGTCTATCCCGTTGGGCACATCGGCATGTTCGTCTCAGGAAAGACCCAAAAAACCCTCGCGCCGAAAATCGCCGAGTGGCTTGACAAAAGGGTGTGAGTTTTCGAGGCACTGACGCGTTGGGGCCAACCCCCCTGTTTTGAGAAATAAAGAGGAGTATTTCTATGGCAACAGCACAAACCATCAATCGTTTGTTCGTGCTTGCTGAACACCTCGCCTCTGACTTTTCCCTGATCAAGGGAGTCAACCGGGCCAACCGAGACCGCCAGAGGCAAGAGGTGGAAGTCGCCCTGAAGGGTCTCGGCAATCATAAGAGCATCGATGAGACGACCAAGCGCCTCAAGGATCTGGAGGTCGACAGCTATCTCCCTGAAACCGTCCGAGAAAAAAACGCACTGGTTTCAAGGCCATTCTCAAGCAACTGAAACTTATAACCAAAACAACTATTAACAAGGAGGATTACTAATGAAGCCGTTCCGACTAAACAAACACGACAGGCTTGTGTTTCCCTCGAGCATCTTCGTCGATCTCGATTTCTCGATCATCGCCGATCTCGACCAGTTGCAGGCCATCATTCGTCGGGACTTCGAAGTGAAGGCTCCGACAGGCACCGAAATCGCCGAGCGGGCCGCCGCAGGAAGCTATGCGACTCGCTACGACCTGCTGCGTGACATCGGTTTGCACCTCTTCTGGGCGAACCGTTTTGCCCTGGCGATGTACGACAAGCGGCCGACGCGATGGCGCGATGTCCCGCGGACCCGCGACGACGTGTTCGTACCTCTTTTGCGCCCATGGGCGGATCGCGCCGCAAAGTCCGCAAGCGTTCTCAACGCCTACGGACAACTTCCGGCAAAGTGGGACCAAACGGCTGAGAATGACCTGTTCGGCATGCTCTTCGACGTCTTCTCGAACAAGCTCTATCACGCTGCGGAACTCCCCCCGATCAAGGCCACGATTGCCGAGGCGCTCACCACCACCGATGCCAAGACGACCTCCCTCGCAGACTTCAATCCCGACCATCGGCGGTACAGCATCGACGACATTCTCGACGTTGCAGAGGAGCAACCCGAGCTCGAGGCGCTCCGGCGGTGGGCTATGTTGCTTCACAACCAGCACCCCTGGGATCGGAGCCGAGCAAAGCTGAAGCCCTTGGCTGAGATGGAGGATGATGACGTCGTCGTGCTGTTCTATCCGAAAAACCGCGACGTGCTCGACTTCATAAACCGCGTGAAGAGCGGAACCACCAACGCGAAGCAGGCGCCCACGGCAACCCCTGCCGTCGAACCCGTGAGGCCGCTCCCGCCGGTGGTGATCAGCGACGATGCTCCGATCCAACCGAAGATCGAAGCGCTCGCGATCCGCAAGGGTGAGATCATTTGCAACAATGAGGATGTCGTACGCAACGCCCCACCCTCGTGGTCGCCGATGAGCGCGGAGGAAATCGTCGACAAAACAGGCATCGAGCGGCGCCGCTACACGGCCGAACCGCTGGAGAACATCGCTCTCGAGGCAGCGCGGGCAGCGATGAAGCATGCCGGTCGAGGGCCCGAGGAGATCGGTGCGGTGCTGTTCTGCACCTGCACCCTGTTCTGCACCTGCACCTCGAACAGGCTGATACCGTCGACCGCCACCTGGCTCTCGGGACAATTGGGCATCATGCAGACCCATTGCTCGGCCGACATCGTGGCCGCCTGCGCCGGGTACCCTTACGGCATGGCCGAGGCGATCCGTCTGCTGCGCGAGGTCGAACGTCCGGTTCTGCTGGTCATGGCCGAGAAATTTTCGGACAAGATCGGCAATGCGCGACCGTCGCGGATGATCTTTGGGGACGGGGCCGCCGCTATGGTGGTGGCGCCGACCGACGGTAAACGTGATGTCGAGGTGGTCCAGACCTATGCGAGCGGACCCTTCAGCCAGGTGAATTCCATCATCTGGCCGAACCATGACTTCGACAAAGACATCACGGTGTATGGACCCGAGGTCAAGGCGTTGGTCGAGCGGTACCTTAACCAGATGATGGGCGAGCTTTCCGAGCTCAAGAGCCTGAAAGGGGGCAAAGCTCTCATCGACGACATCGACGTGATCGTGCCCCATCAGGCCAACAAGAACATGATCATCGACATCGCCGTGCCCCAGGGGATCAAAGCCGAAGACATCTATTTCAACATCGCCGAGGTTGGCAATGCCTCTGCGGCGAGCATTCCGATCGCTCTGGCGGACGCCGTCTACGAAGGTGCGGTCAGCAAACGGTCGCTGATCTTCGCCCCGGGCTTCGGTGCCGGAGCCGTCGGCGGCTACGTGGTCATGTCTCTGGATCCGGCGATCGTTGCGCCAGAGGTCGTGACCGACCTTGCAATGGGGCCAAAACCGACCACGGCACATTCCTCACTCGATGATATCAAGGAGGCGTTCCATGGATAAATTTCCGTCCAAGCGGACTGACAAGTCTTTTCTCCTGCGTTTGCTGAATGTGCCCGAGCTGCTTTCTGAATCGGCCTGGCTGGATCGGCTGACCGCGGACGAATCGCAAGCCTTAGACGATCGTGCGGGCGTAGCCCTGCTCGTCGCCGGAGTGGAGGCCTATCTTTCGTCTGCCCTTTATGCGCGCACCTCCTTCTTCGCCGCCGCCTCCCGCGGTCGGCCGAGATCGACTCACGAGTCGCTGGTGACGGTCGACTGCCGGTTGCGTGGTGCAAAGTATCGTCTTGCCGTGCAGCGGGTTTGCCCGAACCGGTATCGGCTAGAGGTCGACGGCAAAGTATTTGTGCTGTCTATCGATCCGGTGAGCGAATTTGAATCCCGGGTGACGATTGGGGATCGAAGTCATCAGGTGGTATCGATAAACCGAGGGGGCGATCATCTTATCGAAGTTGATAATGTTATTCATCGGATCAGGCGGGACGATGCCGGCTTGATACGTTCGCCATCTCCGTCGCTCGTTGTCTCCGTCAATGTCAAACCGGGCGATACAGTCGTCAAAGGCGACTCGCTGGTGGTGCTTGAGGCGATGAAGATGGAAACCGCGATCACTGCGCCCTTTGCTGGGACCGTTGTCGATGTCCTGACCGGTCCGAGCATCCAGGTCGATGCCGGAGCCGCTCTCATCAGGATTGAGACGAATTCTGACCGAGAAGAAACCGTAGAGATGGAGGAAGGGGAACGCATCGACTTCTCCCTGATCCCGGGAGAAGATAAGGTCGTTCTGAGTGGAAAAGAGCGTTGCCTTTATAATCTCGACGCAATCCGCTGGACCATTCTTGGATACGACACTAAGGTCGGAGTGGTGCGTGATCTCGCCGGACGACTGCTCGCGGCTTATGAGGAGGTCGATTTGCACGACCCCCAGGTTGTCGCAGCTGGTCTCTCGGTCCTTGATGCATTCAGTGACGTTTGCTCACTGGCACGCAACCGACGGGTCGGCGAAAAGGCCGACGAGGAGACGCACAACCCTAAAGAATACTTTCACAGCTACCTGCGGGCCCTCGACCTGGAAGCCGAGGGCCTGCCGGAGACCTTCCGTGCCAAACTCGAGCGCGCCTTCGCCCATTACGGTATCGACAGCCTTGAACCCTCTGACGATCTGAAGCGCGCCGCTTTCCGGATCTTCAACGGCCAGTTGGGGGCCGAGGCGCGAGAACCTCTTCTTGCAGCGGTTTTGAGTGGACTGCGCCTTGATCCCGAAAAACTCGATCCTGAGTCGGCACAACGGCTACGGACAACCCTCGACTATTTTGTGGTTGCCACGGAACTGCGTTTCCCCAACCTCGGCACCCTGGCGCGCAATGTCCGTTATCAGAACTTCGAACAACCAGGCGTGGCGGCGCGCAAGGCGGCGGTACTCGAGGAGATGCGTGGCCACGTTGCCGCACTACGCTCTGCGGGCGCTGACGCGTCGCACCTCGACGCGTTGATCAACTGTCCCGAGGCGGTGATCGAGCTGCTCGCCGATCCCGACGGGGCGAGCGCCAATGGCGATCCGATGCTCGATGTCTTTTTCCGGCGCTTCTATCGTGACAAGGAACTGCAGGGGGTGCATGAAGAAGCCGGACGCCGTTCCGCCGGTTATCATACCGATGGAGAGTTGCGCTACGTGGTTGCCACGATCAGCCCGCAGGCCCAGGCCGCAGAAGCCCTCCAAACGGCCCTGGACCATGGCCGGACCCTGTCCTCTTCCGAGCCGCTTTCCATCGACCTCTACAATCGCTGGGATGGTTCCGTCGCAGCGGGCGAGGTCGAGGCCTGGGCGCGAAGTATCATCACCGCCGCCGATGCGCCGGGGAACATCCGCCGGGTGACCTTCTCCGGCGCCGTCCCCGACGGCAAAGTGTTCCACCACACCTATCGGCCCGCTGAAGGCTCTTTCGCTGAGGACCTGACCCTGCGCCATTGCCACCCGATGATCGCTGCGCGAGCCAAATTCTTCCGCTTCCGGAACTTCACCAGCGAACGCCTCGAATCGGAGCATGGAATCTACGCCTACAAACTAGTTGGTGTCGATAATCCGCGTGATACCCGACTGGCTGCCGTGGCCGAGGTTCGCGATCTGACGCCGAGCTGCGACGAATCGGGGCAGGTTGTCGGATTGCCATCAATGGAAAAGCTCCTTTCCGCTTGTGCCAACGCAATACGGAAGGCCCAGACAGAGCACGACCCGCGCCGGCGGTTGGCGATGAACCGGATCGTCCTCTATCTTTGGCCGCCGTTCAGCTTGCCGATGGAGGGTCTCGATGAAGTGCTCAAACGTTTTGCCGCGCTCTCGGCAACCCTCGGCCTCGAAGGAGTCGAATTAATCGGTACCCTAGTGGAGAACGGTGCGCCCCGCGAGGCTGTCTTGCGCTTCGGGTTCGACTCGGCGGACCCTTTTGCCTACCAACTCGTCGATTCCGTCGACGAACCGGTCCCGGTACTCGACCGCTACCGGCAGAACGTCATCATGTCGCAGCAGCGAGGATCGATCTATCCCTACGAGCTGATCGATCGTCTCACCAGGAACGGTGGCTCCTTCACCGAATACGCCGTGACCGAGGATGGTTCCTTCGAGCCCGTCGACCGGCCGAAGGGGAACAACGACAATGGCTTCGTCGGCGGCCTGCTTACCACGCCGTCCGAGCGTTATCCGGAAGGCATAACCCGGGTGGTGCTGCTCGGGGATCCGACCAAGGAGCTGGCCTCGCTCGCCGAGCCGGAGTGCCGCATGACCATCGGCGCCCTCGACCTGGCGAGAAAACTCGAAACTTCCCTCGAGTGGTACGCGGTGTCGGCGGGCGCCCGGATCTCGATGACCAGCGGCACCGAGAACATGGACTGGATCTCGATTGTGCTGCGGAAAATCATCGAGTTTACCCAGGACGGAGGTGAGATCAACATCATCATCACCGGCATCACCGTCGGCGGGCAGCCCTATTGGAACGCCGAGGCCACGATGCTCATGCATACCAAGGGGATCTTGATTATGACCCCCGACAGCTCCATGGTGCTCACCGGAAAGCAGTCCCTCGACTTCTCGGGCGGTGTCTCGGCGGAGGACAACTTCGGACTCGGCGGGTACGACCGCATCATGGGGCCCAACGGCCAGGCTCAATACTGGGCTCCCAACCTCGAAGCGGCGTGCGAGGTCATGAGACAGCACAACGAGCATGCCTATCGGGCGTCAGGAGAACGGTTCCCTCGACGCGCGGAGACCTCCGATGCCCCCGAACGCGACGTCAGGTCTGCACCGCATGATGGCCCTGAGTTCGAGACCGTAGGCGAGGTATTCGCCGATGAAACCAACCCCGGTCGGAAGAAGCCATTCGACATCCGTTCCATCATGCGCGCTGTCGCCGATCAGGATTATAAACCGATGGAACGCTGGGCCGACATGCGCGATGCCGACACCGGGGTGGTCTTCGAGGCCCATCTCGGCGGCTATCCGGTAATGATGCTCGGTATCGCCTCCCGGGCAATTCCACGCAAGGGTCTGCTGCCGGCAGACGGTCCGGATGTGTGGACCTCGGGCACGCTCTTCCCCATGTCGTCGAAGAAGCTGGCGCGCGCCATCAACAGTGCGAGTGGGAGTCGCCCCCTGGTCGTTCTGGCGAACCTGTCGGGCTTCGACGGCTCGCCGGAATCTCTGGCCAAATGGCAACTCGAGTATGGAGCCGAGATCGGCCGCGCCGTTACCAACTTCGACGGCCCGATCGTGTTCTGTGTCGTGTCGCGTTATCACGGCGGCGCCTTCGTGGTGTTCTCGAAGGTGCTCAACGACAACATGGAGGCTTTAGCCGTCGAGGGCACCTACGCCTCGGTGCTCGGAGGAGCGCCGGCCGCAGCCGTGGTCTTCACCCGGGAGGTCGACAAACGCACCGACGCCGACGAGCGCATTGTCGATCTCCGAGAGCGGATCGCTGCCGCGAGCGGACCAGAGCGGGTTGCTCTGCAAGCTGAGCTTGCCGAATTGCGACCTGTGGTTCGCGCCGAGAAGTTGGGCCAGAAGGCCATCGAGTACGATGCGGTCCACACCATCCAGCGGGCTCAAGAAATGGGCTCGGTCGACGCCATCATCCCGGCGGAAAGGTTGCGCCCGGAGCTCATCGCCGCTCTCGAGCGCGGTATGGCCCGGACGCTAGCCAAACTGGGTGCGGGTTGAATGGACTGCTCTTAATTTTGCATGTTACCTGAGACGGGCAGCCTCCCAACAGGCTGTCCGTCTAGATGGACCCCGGCAAAATGTTGAATGGTCGAACTCACGGTATCCTGTTAACCAAGCTTAATTTAAAAAGGAGATGGACATTATGGGCGTTCTTGATCTGACGTGCGACGACAATGTGACAACTCGAGTCGGTAACAAGCTCAAGGGGCGCGTGGCCTTGGTCACGGGAGGCACCCGGGGCATCGGTGCAGCAATCTGTCGCAGCCTTGCCAGCCAGGGCGCGGTGATCGCCGCTGGCTATTCCGGCAATGACCAGGCGGCGGGAGAATTTCGTGACGCTTTTACCCAGGAATACTCCACGTCGATCAGCACCCACAAGGGGAATGTGGGTGACCCGGGGGATTGTCGCCGCACCATCGACGACGTGATCGCGACGCACGGCCGCCTCGACATCCTGGTCAACAATGCCGGCATCACCATTGACAAGACTGTGCTCAAAATGTCGGACGACGACTGGTACAATGTGCTCAACGTCAACCTGTCCGGCGCGTTCTTCCTCTCCCAGGCCGCCCTGCGCCACATGGCCGAGCGCGGCAGCGGACGGATTGTGAACGTATCGAGCGTCATTGGTGAGATGGGGAATATCGGTCAAGCAAACTACGCCGCCTCGAAGTCGGGCCTGTTCGGGTTAACCAAAACACTCGCCCGGGAAGCCTCGCGTATGCTGGCCCGGTCGGGGAAGCTGACCGACCCCGACGGGATCGGCCTCACCATAAACACTATCACGCCGGGATTCATCGCCACGGAAATGCTTGAGCATATTCCCGATAAGGTGATGGAGCAGATCCTGTCCCAAATCCCCCTCGGCCGCCTCGGCAAGCCCGAGGAGATCGCGCGCGTCGTGCACTTCCTCGCCGCCGACGCGTCCTCCTACATTACCGGACAGGTCTGGGGCGTGAACGGCGGCATGGACATGTGATACGCACATAGCCCGTGGCTTCACGATATTTCTGGATGCCGTCGGCAATAATCTGTGGACATCTATCTTTTCACCCTGAATGTAACTCAATTCCTGCCAGGGGCCCAGCGCAGAGCTGGGGCCCTGGTAGTCTGATAGTTCCAGCAATATGCTGAAAAAAGGAGAAGCCCATGCCTCGAAGAATGGTTACCATCGACGGCAACACCGCCGCCGCCCACGTGGCCCACGCGACCAACGAGGTCATCGCTATCTATCCCATCACCCCCTCTTCGGTGATGGGCGAAATCTCCGACGCCAAGAGCGCGGTCGGCCAGAAGAAC
>CALZIZ010000140.1 GCA_945787465.1 uncultured Desulfuromonadales bacterium
CGCATCAACTGTAAGGTCTGATCTTCCAGGTGATACCCGAGGGTAGTGACCAGCCTGATCCCGCGCAAGACCCGCAAGGGATCATCGCTGAAGCTGCTGTCGCTACAGGCGCGAAGCTTGCCCAGGGCCAGGTCTTTGCGTCCCTGCAGTGGATCGAAAATCCGGCCCTCCTCAAGGGGACCAGTCAGGTCAAGGGCCAGAGCGTTCAGGGTAAAATCTCTCCCCTTGAGGTCGGCCTGCAAATCGGGGCCGCGAAAGGGGGCGAAATCGAAGGTAAGCTCCCCTTCCCTGCGCAAAACCACCCGGCTCTGCCGACGGGTTTTGTCAAGCATGAACCAGTGCCCGCCGATACTCCTCGCAAACCCCTTGGCAAGGGATGTGGGATCTTCGGGGGTTGCCAAGTCAAAATCGGTCACCGGCTTGCCGGTCAGCCAGTCGCGCAGAATTCCTCCGACCAGATAGCAGCGTTGCCCCTTTGGCAGCAAATTCGGCAAATGGGGCAGAAGTTGCGCGTTGCAGAGCAGTTGATGCAGGGTATCCACGGTAAACCTTGCTATTCAGAATGCTTGGGCTGTTGCGAATAAAGTTTACCAATAAAAAAGGGCCTGCCGATGGCAGGCCCTTTTTCTTAACCGGAGGAGCTCAAGAAAGATCCTGAACGGCCTGGTAGATGAGGTCGAAGAGTTCGGCGATATTCTGCTCGGCGATGCAGGAGAATGCGATGCGAAGATCTGTTTTGCCGATGGAGATGGTGCCAACCCCGTATTTATCGAGCAGATGAACCCGCAGTTTCTCTGCATCGACGGTTTTGAGCTTAAGGCACATGAAGTACCCGGAGTTGAAAGGATAGAAGTCCCATGCATTAGCAAACTTCTCGTTTTTCAGCACCTCTTTGACCTTAAGGGCGCGGCCCTTCATGATCTGGAACTTCTGCTCCTTCTGCTCGAGAAACTGAGGGGAGCGCAGAGCCTCGAGGACAAAGGTCTGGCTCGGATGGGGGCAGTTTGAGATGGTCGCTCGAATGATACCGAGCGCCTTCTTTTCAAGGGCGGTGATGACCGGTTCGTTTTCATAATCGTTGCCGTCGGCAAAGGTGATGAAACCGGTGCGGAAGCCCCAGACGTACTCCTCTTTGGTGGCGCCGTCAAGTTTGACCGCGAGGACCCGGGGGTGCATGTTGGCAAGCTTACCATAAAGGGACTCGGTCATGGTGTCTTCAAAGAACAGTCCGAAATAGGCGTCGTCGGTCACCGCGACCACATTGCAGCCCTCTTCGGCGACTTCTTTGATCGCTGTGACAATTGCGTCGCCTTCTGCAACGGTAGGGGTGTAGCCACTGGGATTGTTGGGGAAGTTGAGCAGCACCACAGCCTTGCCCTTTTCTTTGGCGGTATTTTTCAACACCGCCTTGAAGGCATCGACGTCAAGGCCGCCGGCGACGGTGAAGGTCGGGTATTTTTTGACTATCGCCTTGCAGCGCACCCCGAAGGTGAGGTTATAGTTGCCCCACATCATGTCGGGCGAAATGACATGGTCGCCCTCGTCCATGAACATGTCAGCGACAATGGACAGGCCGTGGGTCAGGGCGTTGGTCACGATAGGAGTGCTGAAGTGCTTTCCCTGCAGGCTGGGGTTTTCACGCAGCATCTTCTCCCGCCAAAGGGAGCGAAGTTCGGGCTTGCCCGCCGGTGGAGCATAGGGATAGATGTCTTTGGGCTCGAAGGCGGGCAGTTTGTCCTGGATGCACTTCAAAAACATGGGGCCGCCGTTTTCGGTGGCGATCCCGATGGTCGCGTTGAATTTATGGGCTTTATCTTTTGCTTCAGCGGACTGGGTCAGAATCCCTTTTGGGAAAAACAGATTCTTCCCGAGGTCGGAAAGCATTTCCAGTACATGAGGGCTGTGCTGGGCGAGCTGTTCGTTAAGTTCTGAGGCCAGTGGATTCATGACGTCCTCCCGAAATATTTAAGAAGATATTCGCCCGGATCCATGCCCGGGACGGTCGTTACGATCAGGCATTAAATAGGATTCAATCGGCCTTGTCAACGGGAATAATGGGACCCGGTTGTATCAAGGCCTGACCATGCGCATCAGGGGGAAGTTTTCGGTGCCGCCGGCAGAACGTCCCAGGGGGTCAGTGGCGCGGTATTTAACCTGCATCTGCATCCCTTCGAGAAAAGCCATGGGGTCCTGAGGATGAACGACGATCGCCATATCGAAGATAGACTGAAAATATTCTCCCTGGACGGGAACGCCCCCTTGAGGGGTCACCAGAATCTCGTCGACATGTACCGGGCGATCAAAAAAAACAGACAGCTCCTTGAGGCCCTGATCAGGCTCGCCCCATTCGCCGACCACCCCGAGGATCAGGGGCTCACCGGGGTCGGCGACGTCAGCCTGAGACGGCACATATCCCTGCTCGGGAAGCCCTTCCAGGGGCAACCCGTCAAGGGTGATAACGATTTTTTCGACCCCGGGAAACTGCACCAGGCTATGCCCCAGTGCAGCAAAAACGGGTTTAGCGGTGGACGGTTTTAACCCCGGCGGCGGGTGCAGATCGAGGCTTACTGTGTTCTCGTGCTGATGAAGCGCCATCAACACCGTCCCCTTGGGAAGGGGGCTGATGACCCCGATCCTGCGACCTGCATCTTCATCCATGGTCAACAGCCGGTTCACCATGGCATGCATGCGATTTTCTTCTGAAAACATGAACAGAGGCAAGGGCACCACCTTCTGGGGATTCTCTGCCAGGGGAAGAAATCCTGCCATTGCAAAGCAGGTTCCTTCCAGAGGCGTTGGAGCGGGCCCAAAATATTTTTCGTAGGTCGCGGTGGCACTGATTCTGCCCTGTTTTTGCGGAGCAGGCTGATCGTCACGGCGGCACCCGAGGGTCAGAGCCAACAGTGCAACCAGAAAAATGGACAGTGAATTCAACACATATCTCATAAAGACACCTTTTCTTTTCGTTTTGTGCCTGTTTTTTGCCAGGAGAAATTGAGGGCAGGTACACAGGATCTTTGCACCCTTGCATCGGCCATGCTAAGTTCTTGCAAATTCCTGAATCGGTGAGTTCCGACCGGGCCAGAGCGCAAGTCATTGACCTGCCTAACCATTCAAAAAATCACCGACGAACCGCTGGGTGCGCCTCAGATTTTTTGAAACACATATTCAGGCCAAGCACCTACACTCTTTTCCCGCCCTCAAATCACAGATCCAGGAAATTCTATCGAGTGGCCATCAGAAAATTTCGGATGAACACTTGCCGACAGGACTTTGCCATGCTGTTTGTGAACATTATTCTACCGGTGTTTTTAATTATTTTGGCAGGATTTTGCCTGGAAAAGCGTTCCAAGCTCGATTTTCGCACCCTGACCAACATCGGGCTTTACCTGTTTGCACCGGCCCTGGTCTTTTCGGCCCTGGTCAAGCGCGACATCAACCTGGGGCTGGCGGCGGACCTGTTCTGGTTCATGATCATCTACACCGCGATTCTGATGCTGTTGGCCCTGGCCGCAGGACGGTTATTTCGCCTCGACAGCGATACGCGCAGCGCTCTGTCCCTGTCGACGGTGATGATGAACGTGGGCAATTTCGGCCTTCCTCTGGCCTATTTTGCCTTCGGCGATGCCGGGCTCGAGGCCTCGGTGCTCGTCTTTGTGTTGTTCACCATCCCCTTGGGCACGCTGGGTATCATAATCGCCCAAGGCGCGGGGGCCTCCCTGCGGGAGGCGGTAATGAACGCGGCCAGAATCCCCCTGTTCCATTCGGTGGCCCTGGCCTTTGCGGTCAAGGCGCTGGGCCTGCCTTTGCCCGCTTTTGTTTTGCGCCCCATTGAACTTCTGGGCCAGGCAGCGATTCCGCTGATGCTGGTGATGCTGGGAATGCAACTGGCGCGAACCAGCTTGCACGCCTCTCCGGGATTTTTGAGCCTGGCGGTTTTGATCAGGCTCGGTCTTGCCCCAGTGATTGCCTGGGGGGTTGCAGTATGGCTTGAAATTCCCGATGAAGCGAGAAAGGTCGTCATTCTTCAGACCAGCACACCTTCGGCGGTCCTTCCCCTGCTCTACTCCCTGCGCTTCGGCAGCCGCCCCGATCTGGTGGCCGGGGCCATTTTCGTCACCACCCTGCTAAGCGCTCTGTCCCTGACCCTGGTTTTGTATCTGCTGCAGTAAAAAAAGACATCTTTCCCAAACCTTCGCTTTATTGCTCAAGACCCCGAATATAGGTTGGCTCAAAGGCAAAACCTGGATTCCAGCCTTCGCGGGACTGAGGGACGAGGCCGTTTATCAGTGAACAACCCTCGTTGCCAGGCTCAAGGCCTGAAAGGGGACCTTCAGGTTCAGCTTTTTGGCGGTGTTCATGTTGATAACCAGGGAGACCTGGCGAGGGGTGCGCACCGGCAGCAGGCCCGGCTTTTGACCAGCGAGAACCTGATAGGCATAGTCCGCAGCCACTGATCCCTGTTCATGGGGTTCGGCTTCGAGGTTAATCAGAGCCCCAAGATCACCCAGGCCGGGGATCTGGGAAAAGACCGGGAGTGAGTGTTTCCGTGCAAAACCCATAACTTCAGAGATCTGCAGCTGCAGTAGAGCACTTTCGGTACAAAACAGGGCCTCAACCTTGTCCGCTAAAAACTCCAGCGCCAGGGGCAGGTCATCGTGGCGCAGAATATCCCGGGACACCAGGATCAAATCACTGCGCTCGCCAATTTCAGTCAATTTTTTAGTCTGCTGCAAAGATCCGGCATCGAGGGAAGAATACAGAACCCCGATACGTTGTACCTTATAAATGGTTCGAAATGTCTTTACCAGCGTCTCCAAAGGCGTCTGGCCGCTGATACCGGTCAAATCCCCGCCAGGAACACGCATGTCCCTTACGATACCAAGCCCCAACGGATCATAGACGTCGGCAAACACGACGGGCACCCCCCTCGCCTCTTTTTTTGCGGCCAGTGTTGTGGGAGCCCCGTAGGTCAGGATCAGGTCGGCTCCGATACCGACAGCCTTGCGGATGCTGTTGGCCCAGGATATCGGGTCGGGATGGGGTCTCTGCTCGTAGATCTCAACCTTGTCTTCGGTCAGCCCCTGCTGCCTGATGGCATTGACGAAGGCATCATGGGCCAGACGATAACGGGGGAGATCTCCGGTGATAATCGCAGCCACAAAAGGCTTGGCGGCATGGGCAGGGTTTGCGGAAAATAGCGCCAGAAACACCAGGCCTGTCAACAAAAACTTAAACTTATCCATTTTCTCTGGAAACACAAAAATCTCTATCTGCCGCACGGATTTTCACCAGGACCGGGCGACGTTAAACATGTAGGTTTGGGCGGTGCCATCAAAGGTGCCACTGTTCAAATCCTGGTAGTCGTCGTAGCTATAGTTCAGCGAACAACTCCAGGCCTCTTCAAGGACCCACCGCAGCCCCAGGCGAATTCCCCATTGCCGGATATCCAACTCGCTTAAATCGTTAATGCCCTCGGCATCGACATCCACCGGATCGGGAAATCCGAAAAAGCTTAAATCTTGTACGGAAAACTCGGGCTCGAGCTCAGCTCGAGAGCGGATATAAAGGGCTTCACACAGAGCCGACAGGCGTTGATTGATCTGCCAGTTGGCCCCGGCCGACGCGGAATGGACTGTTTGAGAATAGTCGGCATCCTCAGCAAGGACATTGACGCCTTCAGGGTCTCGGCCAAAGAGCAGATCCTGAATGGTCTTCTTGCGCAAAGGGTCTCGGCCAAAGAGCAGATCCTGAATGGTCTTCTTGCGCAAAAATCCATAGTGGAAGTTCAGAGCCAGGCCCGAGATGGGGTTGGCCCAGACTCCGGCGGAGACCTGCTGGCTTTCATCCTTGCGATCCAGGTCGATGGAGAGCAGATTACCCGTAGTGCTGCCGAACTGCTCAAGACGGTGCCGGTTGTTGGCTTGCCGAAGCAGCCTCAGATTGCCGGTCAGCCCCCAGGTCGCCGTCGGAGCATAGGTCAGCCCGGCAAAGGCCTCATGGCCGCGCTGGGCTGAGGTCCCGTAAGCCGGATCGTTCGATGTCTGATACTGGTACCAACCGTTGAGCTTGAAGTTGCTGCGCCCCAGGGGACGGGAGCGTGCTGTGAAGCGATAGCTGTGAATCACCTCGTCGCTGGGCAGCTCCCAGTTCGGATCAATGATCAGCTCGGGAAAGAATTCGGCATCAACGGCTTCGCCGGTATGAGCGCGATGAACATCCCGGCGCCTGAACTCGCCCTGCAGGGTCAGCCGCCGCGAGGGCCGGTAGGAGAGCCGGGCCCCGTAAACAGCCTGGGTCAGATCGAGATTTTCCCGAACATTGAGGGCGTCACTACCGCCAGCCACCTGCAAACGGTCACTGTTGGTGTTATCGAGATCAAGAAACCGGTACTGAAAATTCAGAGTCCAGCGTGCAGAAGGGATCAGGGTCAAATCCCCGGCGGTTTTATAGAAATCGGTTTCTGATTCGATGCCCTGGACGTCGCTCACATCAGAGCGGTTCTCACGTTTGCCGAGGGTAAACTCTGCTGCGCCGACCACCCCGCCCGTGAGCGAGGAGTGCAGTTTTAACGTTGACGAGAGCAGGCGCGAATCGGGGGTCGAGTCGTGTTGGTAAATCCCGGCCTCACGCAGGGTCACGCCCTGGTTTTGGGATCTGAGTTCACCGAAAAAATCGTCAGCAGAAGCTTCATGGTTGCGAAACTCCCGGATCATCCCTTCAAGAATCACATCGGTGCGACCAAGGTGTGCGTCCAGGCCCAGCTTGACCTCTTCGGTCACCTGATCAATCGGCTGACCTTTGCTCTGGACATGGCACTGGTTGCAGGAGCCGCCGCTGCCCGAGGTGCCTTCGCTGACAAAGGTCAGCTGCTTGTTCCCGCTGCGCTCAAGGCGCCAGTAGCCAAGGTTGATGTGGGCGGGAAAGTTTCGGACCTTGCCCCGCACAGCGGCGCGGTGTTGTTCAACTTCCAGAGCATAGTCCTTGCCAGGTTGTTGGTCGCTGAACTTGACCCATGCCGTTTCCGAATCGTTGGGCTTGAAGGCATCAGCGCGCTGGGGCGGACTGAATGCCAGATGATCAAGGTTATGCCAGAGGCTTTCGGTACCGAGTTGCAAGCGCAACAGGCCGTTGTAATCGACCTCGCCGCCAAGCCGGTACTCCGACTCGTTGAGGTAAAAGCCATCGAGTCTTAGGCGGTGCCTTGGGAAAAGCACCTTCATGTCCATTTCACCACCGCCACTGGAGTCCAGCAGGGAATACTCCCTCGCCCGAGCCGGGTTGCCCTGGGTGCTGACCATTCGGTACCCGGGACTGAGGGTTGTTTCAATCTGACGCGGTTCAGCCTTGGCAGGCGGGGCCCAGAAAGCCAATATCAGACCAAAGAGCAGCAGAGAGATTCGGTATTTTAAATTAAGCTTCACGCCTGACTCCTGCGAATTGCATTTCAGCGGGCAATAAAAGTGCCGCGACCTTTGGCAGAGGGGATATCGGTGCCGTGGATGGCCTTGTGGCAATCGGTACAACGGGTTAAAAATGCCCCCTTGAACTGGTCACTGGCAAGACCCGGAGCCAAAAAGCGACTCTGATGCCCTGCGTGGCACTGCAGGCAGAGAAAGGGCTGCGAAGCTTTGAGCAGGGGATTGTTCGGTGCGCCGTGGGGAGCATGGCAGTTGCTGCAATCTTCGGTCAGGTCGGCATGCTCGTAGACAAAAGGCCCCTGGACATCCATGTGACACCGGGTGCAGGTTTCCTTTACGGTCAAACCGAGCAGGCCGTGGTCCTGCGCGGTACCATGAGGATTGTGACAATCGACGCAGGCCATTTTGCCTTCAGGGACCGGGTGGTGGGAGAACTGCTGAAAGCTGATACGAACATCCTGGTGACAGCTGTAACAGAGTTCGTCCATCTCCTGACGGCTGACTTTTTGCTGGGGCCCCAGATGCAGGCGATGACAGTCGAAACAGCTGACATCGCTGTTGGCATGGGCGCTTGCATTCCAATTATGCAGGATCGGTGTAGAGGCGGCCGAGTGGCACTTGAGGCAGATCAGCGCAAGAGCCTGGGAGGGAAGTTCGTCATACCTGAGCAGCGTTCCGAAGTCGCAGCGGCCCTGCTCGTCGATATTGGCAATGGCCAGACTTCCAGGGCCATGGCAGGATTCACAATTGACCAGCGGCAGCCCGGTTTCTGAAGCGATCTGCTCACCATGAACGGAAAGCTGCAGGTCGTGTTTGATCTTATCGTGTGCATGGCAGCGACTGAGGCAATTATCATCGCCGACGTAATCGGCATCGAGGCGGCCGACGATCAGCTTTTCGTATTCGCGCACCGGTAAAATCGGCTGGTCAGAACGCAGGTAGTGCAGATCGGTGCAGGCTGTCGCCAGCAAGGCGGCGAGCACCAGGGCAAACGTCAACTTCATGGAACCCCCTCCTGGTTTCAGGTCGAACAAATGGTCAAAAAAATATCAGAAAAGGGTGCCCAGGACCACGCCAAGGGCCGACAAGGGACCCGTGTCGCTCAGACCGTCAGTGGTCTTTTCAACCTTATGCAGGGTGGTCTTGGCTTCTCGGTAGAGATCATCCTCGTTAACCAGGCGGCCGATGGTCCCTTGGCCGTCATCGATCTTGGCTGCGATGCTGTTGATGCGCTCCATGGTCTGGCTGACCTCAAGGTACAGAGACTCGTCGTTAATCAGCTTGCCCAGTGTTCCTGTGCCCTGGTTGGCCTTGGTTGAAATCTCACGAAAATTGGCCAGGGCCTCTGAAGCATCACGGTAAAGTTCATCCTCGGTAAAGAGCTTGCCCAGGGTCCCCTGGCCCTGCTTAATACCATCAGTGATCTCATTGAGGTTGGCCATCGTGGCCCGCGCCTCGTCATAGAGAGAGCTGTCCTGCATCAAGCGGCCCAGGGTTCCGTCGCCATGCTCAAGGCTTTCAAGGGTCGAGCGCAGGTTCACCACTCCCGTCACCCTGGTCAATTTTGCGAACGATACTTTCAATTTGAGCCAGCGAATCACGAAACTGGTCACGGCTTTCTTCGATCATTTCCCCCAGAGCTCCCAGCACTCGCTGCTGGTTGCGGTCCAGGTTGGTGATCAACTGATCGATGTTGGCGCCCTCGCTCGATTTCACCGTAGTCCCCGGGGCGATTTCGGGAGCTTGAGGTGAGCCGAAAGTCAGGCCGAGAAATTGTCCGCCCAGAAGATTGGTCTGGCGGATTTCGGCGATGGAATCCTCGCGAAGGATCGTCCCTTCTGAAACATGAAAATCGATCCTCACCTTGCTGTCATCAATAACGATTGTGCGGATTTTTCCCACCTCGACTCCGGCCATGCGCACCGGGTCACCGACCTTTATGCCAACGGCCGCATTGAAGTAAGTCTGATATTGAAGCTGGGTCTGAAAGGGCTGCCAGTCCTCAACCAGTTCGATCATGACGCCCAGGGCTATGATCGCCAGGAGAAAGAAAATCCCCACCTTTTTCTCAGTGGACATGGCCATGCTAGTCGTCTCCCTTGATTCCTTTGGTCGTGGTATAGATAAAATTTCTGATAACAGGATTCTGGCTATGCTTGATCTGCTCTGGGGTGCCGATTTCAACGACCCCGTTCGGGTTCATCATTGCAACCCGGTCCGAAAGATAAAGGGCGAAGTTCAGGTCGTGGCTGACAATAATGGTGGTCAGATCCAACTGGGACTTCAGGTCCATAATCACCCGGGCCAGTTCGTCAGAGGTCACCGGGTCAAGTTCGGCCGTCGGTTCGTCGTAAAGAATCAGGTCAGGGTTCATGGCCAGAGAGCGAGCTATGGCCACACGTTTTTTCATACCCCCTGACAGTTCGGAGGTCATCATGTTTTCTTTGCCCTCCAGGCCGACCAGACGCAGTTTTTCGCGAATAATGCGACGGATTCGCGACTCGATGCAAACCCGTTTCTCCCGAAGCCACAAGCCGACGTTCTCACCTACGGTCAGGGAGTTGAACAATGCGGAGGACTGGAAGACCATGCTGTAACGGTATTCTCGTTCCCGCTCTTCAGAAAGGTCGTAAATGTCGTGGCCGTCGATGTAGATATGCCCACTGTCGGGTTTTTCGAGCCTGACGATGTGCTTGAGCAGAACACTCTTACCAGTTCCCGAGGGACCGATAATGGAAAAGGTCTCCCCGGGGTTGATTTCAAGGTTGATGTCCTTCAGCACCGGGTTGCCGTTGAAAGACTTGTTCAGGTTTTCAATCCGGATCGAAACGCCGCGGGACTGCTCATAATTGCTCTGGCAGTCGCAGCCTTCGAATATCGACGCGGTAAAGCCATGGGTCAATTTATGCAGGATGCCGTTTTTACCCCGGGTTTTTTTCTCGTTCTTGTCTGAAGCGGTCATAGATCGTCCATTAAACTCAGATCTGCTCGATCTGCGTTAAAGCATGAGTCGGGTGAGAAAATAGTTGGCGACGAAGATCAGCAGAAACGAAAGGACCACGGCCCTGGTGGTCGATTGCCCGATTCCCCTGGCTCCGCCGCTGGTTTTGAAGCCGACATAACAGCCGACATGCGCCACGATGCCACCAAAAACCGTAGCCTTGAGCAGGCCCTTGAAAATTTCCTGGTAGGAAACCGCCCTGACCATATTATCGTAGTAGACGCTGAAGGGAACGTTGATCAAGGGATTGACATCACTGATAAAACCGCCGCCGAGAATGCCGATGATCATGCTGAAAACCACCAGGGCAGGCACCGCAAACAGGCAGGCGATCAGCCTCGGCATGGCAAGGTAACGCACGGGATTGATTTCGAGAGTTTTCAGGGCGTCGATCTCTTCGTAAATTTCCATGGCACCAACCTCGGCCGCCATGGAGGAGCCGATGCGGCCGGCCACCAGCAAACTGGTCATAACCGGTCCGAGTTCCTTGACCATCGACAGACCGACAATGGCCCCGATGGCCTCCTGCGAACCATAAAGGGCCAGCTCAGCGCCAGTCTGAAGAGCCAGGACCATGCCGACGAACATCGCCATCAACGAGGCAATGGGCAATGTGCCAACCCCGACTTCATACATCTGCCGAAAGATCGCCGGAAGATTGCGGGGAGCCTCCTTGAAATAAAACAAAGTCTCCACCAGCAGCGCCAGCATTTCACCGGTGGTCTGGGCGGTTCCGAGGATTTTTCTGCCTAAGGCTTCGAGCATCAATTTCATCCTGGCAAGGGGTGTAGCCCCTGCCGTCGGTAGTGTTTCAGTCTTGTGGTTCGGTCGCTTTGGCCCCGATGTTTATCGGTACAAAGAACAGCTGGAGTCGCCTTTGCCCCTCATCAGAAGAATAACCGAAAAGCCCCTTGAGAAACTTGAATTCTAAATGGTTCTCTTTGCGGAGCTGGTAGGAGAAGAGAGGAAATACCTCCATCGCCAGTTCATCCCCACGCCGTTCTTTCCAGTACAGGTTCCAGAGCAGCGAGCTTATCTCGTTGCCATGCTTATCCCATTTTTTCTGGTACAGCCTCCACAAAGGGGACCAGTTACGGGCAATGCTCTGGTTGTTTGGAAAAAACGGTTCAAGCAGCGAAAGGGTTGAAAAATGCGAAACGCCCTTGACGGACTTATAGGTAAAAAGCGGCCACAAAGAGGTGCGAACCTTGCGGCTGGAACCCTCTTCCAGAACCGTTTCGCGATAGTGTGAATACAAAAAGTAAAGCACCCGGTCCCGGCGCAGTTTCAAGAGATCCGATTCAATCTCTTCAATTTTATACAAAGGCCAGAGGAACCAGCGTTTACGCCTGTCGCCCACCCGTTCGTCAGCATAAAACGGCAGGATCGCATTGCCTTGTTTGTACTCCCCCCGGGAGACCCGTATTAGGGGCCAGGGGAATTGCCACTCTTCATATTTTTTTTCCCGGTCGGACTGGTACCGGAAAAAAGGCCAGAGGACGGTCCGCGACCGGACCAGGGGGGCGTCTTCAGCAATGTAGAGGGGAAAAGCTCCCCGCTGGTGCTTGGGATGACTCGTGTCCAGATTCAACCGGTAATTGAAAAACACCGGCCAGAGGTAATACCTTTTGCGGTAAACGCCCTCCTTCTGGCTCCCCCCATAGAGCGGCCAGAGCTTCAGGCCCGTTTCGTTTTCACCACGGATTCGAGCACCTATGGGCCATAGCACATTGGTAGTCAGGGTCCCCTTACGTCTGGTCTGCCCATAAAGGGGAAAAAGGGCGAAACGGATTTCGTCTCGGCCGAACTTATCGTAAAGCTTGCCCCCCAAGGGGAATACGGCCAGATAGTCTCCCTGACTTGGGCTTTGGCCGTAAAAAATCAAGGGGAAAAAAAAGAGTTCATTCTTGCTGCCGTTTTGTCGCTCGCCGAAATCGTACTGGTAAAGATGAAACAAATGAAAGTACGATTGTTCAGGAACCTTCTTGCGGCCTGCCAGCGGGTACAGGTATTCATTGTAGCTGGCGCCTGCCCGGTCACCGGTCCAAAACAACAGCGGCCTGAGGGCAAATTCAAACTCAGCCCCCTTTTTCTGATAGCTGATCAATGGGCCGAGGGCATTGAAGCTGCTGTATTTCAGATGGGCTGACGAGCGATAGTCGGCTATGGGCCAGAGGGTGAAAACCTCACCGGAGCCTGACTGCCGGGCTGACGCAGCTCCGGCAAACAACAACGCAGCGACCAACAGGCCAGCGCAGATGCGTATCAAGGCGGAGGACATGACAAAATCAACCCCCCTTTTTACAGATCCCAAAGACATCCGGCGATAGTATCAGGCTGCGGGGGTAAAAACAACCGCTTCGGTACCATTAAGCCGGGCGCATCTACTTGTTTTTCCGGGAACGGTTGACCAGGGTCATGATGCCGCAAATGACCCCGCAAATCAGCAGAATGAACACCACATCCCCGGCACTGAACCCACCCATGGTCAAAACCCCTTTCCGTCGAGTATGGCCTCTTTCGCCTCGATGGCCGGTTGATATTCCGGCTCAAGGGCCAGGGAGCGCTCAAAGGCCTCAAACGCGCCGGCCTGGTCACCGGCCTTACCGCGACACATACCGAGAAAATAATAGAATTCCGGCGAGGGAAATTCCCTTGGCACAGGGCTGCTTTCTTCGAGAACCTCCAGGATGGTTTTCGCCTCTTCAACCTCCCCTCTTCCATAAAGCGACATGGCCTCGCCGATGGCTTCAAGGTCATCGACCAGGGGCGCTTCGGGGGCGTTTTCAGGCTCAAGACCTTTAATCTTCTGGCTGAAAGCCTCACGGGTCGCCGGGTCTGCGACCTGATCGATGACCCCCTGCCAACGCCGGCCTGCGGCAGGATAATCGCCGAACAGGTGATCGATCTGTCCAAGATAGTTCAAGGTGGTCGGGTTGTCCGGAAGGTTTTCCAGCGACCGCTGAAGGTAGCCGAGAGCCTTGAGCAGATGAGGCCGGCACTGGTTCAGCTCGGAAAACATCAATCCACGCCGGATATAGGCAGCATCCACCTCCTTGTGGTCAAGCATGAGGATCTGCGCACCAATATCGGCCAGGTAGTGGGAAAAGCCATCGCGCAACAATTCAGCATACTGCAGACTGTAGGGATCGTCAGAAAACCGCCGCAGATAATCGTAGACCCCCCTGCCCACGGCGTCGGTCGAAGGTCGGCCCTCCTCCAGGTCTTCACGGTGGATCGGCAGGGGGATTTGCGGCAACCGCAGCTTTTCGCGCTCCGGACCGACCTCAACACAGTCCCCCTCATCGGGGGTCCAGAGCAGATATTCTTTAGCTTTGATGCAATGCTTCAAATTAAGTTTCAATGACATAGCAGGCAATCCTTAAGGCAGCTTCGAACTTTTAGTATTGTTGGTCGGGAAAGGTGTTAACCCCGGCATGCACCCCGAGGGTTTTATAGATCTTAATCCCGTCCCAGGTCTGGTTGAGCACACCGTCGTGAATGGCCCAGGATCGCCCCCGCACGGTTTTTTCCATGCCGGCAAGACGAAATTGCGAGGTGCCATCGAGCCGTTGGTGCAAAACTCCGCCGGGACGAAATTCACGGTCGATCATGAGCATGAGTTGCTTGCCGGTAATATAGTCAAAGCCATATTCTTCATAACGAATCGCATTGCTGTAAGACAGGGGCTCTGCGACGATAGTGTCTATGCCAAGGGAGTCGGCAAAACTTTCGAGCCGGGCAAAGAAATCACTGAAGAGCTTGAGACCGGCCCGGACCTGATTGGGAGAAAGGCCGGTCGCCATAGCTTTTAGTTCTTCGGGCAGATTCCGGCGCATGGTACCGAAGCAGTTATCACGGCCGGTCTCGTCCATATCGATGTCAAACCGCGGGGCATCAGGGTCGTTAATAATGCAAAACGAAAGCTCCAGTTGCTGGTAAGGGGTATCGGCCAGCTCGACAAAAAAGATACAATCGCGCTCCTCAGGGCTGCGCCGCACTTCGATGCGCATAAGTCCCAGTCCCTGCGGGCAGAGAAATTCGATCACAGGCTGGCCCCCAGGACCGCAAAAACTCTGACGATCGATACCGAACCTGAAAAAAAGCTCTTCGGGGATCAGGTGCCTATAAAGATCCTGCCTGGTCTCCCTTGGGAGTCGGTTGACATCCATAAGCGAGAACAGCGGCAGACCATCGGCATCAACCAGATGCCTGACGCCCAGGCGGCTCATTGGCCACCTCCGATTCCATGCAGGGCCCAGAGCTTGCGCTCAAGTGCAGACAGGGTGCGTTCAAGATCCTGCTGGGCTCGGGCAAAGTCGTTCGGCAGAGCGAGTCGGGGCCTGTCTCTCAGCCGTTTTTCATCATAACCCAGGCCGGCAATGGTCTGCTCGAAAACCGCCGGCAGCAGGTCCGGGACCTGGGCACCGATCATGGTCGCCCAGAGCAGGCTCCAGGCACGGGCGACATTCACCTTGAGACCATCAACCCCCATCTGGGTAATCAGGACATCCGGCTTAAAAGAAGCAAGCAGGGGCCGCACCATGCGCCTGAAGGCCTGCTCAAAAATCAGATCGTCAGAATGCCTGCAGAAGGGCACGTTGACCGAATATCCATATCCGGGCCCGGTTCCCAACTCGTGAATAAAGCCGGAGAAGGGAAAAAAGTCCTGCCCGGTTTCGTGCAGCGAAATGGTCAGCACCTGATCAGATTCGTAAAAGGCCTGTTGAACACCGTCGCCATGATGAGCATCGATATCGACATAAGCGACCCGCAGCCCGCGCCTCAACAACTCTTTGATCGCGACTACGGCATCGTTGAGATAGCTGAAGCCCGAAGCGCGCGCCTCATGAGCGTGGTGGTGGCCTCCGGCCATGTTGAAGGCGGCCCTGCAACCATGGTCCACAATCTGTCGAACCGCCTCGAGGGTCCCCCCGCAACTCAACCGGGCCCAGTCGTACATTCCGTAAAAAACGGGATTTTCGGCATCGCCAAGGCCGTAAAGAAAATTGGCCCGCGGCGAATGGTCCTGACTGAACTCCCTGAGGGTTTCCAGGTAGTCACTGCGGTGAAAACCATGAAGCTCCTGCTCGGAGGCATACGGGGTTTCCACCAGGCGGATGTTTGCCCCGGACAGCAGGCCAAGCTGAACCATAAGTTCATAGGCAAGACGAAACCGCAGCACCTTGAAAGGGTGATCGTCGCCATAGGAATATTCGCCGAAGCGGCTTGAGTAAACAAAGGCAAAGCTATGGTTCATGGCTGTGAGGTTCTCCCCTGTCTTTTGTACACCGCGTCAGGGTAAAGGTCAACCATTCCCACGTGTTAATACCAAAGGCGGCACAACAGACAAGCCTGTAAAAAAATGGGGCCCAATGGGTGTTCGGAGGCAAAAAGGAGGATGGCAGAGTGGTGAGAGCGCAAAAAAAAAGGTGGAGCCAAAGCTCCACCTTGGTGCCTTCCCTCAGGAAGGCTCGAACTGGTGATCCCAGGGGGACTTGAACCCCCGTTACCGACGTGAAAGGCCGGTGTCCTAACCGCTAGACGATGGGACCATTTAGAATGACGGAGTCAGAGTCCGTTGCCTTACCGCTTGGCGACACCCCAAAAGCGAAGCAGTTTTTACCAAAGATAAGGCTGAGCGTCAACAAGAAAAAATGATTTTTTTTGTTAACCCCTCCCCATCCACTAATTCGCGCCTGTTTTACTGGTTTGACAACTGCTGAATGCGCAAGCGGCTCTGCTTGTCACCCGGGTCCAGAACCAGGGCCTTACGGTACTCTTCAACGGCTCGATAGGTAACCCCCATCAATTCATAAGCCATGGCAGAGGATCGCAGCAACGCAGCATTTTCTGGCAACACCTCCAGGCCGGCCTGGGCCACCACAAGGGCATCTTCGTAACGGGCCTGATTTGCATAATAGTCAAAGAGGCGCAGAAAGGTTTCCACCTCCTGCACATCAGCCCGGCTTGCCAGGTCCAGGGCTTTTTTAAAAAATTTTTCAGCGTCGGCACGACGCCCCTCTTGCAACAAACGTTCACCGTAAATTATCTGGGCAAGAGCCTTTTGCGGCAAAGCCGCCTCCATATGCTCCAAAGAAAAACCGTAAAGAGCCATCAGCGCCATGAGATCGCCGGTTTTGTGCGGATCTATCGATATGGCCTGGCTTATCTGCTCGAGCCCCTCCTGGCTGTGCTGGCGGGCGAAAAGCCAGTGGGCAAGGGTAAGATGGCGATCTGATCGTTTCTTGCGGCCGCAAAAAGCAGCCTTTGCGCCTTGTGGTCATCACCGAGAGACGTCAACAGAAGCCCCAGGTCCTGGCTGACGGCGCCAGAGAGCGGGGCAAGCCGTAACGCCTCCGAATATTGGGCCAGGGCGTCCGGCATATGCTCGGCAGAAGAAAATATTTTACCTAAGCCATAGGGATATTTTTCTTCCAGGGGGTCTAGCTTGACTGCCTTTAGCAGAGGGTCGAGATCTTCCTGCAACTCTCGGGATCCCCTGTCTTGAGAAACCATGGCCCCGGTTGTAGGGGACAGATAAAGTTGAGCACCAATGCTGCCAAGATGAAAGAACAGCCCGCCCCAAAGAAAAAGAATGAATATGGCAGCAGAGCAAAACACCCGGGGAGCCTGAATTTTGGTCAGATCCGTCGCCTGGCCCTGTCCTCTGGAACGAGAATGGGACGTTGCAACAGCGATCGCTGCCAAAAGAGCCCAGATCATGCTGCCGCCCCAACGGGAGAGGCAAAGACCAAAGACACTCAAGAAAATCCCTGACAATAAACCGGCCATCGCGCCCATGCTGAGGTAAATTGATGCGCTGCTGCGACGGCTGCGCCAGCCTCTCCAGACGCTTCTCAGTACCACCAGCGCAAATGCGCCTGACAGAACAACACCAACCATACCACCTTCGACCAGCCAAGTGACCACGTCTGAGCCAGGTTCTGGACGGGCCGCTATTTCCGGATGCTCAACAAAACGACCTGCCGCAACATATGAAAAGGTACCAAACCCGCTGCCCACAAGGGGGAATTTTTGAAACAGCGCTATCGTAGCGGCGGCATCCCACCGGGAGTCTAGACCGGCAATCTGCCCCGAGCCTAGAATTTCTTTAACCGAACCGCCCTTCAAAGTCCCAAAGGCAAGCAGAACCACAAGGGCCCCCAGCACGACGGAAACTCCCCTCTTCCGGCTCGGGCGCCGAAGGGACAAGGCGAGGCCTAAAAACATAACCGCCAAAAAGGAGATCCCGGAAACGAACAATGGCGCGCGGAGCAAAACTGCAGAAACAAGCAAAATCAAACCGAGGCCGACAAGCAAAAGCCTTCTTGTTTCGGGGTGCTTTGAAAGTTCCGCCAGTTGTTCGGTGAAACTTTGATATTGCACCCGAGCCTTATTCGCCATGAGAAAGGCAAGGCCCAGCGGCAATAACAGCCCCAGAACAGCATAAAGTTCCGTAATCGAAAAGGGGGTTGCGACGCTAATTGCCGCCAGACTGGGCAGAGGTAAGAAACTCAGCAGGGCATAGATGCCGGAGAGCAGGCAAAGAAAGAAAATGGCTTTTTTTTGACAATCTCGATGGGCAAGCACCTGCACCGCCGACACATAGAGAGCACCCATGGCTGATAAATGAAAAAACTCTCCCATGGTCGCCTTGGTCTTTACGCTTAACGACATCCATTGCCCCGGCGAAACCACCCAGATCGACTGGTCGTAGAGATCATAAGTATGGGGCGAGAGTAGTTTCAGCAGCCAAGGCGGCAAGGGAATGAGTTGAAAAAACACGAAACCGCACAAAAACATCCAAAGAGAGATTCCTGGGACACGAAAATACTGGCACCGTTTCCGGCGAGCCTCGAAATGAAGCCAGATCAGAACAAAGAAACTGAGACTTGCAACAGCTAACGAAACCCAAGGCTCCAGACTTCCCGAAGCGAGGGGAGCGAGGGCCGGGATGATCATTAAAAACAGAAAAATTCCCCTATCCATGAAACCCCTGTCCTGAAATAACCTTGGCTGGGTTGGTCGTGACAAGCTTTTCGGCCCCCTCTTGGCCGATGATGCGCGCTGCCGCAGCAACCCCGGTAGAGAGAACTGGCGAACGCTCTCTGGGCGAATGGGCATCGGTGGCCAGAAAGTGGACCAAATTCTTTCTCAGCAAAAAGATGGCACACTCTCTTGCATCCAGGCCGAAGTTTCCGAGCAGGCTGTCGGCTGTAATTTGGGCCAGCGCACCACTGCATACAAGGTCAGCGAGAAGCTGAGGATTTCTTATGATGGTAGGGTTGCGCTCAGGATGGGCAACAATCGGGGTAAGTCCAGCTACGAGAGCATTAAAGACGATAGTCCCGGCACTCTGGGGCAGATGGCTGTGAGGGAACTCCAGCAATACATAATTGCTGTGAGCAATGGTATATCTTTTCAGCAGTTCGCTGCTGATCATGGCGTTGACTTCAGCTCCGGGAATGAATTCGAGGTCAATCCCCTGCTGCAAAAGCAGCGACTGAAATTCTTGAATGTGTTGTCGAATTTTTTCAGGTGGGTGAACAACACTATTGATGTGAGGGGTCGCAACGATTTGGCGAATTCCATCCGCAGCAGCGGCACGGGCCATAGCCAACGAATCTTCGACCCTCACCGGCCCGTCATGATCAATGCCTGGCAGCATGTGACAATGAATGTCAATCATGGCAATGGCTGAGTGCTGACCTTCTCAGGGGCCACCTGATGTGCCTCGGCCTCCTCGTAAGCCTTGTAGTATTCGGAGTAATAGTATTGGCTCTCCTTCAAATCCTGTCCGTTAAGCACAAGGCCCAATACCGGCGCCTTGATATCATGCAGGGTCTTCAATGCCTTGCCGGCAAGTTCATAGGTCGTCTGCTTGGCACGGGTGACGAGCATGACCCCGTCGAAAAGTCGGCTGAGATTGCGCGCATCAGCCAGTGCCAGAATCGGTGGAGAGTCGCAGATGATGATATCGAACTTGTGGTTTACGTTATCCAGAAACACTTTCATCCGGTTGGAGATAAGCAACTCGGATGGATTGGGGGGTACGGGCCCCGAGGGCATGACCGCCAGGTTGGGAAGAGGGCCTTTCTGCAGACTGTCTCCCCCGCTGACCCCGGCCAGATAGGTACTCAATCCTCTGCTGTTATTGAGTTTGAAAATCTGGGAAATACGAGGCTTGCGCAGGTCGCCGTCGATCAGAAGCACCCGATTCTCCGATTGGGCAAGGGCGATAGCCAAATTGATGGCCGTGGTCGTTTTGCCCTCTCCCGGACCGGCGCTTGTGATCAGAATCTTTTTGGGTGGAGCTTCGGCCGAAGACAGCAACAGGGCAGTACGCAGGGCCTTGTAGCTTTCTGCAAAGGCCGACATGGGCTTTTTCAGTACGCTATCTTCAGGCGGGCCAGTTTTGTCCTTAAGCTGGGGAATAATGCCAAGAACAGGAATGTTTAAGGTTGATTCCACCTCATCTGGGTCCTTGACCGTGTTGTCCAGGTATTCTGCGAAATATGCAAGGCCAAGTCCCCCAAAAAGACCAATAATTGCTCCAAGGAGAAGGTTCACAGTTGTCCAGGGTTTGGCAGCCGTCCTCGGAACCTTTGCTTCCTCGACGACCCAAAGGTCAACAGGGTGGTCTTCCCTGGTAATGCTCTGTTCTTTGAATTTGAGCATTAAAGCATCGTAAAGTTGACGACTCGTTTCGACTTCCCGCGTTAAGGCACCATACTGTATAGAGCGCTCATTAAGTCTAAAGGCTTCTTTTTTGGTTGCCTCGAACTGGGCATTCAGATTTATTACTTTTTCCCGTGCCAACTCATATCTATTTTTAATTGTTTGAATTATTCGGTTAATTTCCTGATTTTTTTTCCGTTTCAATGTTCTGAGGTCACCCGCGGCCTTTTTCATGACCGGATGTTTTGATCCATACTTCCCCGAAAGCTCCATAATGCTTTTTTCTGAGATAACAATCTGCGCACGAAACGCCTGCAAGGCCGGTTCAGAGGATATTGCTGAAATTGTTTCAGGTGATTGGCGCTTTTTTTCAACTGCTTTTATTTGTCTGTTTAAAGCTTCCAATTCTTTCAGTTCGGATTCGGCACGAACTAATTGAGAACTAATTTCAGAGAGTTTTTCAGGAACAATAACAACCCGGTTTTCCAAAGTTACAATATCATTGGTCCCCATATATTGATGGAGTTTCTTTTCTGCTGTTTCTAATTTTTTCCTTTCGACCTCGGCCTTTTCCGTCATCCATTCAAGTGTGCGCCTAGAGGCCTCCATTTTCATTTCAAGGGTCTCTTCTATATATGCTCTTGCGGTTGTGTTTGCAACCAGGGCGGCCAATTCTCGGCTAGGAGAAAGATAACTTATATTGACAATGCGGCTTCCTTCAATTGGTCTTACGGATAAGGTTTTGATTATACTAGAAGCGATTTTATCCTTTTTTTGGTCATTGCTATCCAAACTGCCATTTTCTTGAATTTTCCTACTTTTGAAAAGATTAATGCCGTTAACAATTTTCTTCAATTTAAGCCAAAAGGTTTGAATACTTGACGAACTCTCAATAGATCTGTTTATGAATTCATCGTAATTCTCCTCCAGTCCCAAAATGTTAACAACGCGAAGAGCGACAGCCCTGCTTTTAATTAGCTGCAACTGGGTTTCGTAAAACTCTGGGTCACGAGACAATCCTCGCAGTCTGCCAGTAAATTCGCTTGGTTCCACCTTTTCAATCAGAACCTTTGCTGTGCCTTCAAACTCCTTGACCGTTGCAAAGGTGCCAAAAGCTACGACTAAAAAAACAGTAGAAAAAAAACAAACAATCAAAAATATTCGCTTTTTAATTGTCTTAGCTATATCTCTTAAATGTATTTCTTTTTCCAGGGCAGCCATATTCTCTATCCCCTTTAATTTCAATTACAAAAACTCAAAAGAAACTCTCTGGCACGACAATTACATCTTCGGGTTTAATAGGAGTGTGCATTGAAACTCCCTTAAAAACTTGCTCTTGTCCATTAATTTTTCTATGTATCTTAACTTTTTTTTGGGATGCAAGGTCTGTAAAACCTCCAGCCATCGTGATTGCTTTGATCAAGGTGGTTCCTTTGTCAAATTTATAAGAATTGGGCCTTTTTACCTCTCCGGTGACATAGAACACTCCTGCCTTGGCTATATAGATGTTGTCGCCATCCATTATCGCAACATCAACCGCCGGGTCTCCCTGCTTCATAAGGCTGTTTATATCAATATTTAAAACTTGCTCTTCACTACCTTGGATGCTTACTTTTCTTTTGATGGTTACACTTTCGCCTGCGTCCTCAGTCAAGCCGCCAGCCTTGGAGATCAGTTCCATGAGCTTGGTCGGTCCGCTAAGTTCATACAGGCCAGGCGCCCTTATCTCCCCCATGATGATCGCTTTTTTGCTCCGAAACTCCTCGATGAAAACCGACACTTGAGGGTTGACCAAATACCCGTCAGCCAAGCGGTCAGAAAGCCTTTGTCCAACCTGAGCCACGGTCAACCCTTCGATTGGCACTTGCCCCAATAGTGGAAACATAATGCTGCCACCGCCGACCCTGGTCGTGGTATTAAGGTCGGGGCTATCATAAACCATGATCCGCAACACATCGCCTTCCCCAACCAGGTAATCGGGTTGGACGGCGAGTGCCGAAGCCAAGAAAACCAAACTGAGAGCGAAGGCGAAAGTTGCCAGAACCAGGGTTCTTTTCATGATGATGTCTCCACTTCTTCCCCAGAGAAATATTGCTATGGAAAAGAATTTGCTCTGGGAGGATTTCGGACTCTGAAATGACCCTACTGCGAAATTGTCTGATCGGCCCTTATCTACGACAATTTTCGACGAATAACCCTGCTATTCGCACTCAAATTCTCGAAAATCTAGCCTCGAGCAGTAACTTTCTCGCTACGGTCCCCAAAGTCCGACAGCCTCCGAGAGACATTTAAAGGGCTGCGGTGAGGGTTAAAAACAACCTGTTGGTCTGGTAATCAAAACTGTTGAAGTTTGAATCCCTTCTGGTGAAATAGTATCCTCCACTTATATTCAACCACTTGGTAATGGAGTAACCTAGACCCAACTGAAGGTTATAGTAATCGTCTTTTCGCTCACCCCTTAAAGAATCAACCGTGATATCCCCCTGATAGCTGTCAAGCGTATAAGAGAGTGATGCGCTCGCGTTAATTTTGGCAGTAAGCTTTTGTCGATAGCCCACTTGGAACCTGGTTACCAAAATGGCCTCGGTCCCGTCAATATCCGTTTCGTTAGTCCTCCGAATCAACCGAAGATAGGCAGATGTTTTTGGTGTAAAACGGTGGTCGATTTGCCCCTCAGCCAAAAAGTCGGTTCTGTTATCGGGGCCAGACTCCTCAAAGCGCTTTAGACCCACCCCAACTTTTACCCGAGCCCGGGTTTTTCTGCTGGCATCCATTTGCAACCCGGTAAAGAACCGATGCTCTTCGCTATCAAAAAGGCCGTCCTGCTCATAATCGATATCGTTGAAATTGTACTCAAAAAACACCGAAGTCTTTGGGAACGCACGAAAAAAGGCAAAAGCGTAAAGAGTGTTGTCATCCCGTTCTCTAAAAGCATTGCGATCCGCTTTGTAGTCCAAGGAATAGAGTGAGTAATCCAACCGAAACCGAAGTTTGGGGCTGTAGCGATAATTGGCCGAGGTGGAAAATAGATTGGAAGTGAACTTATCAAGCTCCGTCGAGGTACCGGTCGCATAGGGATCTTCATTTATTTCATAGACATCCAAAACCTCCAGAGACAGCCCCCCCCGAAGCCTGAACAGCATCAGGCCTTCGGCCCTTTGATCAATCCTGTCTTCATCTGAGAAATCTTTATGTTCTTGTATTTCGGCCCGGTATAAGGCATAGCTTTGGAAACGTCTGCGAGGGTTGGTGGCAAATCGACTGACCGCCATTCCCCCAGGGGCCGTATTCAGGGTGTTGATTTGAACAACAGGCTGCCGCGCAGCGGGCAAGGCAACCCAAATTCCGGGAGTGATTACGGTCACAAAATCACTCTCCTCGTTATCATCAACATTGAAAAGATTGTCGGTATAATACTCAGCCAACGACAGATAGGGGTGCAGAAAAACGTTGCGGCCGCTTGAGAACTCCCCTGACAAGCCTTCAACCCCCGCCTCCATCGGGGTGTAGCCGGAGGTTGGGGCAGTTGCTTCTGAAGGCGCAGCTTCGGGCAGGTCTTCGGCATTTGCAACGGTAAAATAAAAAGCAATGGCCCACAAAAGGGCCCAAAACAGATAAGACCTTGGAATCATGAAATACCCACCTTTGGTCAAAGAATTTCCCATATAAAAGTTTGAAGTGCTTAAAAAAAAGCTAACAAACAAACAGCAATTGTCAAATTTTCTTCCACTGCACCTTGTATGGAAAGATCCTTGTGCTGTCCTGGCCAAAGCAACTACTTCAAGCGAAGGAGAAGGCAGTCGCTCCAATTTATTTGGGTTTGCACCTTTTGCATTGAACCGGTCCCTAACGTCCGATTGGAGTATTAAGAGCCGGCAAGGGTGCCATCTTCTTGCTCTTGTTAACCCTCCCTGGGTGTCCCTGCGGCTTGACCTCTTGAGCCTGAATTGTATATTCGGGCACCATCAATTGCAGAGCCTTCAAGACGGCCGGAGGGTCCATGGTTAAAATCGCCCGTGAAAGTATCTCCAGCTGCTCATCCAGGGTCGCCTTGTCATAGTTGTTTGCCTTCAAGACACATATTTTCTCATGACTGGTTTTGGTCACATTTTCCCCTGCAATCAAGAGTTCTTCATACAATTTTTCTCCAGGTCGAAGGCCCGTGAAAATGATGTCAATATCCTCATAAGGTCGAAACCCTGAAAGCCGGACCATCTCCTCGGCCAACTGGACAATTGGCACCGATTCTCCCATATCCAAAAGGAAAATCTCCCCCCCCTTCCCCATGCTCCCAGCCTGAAGCGTCAATTGTACAGCCTCAGGTATGGTCATGAAAAAACGGGTAATCCTTGGGTCGGTAACGGTCACTGGCCCACCATTACGGATCTGTTCCCTAAAGGTCGGAACAACACTGCCGTTGCTGCCAAGCACGTTCCCAAACCTCACCGTTACAAATTGAGTCCGGTAGTGCCCGGCAAGGTTTTGAACCAATATCTCCGCAGCGCGTTTGGTCGCCCCCATGGCGTTGGTTGGGTTGACTGCTTTGTCCGTCGAAACCATCACGAAGCGCTTAACATTAAACTGATCAGCGGCATTGGCAAGATTTCGGGTCCCCCAAATATTTGTCTTCACGACTTCAATGGGGTTTTTTTCGGACATCGGAACATGCTTGTAAGCAGCAGCGTGGAAAACAACCTCGGGCCTGTATTCTGCAAAGACATGTTCAACAGTTGCCGTGTCTCGGATATCCCCTAAGCACGGGACAATTTTAATATCAGGGTTTTCCCTTTTGAGCTCCCTTTCGATGTGAAACAAAGGGGTTTCAGCATTTTCGAAGAGAAGAATAAACTCGGGATCGAACCCTGCAACCTGCCGGCACATCTCACTGCCGATACTGCCACCGGCTCCGGTAACAAGAATCCGTTTTCCGCGGAGGTAGGGCCAAGGAGGTCTTCCAACTGAACATCCCTGATATGGTCTACAGACACATTGCCGTCAATGATATCTCCCATAGCAGGGAGTATCTTCGATTGGATATTCATACCCCTGCAGACTTCGACAATATGTCGAATTTCTTTTGATTGAACCGCCGCTTGCGTGATAAGCACCAAATCTACATAGTATTTCTTGATGATGGTTGGCAGATCTTTGGCCATACCCAATACAGGTACCCCATGAAATGATTGGCCCTGACGCTGGGCATCTTCATCAACAAATCCGATCACGGTTTTATTTAACTTTTTGCACTGCTCGATTTCCCTGACAATGGTTTGCCCCAAAGCACCTGCACCAACAACCACAACCTGCTTAAGGTCATCCTCCCCGCCGTTGGGTCGCGGCGCAAAACGCTCTCTGAACAATCGTGTCGCCACCATTGCTCCACTCATCAGGAGAAAACACAAATTGGCATCAAGTAAAAAAACCGCGCGAGGTATGCCGCTGAAACCATGGACCCAAGCCACATATACAACGACAAACAAAGATGCAAAAAAATTAGCCTTTATAAGATTAAGCAAATCTGGAAGGGACACATAGCGCCACCACCCTGAATACAGCCCAAATCGCCAGAATACAACCAGCTTGATGGCAACAATCGGAAGAATAAGGGACCGAATTGTATCCAAGTGCTGGCTGGGCATGTCGAGATCAAAACGAAAGAAAAATGCCAGGAATATTGCCGACAGAACAATGCATGCATGAAACAGGGCTACCAATATCTTTCGCCCATGTTTTTCAAAAAAAGCCCGTATCATCATAGGATTTCCCCCCAAACATAGCCCCTCCGATTTTATTAGACTTATCAAACAATAAAACACTCTAGGGGGATTTCAATTACACCTAGGGACCAAAGGAGGGAAAATAAAGTTTGAAAATTCTTCAATCAAAAGGTTGAAGGATGGACACAATCGGCCCAAATCTTTTTTTTTGGGGGGGGAAGATAGCAAAGGTGTCGTGGAGATTTTCACAAAGTCTAGGGAAATTACTCACGGGCTGAGGAATTTGCCAGCCTCTAACTACCCGAAGGCGGAAGGACAGGGATGGCCTGAGTCAAATCGTGGCTCTTGCGCGGAGCCGGACATTTTACCTCGTACAAGAAAGATCGAAAATTGACCCAGAGATTGTGGATAAGAGCCGCAACTACATGAAGACTAGTTAATATTATTCGGCGAGTCCGGGAGGGAGCACAAAGCAAGTTTTAGTCGACTAGAAACTCCGAATTTTTTAAACAGATGGTTACAATGAGACTTTACGGTTTGTTCACTTATACATAATTGTTTAGCAATTTCCCTATTGGTGGAACCGGATCTAACATGATGA
>CALZIZ010000141.1 GCA_945787465.1 uncultured Desulfuromonadales bacterium
CAGCTTGATTTCCTTGCCGATCGCCTGGCGCAGCGCGGCCAGCATCCCCTCTTCATCGAAGTAGGGCGTTTTCTCAGCAGCAACCAGGCGCCGGGCGCCCTTGTCCTCGGCGAGGATGGCGACCCGTACGGTTTTTTCGTCGATGTCGATTCCAATAAATCGTTTGGCCATCGTTAATTGACCTTCAGGTATAAAAGTTCAGTCTTGCCGGTGCTCGTTTTTTTTACGACCGCTTCCACGGTGCGGGCGCCGTCACCGACTCCTGCCCAGGATTTGATCCTGAAGCTGGGGCTGTCGACTCGCAGGTGGGCGTAGAGAATCTTATCCAGACCAGGCACTTCGTTGAACTTGGCAGCGTCGCGGATTGGCTCGATATCGCGAAAGGCGATGATGCCCTCGGCCGTTTCCCGGTCCATGTCCTCGGCCAGGGATATCAGAACCTCGGCGCTTGCGGTATTGACGTTGACCATATATTTCTTTTTTTGGTCCTTACTCTCACCATGCACGGTGATATGGGGCGTGATAAGGCGAATCACATCCGGGGTGAAGCCACGCACCAGCGCCAATTCTTCGAGGGAGTCAAGGGGACCATTTTTAGGTGCGTAGGGCTTTTCAAGTTGCAGGTAATAATCTTCTTCAGCTCCCAGGCCGGTTTTGTCATAGGTGTCCGGGTCTGTGTCTATCCAGTCGATCAGCGCTGCGGTCAGGTCTTCGGGTACCGGAAGGCCCAGGTTGTCGAAGAGCCTGTTAAACCGCTCTTTGACAACATTGTCGGCGGTGGTGCCGAGGAGCAGTCCGTTGATGTCGAGCTTGCCTCCGAGGTCTTCGACGACAACGGTCACGAACCCGTCGCCGACGGGGAAATTGCTCAGCCCCTGGCTCCAGAGCTCCGCCGGGTCGTTATAGGCGTCGTAGCCGTTTTTGTCCTCCCGCAGGATGATCCGCCCGACCCGGACGCCGCCCTTGGCCAGATAGTAAGCCCGGGTGCTGTCCCTGAAGGTTTCGGTCAGGCGCAGATCGACCAGGGTGGAGAATGCGAACTCGGTCAGCAGCGAAGTCAGCAGCGCCACGATCACCAGCACCAGCAGCAGGACCATCCCTTTTTCCTGGCCAAGTGGATTCATCACTGCACCTGGATTCGGGGGACTTCGAAGGTCGACTGAAAGGGGATGCTCTGGTTCTCGACGTTCAGGTTCAGCGTGACTTCCACCATAAGCGGCAGCCCTGTCTGGGGAGGCTGCCAGTCGTCCTGCCAGTCGGCGTTGGCATAAAAGCGAAATTTTAGTTCCTCGATGCCCCTGGCCAGCCGGTAACCGTCCCGCTCGGCCCCCTCGGGGTCGAACAGCGGGTATTCCTTACGCATCAGCACCTTGCTCTCGTCCTTGGCCTCCGGGTCGTCGATCAGTTCGTAGCGCACCACCGAAATGCCGGTTCCGCGTCCCCCCTGCGGGGTGGTGGCGGTGGTGGTCAGATCGAGAAAGGGGTTCCTGTCGGCATTTTCGCCCCCTGCAAACATGGTGTCGGGGTTGCGGGGAGTGTAATAGGTCCCCCTGACTTCGCGGCCGATGCGGTCGAAGATAACCCTCGCCTGGTGGTAGCCTTCCCCCTGGGTCTCCAGGCGGCGTTTGGCCCCGCTGACCGAGGAGAAGACCCCGTATATGGTAGTCAACAGCAGGGCGATGATGGTGACCGATACCAGCACCTCGACCAGGGTGAAACCTCTCGGAGGTTGCCTGATTTTGGGAACCGTAGCGAGAAAGTGTCTGTTTGAGGCCAGATTTTCGACAATTTGAGAGCGAATAGCAGGGCTATTTGTCGAAAATTGTCGGGGATATGGCCCGATCAGACGATTTCGCAGTAGGTTCATTTCAAAGTCTGACAACCTCCTAGAAAAGGAAGGAGCTGATGTCAACCGACTCGTTTTTGTTTTCATCTCCCCACAATACCGTGACGGTGACCTGCCTGACGATGGGCAGCGGCGTGTCCTCGTAGGCGATGCGCCAGCGGTATTCCTCAAAAGGCTCTTCAAACTCTCCCTCGTCATCCTGAAATGAAAGGCTGCCCTGCTCGGCAAGCACCTCGGTTTCGGTCATCTTGCTCTGGGCCAGCAGGGTCGCCTGGGTAATCTTCTGCAATCGCCCGTTCACCCCAACCGAGCGGTTGCCCAGTGAGAGCAGGCTGACCAGCGCGATGCTGACAATGGCCAGGGCGATCATGACTTCGAGAAGGGTGAAGCCCCGGGAACGTTTCGCTTTATTGAAGCATCTCAAGGTATTGACCATAGGATGATCTTTTCAGCGATCTACGGTGAAAGCGTAATGAGTAATATGTGATCTGTAACTGCGCAAAAGGCGGGTTTCATCACACATCACTTATTATGCCTTTGCCCTTAAAAATCGCCTTTGCCTTTAAAACTCTTTATGCCCCTCAAAAACCTCGGTGACCCCGGTGAAGGGGTTGATGCGCAGAGTCAGTTTCTGTGTTTCGCCTTCCTCGAGGTGGATGACCGTTTCTTCGAGCCATCCCACGGGATGGATCTCGGTGGTCACTTCGCCGCTGCTGAACGTTCCGCGGCCTGGCACGTAGATGTCCTTGAAGCGGACGTCCCCCTTGAGGCCCTGCTTTTTTCCGACTCCGGCAACCTCGACAAGTTCGCCGTTTTCCTCAAGGCGCTTGGCGGCGAAGAACTGCCGATCAAGGTTGTAGGTCAGCCGGTAAGGGCGACCGGAAAGGGCCGATTCGTTGAACAGGTACTTGACCGTGCCGGCCAGGCGCCGGGCCGAGGCATCGAGACTGTTCTGGCCGAAGCCGGTCAGCATCGGCACCGCCATGGCAGAAAAGAGCCCGATCAGCAACACTACCAGGGCCAGTTCCACCAATGTGAAACCTGCCTCCCGAGTTTTCAGTGTGGTGGGCACTGTGTGCGAATTGCGTGGCATTTTAGTTGCTGTCAAGGCGACGCCAGGGGCCCGGGGGCTATTATTCGATGTCCCAGCTCTGAATGTCGGCATTCTTACCTTCTCCCCCCGGTTCCCCGTCGGCGCCGTAGGAGATGATGTCAAAATCGCCATGCACCCCGGGTGAGAGGTAGACATAGTCGCTGCCCCAGGGGTCGAGGGGAATCTTGCTCAGATAGCCGCCTTCACGGTATTTATTCGGAACCCTGCCGATCTCCGGTTTCGACACCAGCGCCTGCAAGGTCTGCTCGGTACCCGGATAAAAACCGGTATCGAGCTTGTAGAGCCCCAGCGCCTCTTCCAGGCTCTTGATCTGCACCGCGGCCTTGGTGCGCCGGGCTTCTTCCGGGCGTTCCAACAGGCGAGGCACAACGATACCGGCCAGAATGCCGAGGATAACGACCACGACCATGATTTCGATCAGGGTAAACCCCCTGTTGTTGTTCAGTACCGATTTGCGCATTTTCTACTCCTTTAGAAAAACTATCTCACGCCCGTTCGCTGTACTCACTCAAGCCCACCGAGAACGCGTAGAATATCAGAATTGGTTTTTTGCTTTAACCTTAAACCTTTAGCCTTTTACCTTGAGCCTGGTGCTAACCCATCCCCTGGCTGGCCTGAAAGATGGGCAGCAGGATCGCCATGACGATGAAGCCTACGGCCCCGCCCATGACCACGATCATCAGTGGCTCAAGCAGCGAGAGCATTCCGGTAATGGTCATATCGACCTGGTGTTCGTAGGCGTCGGCAACGCGGGTGAGCATCTCTTCCATTTGCCCGCTGCGCTCTCCCACCGCAGCCATCTGGGAGACCATGGGGGGGAAAACGCCAGAGCGTTTGAGCGGTTCGGCCAGGCTTTCGCCCTCGCGAACGGCGACGGTGGTGTCTTCGATGGCTTGGCGCAGGACCCGGTTTTCGAGCAGGTTCTTGGAAATATCCAGGGCCTTGAGCAGCGGTACGCCGCTGCTCAGCAGGGTGCCCAGGGTGCGGGTAAGGCGCGCGGTGCTGGTCAGCAGATTCAGTCTTCCGATCAGCGGCAGTTTCAGTGCGAGCTGATCCAGGCGCCTGCGCCCCGCATCGGTGCGGCGGTAGTGGCGCAGCCAGAGTAGGCCGAGCGCCAGCAGCAGGGCCAGCACCCACCAGTAGGCCGAGAGTAAGTCGCTGGCGGTGATCAGGGCCAGGGTCGGCCAGGGCAGGGCCTGACCGAGGTCTTCTAACATGCGGGTGACCTTGGGGACGACGAAGGCAAAAAGAAACAGCAGCACGCCGCTGCCGATAATCGCCATCAGCAGCGGGTAAGCCATGGCCGATCGGATGCGGGATTTCATCCGTGACTGTTCTTCAAGAAAATCGGCCAGGCGCTCCAGAACCTGATCCAGGGTCCCGCTGTTTTCGCCGACCTGCACCATGTTGACGTAGAGCGCCGGAAAGATCCGTTCGTGGCGAGAGAGGGCAACATTAAAGGCTTCGCCCTGGACGACCTCTTCGCGCACCCGGCCCAGGGCCCGGCTCAGAGCGGCGTTCTCAAGCTGGCTGCCGACACTGCCGAGGGCTTCATCGAGGGGCAGACCGGCGCCGAGCAGGGTGGCGAGTTGGCGGGTTGCGGCGGCGAGTTCGACGACTGGAACTTTATTGCGCAGGCTGACAAGCCCTGAGACGGCTCTTTTTGCCGGGGTGGCGCTTTCCTCACGCAGATCGGTGGGGAAAATGCCCTGGCTGCGCAGTTGCTGTACTACGGCCTTACGCCCCGGCCCTTCGGCGACGCCTGATACCTTTTTACCCGCGGCGTTGAGGCCGGTGTACTCGAACAGCGGCACCCTATGCCTCCTCCTGAGTGACCCGAAGCACCTCTTCGATGGTCGTCTCGCCGCTTAAGGCTTTTTCAAGCCCATAATCGCGCAGGGTCAACATGCCGCGACTGATGGCGGAATTCTTGATCGAGGCCGAGTCCTTGTTCTGCAGCAGCAGGTCGCGCACCTGGTCGTCGACGGTAAGGAGTTCATAGATGCCGGTTCGGCCGCGGTAGCCAATGTCCATACACTTGCTGCAGCCGCGCCCCTGGTAAAAAGAAGTTCCCGGGGGCAGGCGCTTTTCAAGCCCCATCTCGGCGAGCATCTCGGGGCTGGGCACAAAGGGTTCCTTGCAATCGGGGCAGATGCGCCGGACCAGTCGCTGGGCGAGAATGCCGACGATCGACGAGGCGGCAAGGAAGGGTTCGATGCCCATTTCCACCAGCCGGGTCAGTGCGCCGGCGGCATCGTTGGTGTGCAGGGTTGAAAAGACCATGTGTCCGGTCAAGGCGGACTGAACTGCGATTTCGGCGGTCTCGCCGTCGCGGATCTCGCCGACCATGATGATGTCGGGGTCCTGGCGCAGGATGGAACGCAGCCCAGCCGCGAAGGTCAGGTCGATCTTCGGGTTGACCTGGATCTGCCCGACCCCGGCCAGCTGGTACTCGATGGGGTCCTCGACGGTGATGATGTTCTTCTCGCGGCTGTTGAGCCGGGTCAGGGCGGCGTAGAGGGAGGTGGTTTTGCCGCTGCCGGTAGGGCCGGTGACCAGGAAGATGCCATGGGGTTTCTGGATCATGGCATTGACCTGCTTGAGCATGTCCGGGCCCATGCCGACGTCCTCAAGGGTCAGAACATTGGACGTCTGCTCGAGCAGGCGCATGACCACTCGTTCGCCGAAGGCGGTAGGCAAGGTGGAGACGCGCACGTCGAGGTCCTTGCCGGCGATGCGCACACGAAAACGGCCGTCCTGCGGCAGGCGCTTTTCGGCGATGTTGAGGTTGGCCATGATCTTGATGCGGGAGATGACGCTGGCCTGGGCCTTGTGGGGCGGACGCAGCACCTCGTAGAGAATGCCGTCGATGCGGTAGCGAACGATCAGAACATCCTCGAAGGGCTCGATGTGGATGTCGCTGGCCCGCTCCTTGTAGGCCTGGGTGATCAGGCTGTTGACAAAACGGATGATCGGAGCCTCGTCCGAGGCGTCGAGCAGATCGGCAGGCTCCAGCCCATGGGCCAAGTCCTCGGCCGCCTGGCCTTCGATGTCCTCGACCAGGGAATGGGCTTCTCCGGCCCGGTCTTCGTAGCTGCGGTTGATGGCCCGCAGAATCTCCTCGGGGGTTGCGACGTTGACTTCGATCAACTCGCGGGTGAGAGCGGCCAGGTCGTTGAGCGGCCGGCTGTCGAAGGGGTCGGCCACCGCCACCCGCAGGCGACCGTCGCGCCGATGCAGTGGAAAGATTTTGTAATCCTTGGCGAAGCTGATCGGCACCTGCTCGAGCAGCTCGCTGGCCGATGGGTCGCCTGCTACAGTCTCCAGGTAGGGCAGGTCCAGCTGGTCGGCCAGTGCCTTTGCCAGGGTGTCGGCAGAGATGGCCTTGGCCGCCAGCAGCATCTCGCCCAGGCGGCGCCCCGAGTCGGGCTGCGCGGCCAGGGCTTCAGCGATCTTTGCTTCAGCAACACCGTAGTCCTGCTGGAGGATTTCACCTAAAAGCTTCCAGTCATTCATCGCGGATCAGTTTCCCGGTTCCAGCTCTTCGATAGAAGGAATCCTTGTGAAATCGGTATGCGACCTGATCCTTTCCCGGGACATCGGGGCTCTCATCTCCTCGATCCGGAAGCGGTCCATGTTTTCCTTGCTCTTGCTGGTGGCCAGGGTGAGGTCCCCGGCGTCGTTGATGATCTTGGGGGTGATGAAGACCAGCAGATTGGTTTTGCTCTCGGTGGTGTTTTTGCGCTTGAACAGCCAGCCCAAAAAGGGCAGGTCTCCGAGCAGTGGGGTCTTGCTGATGGTATTCTGCAGGTTGGTGCTGATCAGGCCGCCGAGGACCACGGTCTGGCCGTTTTCGGCCAGCACCGTGTTCTGCAACAGGCGCTTGGTCAGGGTCGGACCGACCTCTTCGGGATTGCCGATATTGGGGTTGGAGGGGGCGATCTCGGTGATTTCCTGAAAGACGTTCAGCCGGACCAGGTCGCCGGCGGTGATCTGCGGGGTAAAGCGCAGGGTCAGGGCAACGTCCTGGCGCTCCACCGCCACGCTCTGGGCCAGGCCGACGCTGCCGGTATCGGTCAGACGCTGGGTGATAATCGGCACGTTGGAGCCGACCACGATCTGGGCTTCCTCGTTGTCCGAGGTCAGCAGGCGAGGCGCCGAAACGATATTGACGTCGGTGTCGGTTTTTGAGATGTCGATCAGAACCGAAAGGGCCGGAATGGTGATCTCCTCCCCGTCGGGACCGGTGGTCGTTATGGGGCTGAAAAGTCCACCGAGCAGAATGCCGTTGACCGCCTGGGCCAGCAGACCCGGCAGTTCGCTCCCCGGGGCCGGGGACAGGCTGCCGAGGCCGACGGGGCCGGTGTTGAGGTTGCTCGTGCCGAAGACAATACTGTCTGAGCCGACATCGACCGCCCCCTGCAGGGAGGCCCCCAGCCGCTGGGTGGCGTCCATGGAAAGCTCGAGGATCAGCGCCTCGACAAAGACCTGCTTGCGCTTGATGTCGAGACTGCGGATGATCTCCTGGAGGATTTCGTAATCCTCGGGGGTGGCATTGATGATCAGCGAGTTGGTCGGCTTATCCCCGGTGATGCTGACCGCCTCGGTGGTCAGCGGGGCCTGCTGCTGGGCTGCCTGCCCTGGACGAGGGGTTCGGGCCCGGGTCTTGATGCCGGTGAGAATCTCGTTGAGGGTCTTGGCCAGGGTTTCGGCGTCGGCGTTTTCCAGATAATAGACGTTGATGTGGGAGCGCTGCTGGGCCTGCTTCATGTCCAGTTCACCAATCAGGCCCTTGATGGTCACCATGTCCTCTGTGGTGGCCATGACCACCAGGGCATTGGTCCGGGCGTAAGGGATGACCTTGCTGACTTCTTTTTCGCCGGCCGTTTTGACGTTGGCAGCGGCCCGGGCCTTGCGGGGTGATTTGGCCACCTGGGTGATGACCTGGGTGATGATTTTGGCAACATCGTCGGCGCTGGCGTGCTGCAGCGGCAATACCTCGAGGCGCTCGAGGGCGCTGGGGACGTCGAGCTCGTGGATGATCTTCATCAGGCGATCGATGTTGGCGGCACTGTCGGTGATGATCAGGGTGTTGGAGGGGGTGTAGGCCACCATGTTGCTGGTCTTGGGGATCAGCGGGGTCAGCACGGTGCTGGCAAGCACCGAGGCGTCGATGTTCTCCAGGGGGATCAGGCGGGTGACGTACTGCTCCGAAGGCCTCCGCCGCCTGCTGTCGACCTGCAGCGGAAGGTTGCTTTCTTTGGCGTTTTTGACCTGGACGATCTTGTTGACGCCACCGGAGGGGACCACGGTGTAGTCGCGGACATTGAGCACGGTAAGAAACAGCTGGTAGGCTTCGTCCAGCGACATGCTGCGGGGCGAGATGATGGTCACCTTGCCCTTGACCTTGTCGTCATAGATAAAGTTCTTGCCCGTCAGTTCGCTGATGGTCTGGATGAGGTCGGTCAGTTCGATATCTTTGAAATCGAGGGAGACCTGGCCCGCGGGCGTCTCC
>CALZIZ010000142.1 GCA_945787465.1 uncultured Desulfuromonadales bacterium
CATGCTGTCGACCGCATCAGCGATGGTCAGGCACTGCTTCATGCACACCTTGCGCACCGGGCAGCTCGAACAATCGGCCTGGCCACCGGCCACCCGCAGGGCGTGAATGACCAACTCGACACTTTCGGGCTGGGTCAGGGGGATGAAAAACATCTTTTTACTCCTGGGACTGGTGACTAGGGGCTGGGGGCTAGTGATTGGTTCAAGCCTCCAGCCCCTAGCCTCTAGCCCCGACTTTAATTGTTTACAGTTTCTTACCCGCCACCTTGGCGAATTCAGCGAGCTTTTCCATCATCGCCGAAAACTGCTCCGGACGCAAGGACTGGGGGCCGTCGCTGGCGGCTTTTTCGGGGTGAGGGTGCACTTCGACGATCAACCCGTCGCAACCGGCGGCCACCGAAGCATAGCACATCGAGGGAACCAGACTGGAGTGACCAGTGGCATGGGAGGGGTCGATGATCACCGGCAGGTGAGTCTGCTCCTTGAGCACCGGCACCGCCGAGATATCGAGAGTGTTGCGGGTTGCGGTTTCAAAGGTGCGGATGCCGCGCTCGCAGAGCAGCACCCGCTGGTTGCCCTCGCTGAGGATATACTCGGCGCTCATCAGAAACTCCTGGATGGTGGTGGCCATCCCGCGCTTGAGCAGCACCGGCTTGTCGAGCTGGCCGAGCATCTTGAGCAGGGCGAAGTTCTGGGTATTGCGCGCACCGACCTGCATGATGTCGCTGTAGCGGGCCACCAGCTCGACGTCCCGGGGGTTGACAACCTCGGTGATAATCGGCAGGCCTGTCTCTTCGCGGGCGATGGCGAGCAGCTTGAGGCCGTCCTCCTCCATCCCCTGAAAGGAATAGGGGCTGGTGCGGGGCTTGAACGCTCCGCCGCGCAGCACCGTGGCGCCGGCCGCCTTGACCGCGCGGGCGGTCTCGACGATCTGCTCTTCGCTTTCCACCGAGCAGGGGCCGGCCATGACGACCAGCTGCTCGCCGCCGACCGAAAGGCCCGGGGCCAGCTCGACGCTGCTCGGCTCAGGCCTCATTTCGCGGCTGGCCAGCTTGTAGGGCTTGAGAATCGGCACCACGTTTTCCACCCCCGGCATCGACTCGAGCGACTGCAGCACCGCCTTGCCCCGCTCGTCGCCCACCGCTCCGATCACGTTGCGGGTTTCGCCGTGGATGACGTGCGGGGTGTAACCCAGTTCGCGGATGCGTTTTTTGACATCGGAAAGTTCCTCTTTAGCGGCACCTTGCTTCATGACGATGATCATAGCCTTGCTCCCTCTTCTTTGCCTTCGATGTTGGTTGGCCGGAGACTTCCGGAAACGTAAAAAGGCCGCCCGGAGTCTCCAGCGGCCTTTGCTTTGTTCATCGATCAGAAACAAAAAAACCACGGGAGAACCGGATCGGTCTGCCCATGGTTTGAATCTGCTGCGTGTTATGGCTTGTTTTGCTTCGCCTACAGACCCATACCCTGGACAGACGGCCTAAAGAAAAAGCCGTACCAGAAATAAAAGTCGGTAAAGTAAGCAAAACGAGTGAACATGAATTTCTTTCCTGAAAAATTGATTTCAACTTTATTAACAAATCCCCGGACTAATAGCAAGGGGTAATTTCTACGGGGAGTGTCCGGTCGGCCAAACCAAATCCCCCTCGATCCCCCTTTAAAAAGGGGGAGGCTTGAGTTTCCCCCCTTGTCACTATTCAGCAAGCCTGAATCCTCTTGAGTTAACGGTTCTTTGAGGAAGGGCAAAAACAAAACCCTCGGGTCCCGGCCCGAGAGCCGGCGTCATTTTCTTTGGAAAGCCGCAAAGAAAACGAAACAAAAGAAACGGCTCTTTATGACCAGCTTGGCAGGTTTTTGCTCCGTTGTCGGAGCGAAGGAATTGACGGCATTGCATCGTTGTGGCAACGAGAAGCGAAAGGCCCCATGCTCACAGGTTCGCAATGGGTTAGACGGTGGCGGCGGTGGTTTTTTTGGGGCTGGAACCGAGTGTACTTTCGGTGAATGCATTTTTTTCGTTCTGCTCTTTTACATGCAATTTGTTTTTTCCGCTGCTGGAGCGGTTCGGAGAACTGCCGTGACAACTTTACCCATTGCGAGTCTGCGAGCATGGGGCCTTTGGCTTTCAGTTGAGCCAAACCGCAGCCGTTTTCGTTTTCAGCGGGAATCGAAAGGGATGCCGATCGATCGCGACAGAAATAAAAAACCCCGGTTTTTGCTTCGTTTTTGGCGGCTTTCAAAAATGAAGGCGCCTGTCGGGGCGCGACCCGACGGTTTTGCTTTGCCCCTATTGGTTTTATCCCAAAACGAAAATGGACTGAATAGCTTCAAAAGGGGTTTCTTTCTTAACAGCCTACCCACCATCAAGAGTACTCATAAAGGAGCGCACCCAGCGATGCACATCGTAACGGCGAACCTGCCCCCGCAGCAGGACCATGCGCCGTCGGCGCTCTTCGGCAGGCATCTGGGACGCCCGGAACAAGGCGTCGGCGGTCGCATCGAGGTCATAGGGGTTGACCAGCAGGGCGTTCTTGCCAAGCTGATCGGCGGCCCCGGCGAACTCACTGAGAATCAACACCCCATTGGCCTCCACCGAGCTGGCACAGTACTCCTTGGCCACCAGGTTCATGCCGTCGCGCAGGGGGGTGACCAGGGCAATTTCCGCCGCCCGGTAATGGGCCAGCAGCTGAACCCGGTCGAGGCAGCGAAACACATAGTGGATCGGTATCCACGCCGGCTCGCCGAAGCGGGCGTTGATGCGCCCGGCGATCTGGTCGAGCAGCTCCTTGAGATTCTGGTAGTCGGGCACCTGGGTGCGACTGGGGACCACCACCTGCAGCAGGGTAATGTTGCGGCGCAGCTCCGGGTACTTTTCCAGGGTCCGCTCAAAGGCGAGAAATCGCTGGGGAATCCCCTTGGTATAGTCGAGCCGGTCGACCCCCAGCACCACCTGGCGGCCTTCGAGGTTTTCGTGCAGGTACCAGGCGGCATCGGAGACCTCTTCGGACTTGGCAAGGTCGTTGAACTCGGCAAAGTCGATGCTGATGGGAAAATGCCCCACCTTAACGGTGCGGCCGCCGACCCGCATCCGTGTATGCTGCCGCCCGCGGCGCTCGACCTGCACGTCGGGGATCAGCGCAAGGACGCCGTTAACAAAATTGCGCCGGTCGCGCACCGTCTGGAAACCGATCAGGTCATACTGCAGCAGCGCCTTGAGCAGCTCCCGGTTCCAGGGCAGCCGGCGCAGCAGATCCGGCGAGGGAAAGGGGATGTGCAGGAAAAAACCCAGCGGCTGATCCAGCCCCATCTGGCGCAACTGGGCGCCGACCATGCTCAGCTGGTAGTCGTGAATCCAGATAAAGTCATTGTCCTGCGCCTCGCCGGCAACCACCTGGGCAAAGCGCCGGTTGACCTCCAGGTAGGTCTCCCAGTTCTCGCGGACAAAACTGCAGTGGCCGAGCAGATCATGAAACAGCGGCCAGAGCGCCTCGTTGGAAAACCCCCGGTAATAGCGATCCTCCTCTTCCTCCGACAGGGGCACCGCACTTAACCGGTAGCCCTGCTCGGCGCCGAAGGTCGCAAACAGTTCATCCAGCGGCGGCCCCTCGCCGCAGCCGGGCCAGCCGATCCAGAGCCCATGGCGGGCCCGGCAGACCGGGGCCAGGGCGGTCACCAGGCCGCCGGAACCGGGACCAATGGTCCAGCGGTCCTCATCCTGGCCTATAACTATCGGCAGACGGTTGGACACCACGACCAACCGTCTCTCATTTATATTCACCTATAAATCCCTCCCTGATTGTTGCTTCTGCCAGCTTTGCAGAAACTCCAGCAACTGCTGCGGGGGCTGCAGCCAGACATCGGCCCGGGTGGGCCGAAACTCGGGGCGCACCAGAACGCTCAGGCCCCGCTCACCGAGGGCGGCAAAGGCGTCCTCGTCGGTTTGATCGTCGCCCAGGTAGGCAACCGGAACCTCTTTCTCGAGTCCGTCCAGAATTCGCCGAACCGCCGTTCCCTTGGTCTTGCCGGGACAACGCAACTCGATTCCGCCATCAAAACGGTGCAACTCCAGCCCGGTCTGCTCGGCCAGGGGGCCCCAGGCCGAGGCGACCCGGTTCTCAAGACGAAAACTCTGCTCACCGGTCTGCCCCCGCCAGTGCAGCGCCACCGACACCGGCTTGATTTCGCAATGTTCGTCAAGGCCCAGATCATTGGCCCACTCCATGGCCACCTGCAGCGACTTGACGGCCTCTGCCGAAAGCTTGCCGATCTCGTGACGGCCATCGGGCCAGCGGTGCTCCCAGCCATGACATCCCCAGACCTCCGGCTGGCCCTTCAGCCCCAGCAGAGGCAGCAGATCTTCTATGGACCGGCCGCTGACCACCACCAGGCGGGTTCGCCCGGCAGCGAGGATGGCGTCGAGAATCTCCCGGATACCCGGGTAGGGTACCGCCTGATCCCGCTCGATTCGAAAGGGCGCCAGGGTGCCGTCGTAGTCGAGCAACAATACGGCCCGTGGCGCCTGCTGCAGATGCAGCCAGAAATCCTCGGAAATCTTTCGCGCAATCTCTTCTGCCATCAGATCCCCACCTCGATTCGCTCCTGGCTGCCGTAGAGCAGGCCGACCATCAGCGTCAGATACTCCCGCAGGTGCCGGGTGATAAGATAGTTTTCCCGCACAAACCGCCGGGCCCGTTGCCCCATATCCTCGAGCATGTCCCTTCGGTGCAGCAGGTAGCGCATGCGCAGCGCGGCCCCTTCGGGAGAGCGCACCAGAAAACCGGTGTAGTGATTGATCACCTGCAGCCGGATACCGCCGGTATCCCCGCCGATAACCGGTTTGCCCTTCCACATCCCCTCGGCCACCGTCAGCCCGAAGCCCTCGCGCAGCGATTTTTGCAGCACAATGGCCGATAAACGCTGCAGGGCGTTGATGGTGCGATGGGCATCGGCGGGAAGCAGCAGCACATGCACGTCAGGGTCGTCGGCCGCGGCCCGGCGCACCTCGTTCAGCACAGCCTCCCCTTCCGGGTCGTCGCTGGCCCCGCCACCGGCCAGAACCAGCTGCAGCGGGGTCAGCTTGCGGGCCAGCTTGTAGGCCTCGATCACCCCGAGAGGGTCCTTGAAACGGTCATAGCGTGAGACCTGCAGCACCACCGGCAGCTCGGGGTCAAGGTTGAGCTCCTCACCCACCGCCCGCACCTCGTCTGCGGGCAGCTCGCAGTTCTTTTCGCTTAAGGGGTCGATGCTCGGGGCAATGACGTACTGTGGGTGGGGCAGGGCCTGGGCGTATTCGGGCAGCGAGAAGATGCTCGCATCATAGGGGACGACCCACTTCTTGAGATATTTCCAGACCCGCCGGTAGGGGTGGCTGGCGTCGATGTGGCAGCGCCAGATCCACTTGCCCTTGCGTTTGGGGCAAAGGGCGAGCAGCGGAGCCGGCTGGGGGTCATGGATAAAGACGAAATCCGCCTCTTCCAGTGTCTTGCGCAGGCCCTCGGCATTTTTCGCGTTGGTCTGTTCGTAGGCCTCGAGCAGCGGCGCCGAAATACTCTGGGCAACCCCCTGCAGGGCATTGTGAAAGCTCTTGGTGCACTGGTAAAAAGGGGCCTCTCCGGTGATCACCTCCCAGCGGCAGTCGAGCCCGAAAGCCTGCTTGAGGGGTATGAGCTTGCGCAGGATCTCGGCCACCCCTCCGCCCTCGCGGGTCGAGTTGACATGCACCACCCTGGCCCCTTTGAGCGGGGTGGCCAGTTGCTCGAGGTGATGGATCACCCCCCGGCCGGTCACTGCAGTATAGGCATCGATCATGCGCTTTCCCATCATCCCCCCCGGGCGCGCCTGGTCACGTCCCTTCGGGGAAAAACTGCCGAAAAATTCCGGTTACGATCTGCCCGATCTCCTTCAGCGAGGAGAAGTAAGGGTCGACCGCCATCAGCGCTTGCCGCAGGGGCTGGACATCTTCGCCGAAACCGGCCAGCCAGGCACTGAAGTCGTCGCACCGCTGTTCGGTGCGGTTGCGGGCGTCGATAAAATGATAGTAAATGCTGCCGGTGGACAAGGTCGCCAGGCAGGCGCCCATCTCAGAGGGCCGCTCGATACGCAGCCCGGTATCAAAAACCACGATCTGCGAATCGAGAAAATGAAACTGCTGATCGGCCCTGGCCCAGGGCACCAGCTCGCTCTGGTCGAGGCGCTGCTCGACGACCTCGATCAGCTCGAGGCGCAGGCTCTCCGGGTCGTCAAAATCGACCGGTGAGATAACACTGAGCTGCTCGGCCAGGCTCTTTTCATGCAGCCCGTGGTAGGCCCAGGAGGCAAAGTCGCTGATGTACTCCGGCTCGTCGAACTGGGGACGCAGCAGCCGCCCCCAGAAATGGTGGTAGACGCTGCCGGCAGGCATCCGTTCGAGGCCATCGCGAAACTCCCGAAGGTTCTGCGCCTTGATCGCCGTAGCAAGGGTAATCAAAGCACAGTCCCTGACCGCAAAGGGTACAACCTCGGCCTGTTCAGCAGCAGTATCCGGCATATCCACCCTTTCCTGCAATTGACCAGAACCAGCCGATTCCGGTCCAGCTCCCCGAAGGGAGGCTGTACTAAAAAACCCTAACACAATCCACCCGAGACGCAATTTATTGCCCCCACCACCTGCCCGCCAGAAAAAATAACTCTCCGCCCGCATTTTTTCTTGACAGTCGGACGGCGTTTGGCTATAAACGTGGCTCTCGACGCCCAGATAGCTCAGTCGGTAGAGCAGAGGACTGAAAATCCTCGTGTCGGCAGTTCGATTCTGTCTCTGGGCACCAGAAAGTTCAAGGGGTTAGCGATTTTTCGCTAACCCCTTTTTCTTTGAATGGTGCACTGGCGACACACTCACCAACAAAAATCAGCATCAAGCTTGACAGGCGACCCATATTGAGACTAAATTTAGTCACCTGCCTGGCTCTACCAAGATGGGGTAAATTGCCGAAAGAAAGAGAGGGGGGTGAACCATGAAGTTATCCACCCAGATCAAACCAATCAGCTACCTTAAGGCCCATGCTGCTGAAATCGTGCGAACCCTTGGCGAGAAGCAAGAACCGCTGGTTATCACCCAAAATGGTGAAGCCAAGGTGGTTATGCAGGACATCGAAAGCTACGAGCAAACACAGGAGGCGTTAGCCCTGCTTAAAATCCTTGCGCTTGGCAACCGCCAGATCGAGGAAGGCAAGGTTCAGCCTGCCGACGATGCAATCACAAGCCTTCGCGAACGTCGAAAGGATCGCTGATGCCCTTCGCGGTCCTGTTGACCAATGACGCGGCGCGTGATCTAGAGGAACTTTACGACTATATCTCTCTGCATGACGCTCCAGACAACGCGGAGTATGTTTTAGAACAGTTAGAGAAAGCGTTCACTAGCCTGTCCGATTCCCCAGAGCGCGGTGCTTATCCGAAAGAACTGCTGGCGCTGGGGATTCGAGAATTCCGCGAGATATTCTTCAAGCCCTACCGGATCATCTACAGAATTATCAACAAAAAGGTCTTCGTTTTGCTGATTGTTGATGGTCGCCGCGATATGCAGACATTATTGCAGAGAAGATTATTGGAAGCATAGTCGTACTGTGCTGGGGTGTATTTTTACCGAAAGTGGAATGGCTGCCTTATTTATTATTCCATCCTACCGCTGAAGCCCTTTGACGGCCAAAGGGACCCTTTCCAAAAAACCTGTAAAAATAAGAATGGCCCATCCCCAAAACCGGGTGGGCCATTTTCATGTCTGATAAGTGGTGAGCATTGGTAATCAGATCTTCGAGTGCATCAAAAGACGAGGCCTCAACTTCCCTGCAAATGTTGGGGCCTTGTCTTTTGATGCATAGAACGTTCGAGCTTTAATCTATTTGCCCCCAGGTCAGGCGAGTCTGGGAAAGGGGACGTCCCACTGCTACGCCTGGGCCTTGGTCCACAACCATTTTCACCTCCTCTTGAAAACCGGTGATGTGCCCCTTGCCACCATCATGCGCAGGATACTCACCGGTTATGCTGTCTCCTTCAATCGTCGTCACCGTCAACACGGACACCTGTTTCAGAACCGCTACAAGTCGATACTCTGTCAGGAAGACGTCTACCTGTTAGAGCTCATCCGTTATATCCACCTGAACCCGCTACGGGCAGGGATCGTCTCTTCCATAGGCGATCTGGAGGATTATCGATACGGTGGCCACAGCCGACTGATGGGGCGCATTAAAGACGACTGGCAAGCTATCGATGAGACTCTGCTTCATTTCGGTAAACAACGCACGACAGCACGGAAGAATTATACAGAATATCTCGCGGAAGGAATCGCTCTGGGCAAGCGACCTGAACTGGTCGGCGGCGGCTTGGTCCGAAGTGCGGGCGGTTGGCAACAGGTCAAATCGCAGCGCCAAATGGAGATCAGTTTGAAAAGCGATGAACGCATCCTTGGCGACAGTGATTTTGTCGATAGTGT
>CALZIZ010000143.1 GCA_945787465.1 uncultured Desulfuromonadales bacterium
GGGCCTGCCCCACCACTGAAAAATACCATGCCTAACTACAACCGTATAAAATCACGGAGATTTACGAACGCAATTGGGGTATACAAGAGCCTTACTGTTAGCTTCTTAAAAGGGATCAACTGCAGGAACGAATAAATCTTTGGTGGGGCAGGCTCCACCCTTGTATCTACGAGGGTTGGGGATTTGGGGCTAGCGCTATAGGGTAAATCCCCGATCCGGAGGGGGATGAGTCAACCCCCATGTAGGGGCAATAAATCACGACATAAACGACACCAAAATGGCCCGTCCGGCAAAGGATCGGGCCATTCGTGTTTTTGGGGTCTCCGAATCGACCCGGGGGGGCGAAATTCTCAGAATGCAGGATTTGTGAGAAACCTTTAAAAATAGTCAACAGTCGGTCAGAAAAATTATGAAACAACAAATAAGACGGCCCTGCAAACCGCTGGCGGGCAGCGATTGACACCGCCTCTCCCAATTCTCTCTTCTTCCTGGCTCGATCTCACGGGTTCCCACTTTTTTTAATTTTTCATTTTTTCAAAATCCGTAAGCAATCTGTAATTGCGTCTGAAGTAAAAAAGAAAGCAAATGCAGAGGAAGCTAAGCCCCTTGGAAAGCTATGTCATTCGGATTGACTGGCCTAAAAGGACAATCCTCAGCGGCTGGTCGAACTGGTCGGAAACGTCGCCGAGAGCGAAAAACAAGTCTTCGACAAATTAGACGAAGGATGCCGGCAAATTCGGTAGTGAGAAAGTCAATTTCAACGTTGCTTTGTAACTCTTCGGCCGGCGACGGGGAGATGGAATCGCCGGTACCGTCATGGAGATGATCCAAGGCTCCATGGTCGAATGTAAGATTAAGAGAAAGGAAAGAACCATGAAAATCCAAAAACTTTGTGCTCTGGCAATCGCCTTGCTTCTGGTGCTTCCGACTGCCATCATGGCCAAGGAAGAACAGCAGGAGCCTATTCGAAAGGGTGGGGATTGGCCCACAGAACCACAAGCTGTCAAGTTCCTTGAACGGGAACTCGCGATCGGGAACCTGGGGCCCCTTCCGCCGATCTTCATTCCCGCCACGCCTCGGTACCTGGTAACCTACATGAATTCCCAAACCGAAGATAGAATCCGCTCCGCGACGGTGACTACGGTGACCAACCAGTCGGACTCCACCTGTCGGGTTGCGGTGTCCTACTTCAAGGGCTTCACCAAAAACTTGTCACCGGTCTGTTCCACTAACTTCAGCATCTCACCAGACTTTACTGTCGATTTCTGTTCCCGGAATCTGCCGGGACCCATCACCACCTGCAATTCGACCTGCAGCCCGGAGCTGACCTTCGACGAGGGGCGGGCGATCGTCAGTTCGAATTGTCGGGAGATCGGCGTAAGCAGCCGAGTCTATTACATCTCGGGTGCCAACGACGATGGGATTTCGGCGATTTCCGACTCGAAGATCGTTAAGATCGGCAGCGGAAACAATGGCGACTGATTTGAGATGGGGGAGGTCAGAAAGAGCGCCCGGAGGGCTTTGGCCCTCCGGGGTGTCGCCGGTCAGGGTTGGGCCGGCCTTACCGGCAAACTAGGGAGGTGGACTCTGAACTTTGCCTGCTGAGATTGCAAAGCGGCGGCTCGGGTTGCAAAAGGTAACTGGGACAGTTTTTCAAGCTGTGGGACTTAGTTGGTGCCAATCCCGAAGCTCGGATGGCACAGCGTCATCGTCTGATTTTGAAACGAGCAATTTTCAAGGCCAAGGAAATCAGGTGATTGCACGGAAACGTACACTGTACGTCGCATTATTGCTTACCCACGGGGTGGTTATAGGTTGGACGAGCAACATGACAAGCTGTGTCCAACTCCACCGGGTGGTGGCGGTGATGATGATGGGCGCTATGGACATCAAGGAGAGCTTGACTGCACACTTTGCACAGCACGCTATACAGCCTGTTTTGTTTCCTGTTCCGTTGCATGGTTTCCTGGGTGTCATATACGTTGTATACGAAGGTTTGAAGATTGTGCTCGTAAAAAATGTGGTGACAAATTGGGAGTCATAACACTCTGATTCTACTCGAATTGGCTAACCAAGCGACTGGAGCAAGACTCTGGCAATACTCGCGTCTCTCAGCCGGTACGTTAGGTTTCCAGGGCATACATCGAAGCTAAATTTGTAACACGACCCTGTAAGGAGACTGAAATGAAGAGCCGAATGAAAACTATTCTCGGCATGGCAATCATTGCACTAGCTATATCAGGTTGTGCAGTTATTCCACAAGAGGCCCCTGAACTATCAGCAGAACTAGGCAAGCGGATCGCAGCCATCGAAGAGTCACATATCGCGCTGCTTCGCAAATACATCGATGAAAAACAAAATAAAGTCGATGATTTCATCAAAAACGAATGGACTCCGGGATTTGCAGAAGCGTATTTTAGGCAACCAAACATTTCTGGTGTCTGGGACCAAGTTGTTGCTAGTGGAGACAAGGCTGATCGTTTGAAGCTGCTTACCCTAGTAGGGCCAAAACTACAAGAAAGAATAAACCTAGAACGCATTAAACTTATCAAACCACTGGATGATATAGAAAAAGAAATCGAGCGCAAGCTGAGAGATGAATATCGGCAAGCAAAGGCAATTAACAATAGTATTACTAGTTACCTGGCTTCTGTCTCAAAAGTTTCAGACAATCGTGATCGGCTTCTGGAGATGGTCGGTGTTGATGACAAAAAAATCCGCAAGGTAATCACGGACGCTGATAAGGCAGTAGAAAACTTAATGGAATCAAATGAATCTATCGAAGCACGATTTAGAGCTTTCAAGGAATCTATCGAAACTGCCAGAGATTCCATTATTGGTGAATGAGAGAAAATAGCTGAGGAGATTACAAAATGCCTGTTGATTGGGATGCATTTCAAACAACCATAGATGACGAAATCGAAGCAGCAGCGACACAAACTTCTACCGATCTTGCCAGCCGAGCTTCCTCAATTACAAGGTTGACTGATGAGGAAGTAAGGCAACTATTTCCTACTCCAGCAGATGTGCAAAAACTAAAAAATTTAATGGAAATAGTAAAATCTGCTGAAGATGAAAACACCAAGATTAACCGTCTAGTGTCCAATATTGAAGAGTTAGGGGGAACAGCAATCAAGATCATTGGTGCGATTGCCTAAAGAAAGAGGGCTGGAAGATGGCGAGATGATAAATTGAAGCCATCTTTACCAATGCTCGCCAGGTCATTTCACCCCGCGACGAGGCCCGTTGCAGATCCTGTCGAGGGGGGGATTCCAAGTTAACCATGAGCGCTGGGGACAGAGCTGAGGTCGTGCTTGCAAGTTGCCAAGTTGGTACCCCCCGGCTACCATGTCATCCTCATGGATGGCTGGGACGGGACAGCCCTTGTTTCGGAGGGTCTTGTAATCCACCATTTATCAGACATGGAAACGGGCATAACCCGCCTTCACCATTTCCCTATTCAAGCTCCTGCCATCTGGTAAACACATCTCCCCAAATGTCCGATCGTATCGATCCTTCATTGCAACCGCGACAGCTTGCTTTCCGAATCACATCTGCCATACTAAGCAACATCTAAAGCGGGTTTGTGTAAGATTTCAGTTGTCACCTATTTTGATAGGTCGTCACCTAGGGACAATCCACACAGCCCTCGTAGGGCTATGTGGGTTTTGGGGGCAGCGCTTGGAGCTTGCACAACAAAAAGGTACTCCCTGACAGGGGAAAAAGGAGCGACAAAAATGGCAGAAGGTACAGTTAAGTGGTTTAACGACGCGAAAGGTTTTGGTTTTATTGAGCAGGAAAACGGACCGGATGTATTCGTTCATTTTTCTGAAGTACAGGGAGAGGGCTTTAAATCTCTGGCCGAAGGCGACCGCGTGACCTTTGAGGTCACTCAGGGCCAAAAAGGACCTCAGGCGTCTAACGTGCGGAAAATATAGTAAAGTTTTTACAACCTCACATACTAAAAAGAGCCCTGCGGCCAATCCGTGGGGCTCTTTTGCGTTCAGTTCAATGGCTCAATCATGACAGAGAAGGTATTGGGGTTCGTCAGTCCTCGCCGAGTACCTGGCCGCGCACTTTTCAAGGGACAGCCCGTATTCGGCGGCAGACGTGCCGGCCAGTGAGGACCAACGCATTCAGAATCTCCGTGTGAGTAGTGACAACGTACTTGGCCGCGAGTAAGTAACAAGAGGTAGGGCATCAATCCGGCTTGTGAAGTGTCCTAGAAAGAAGGGGCTATAGGAAATTCTCGTTTTTCCCCTATGGCGGCCCTTCAAATTCAATAACACAACATATCAGACAAGCCCGCTGTCCATGATGGGCTTTAGGCGACAATTTCCGTGACAACCGCCGGACTGAGCGCAGCCACCTCCTGTGTTTTGAGCGGAAACAGAAAAACCGCTTGAATTGGAGGCTTTTCATGCTGTAAAATTAAAATGTATTTATGCCTCATACCAATTCTCAGGTAGGTTCCGGAGGAGCCTTAAAACAGCAGCAGAGATTGCGTAAAAGGGCCGCTTTCGGATGAAAACTATTTAATGGTGTGGATGTAAGGGGGATAAGGGAGCCGCGGTCCATGCCGAAATGTGAGCCCCTAATCTTGCATAAAGTCCTTAAGCCGAAACCTGGTTTTTTAAGCCGAGGTTCCGGCTTTTTTTGTGTTTGCTGTTTAGAATTCTTGAGCCTGGATAACCCTGTCAGTGTGTAGGGGGTCGGCGAGCTTGGAAACGCCCAGTACATCCAGGTGCGACACCTTCTGACTCACACTTAGAGCACTTGTGCGAAGGGGATAAAAAAGGAAGGAGTTAGTAATGAACGCACTAGCAGCAAGTATCCGCAACAACCTGAGCGGGCTCATTCTGGCTACGGTCATAATGTTTTCCGGCGGCCTGCTCGCTGGCTGCGGCGGAGGTGGAGGTGGAGGCACCCAGCCCTCTTCCGCAACAGCTGGTGTCTCCTTTGGCAGAATTACAGCCATCGGCAGCATCCTCGTTAACGGCATCACATTTGAGACCGATAGTACCCGGTTCGAAATCGAGGGGGACGAAAGCTCTTCGCTTGGCGATCTGCGCCGAGGGATGATCGTCGAGGTCGAAGGAACCTTCAACGCCGACGGCTTTACCGGGACTGCCGACGTGATCCGTTTTAAAGACAACCTCGAGGGGCCGATCACTAGCGTCATCACTTCAAGCACCGGGCTGGAAAAAACCCTCCAAGTTCTTGGACAGACGGTGATCGTGAAAGACCCCCTGACTGTTTTTGCCAAAAATGATCCGCTCTTCGATTCTTTCGCCGAACTCGATGCCAGTGATGTTGACAAGGTCATCGAAGTCAGCGGTCTTCCTGACGGCGATGGTTCGATCAAGGCGACCTTCATTCAGAAAAAAGCTGACAGCTCTGCAGAGTTCGTTGGCAACGGAGGGGAGTTCGAGGTTAAGGGACACATTTCTAATCTCGATCCCGTGGCCAGCACCTTAAACATCGGCACCCTGGAGATCAACTTCAGCGGCGTGACTCCGCGAGACCTGGAAAACGCCCCCAATGGCGTTCTCGAAGACGGCTTGCCGGTTGAAGTGAAAGGCTCTCTGTTGGTCGGCAACACACTGACTGCTAGTGACCTTGAGATCGAGCTTGAAGGGCTTGGTCGGGCCGAACTGGCTAGGGCCGAAGTTCAAGGACTCATCGCCAACTTTGACGATGTCAACGAAACCTTCACGCTCAACGGCCAATTGGTGAGATTTGCAAATGCCCAAGTCTTCCTGGGCACAAAAGCAGACCTGGCATCCGGCCTTTCGGTCGAAGCTCAAGGGCCGATCGTCAGCGGTGGCCTGGATGCTACGATTATCTTCTTCGAGGGGGCAAACTTCACCTTCGAGGCCGCCGCAATAGGTGTTGACGTACAGAACGGTAACTTCAATCTCTAAGGTCTGCCGGGCGTGGTCATTCAAACCGACGACCTGTGGACCGAGATCAAGGACAATGCAGCCCTTTGCCTGCCTGGAAGGTGCAAAGCTCAAGATCCGCGGTCGTCTGTCCGGCAGCGAGACCCTGGCCGTCCGGCTTGAGGTGGACAACAGCAATCCGGACCGTCTCATTGTTCAGAGCCCGGTATCCGACTTTACCACACCGGGTAATCCACTTACGATCATCGGGCTGATTGATATTGGTTCTATTAGCGTTTATGCCTATGGACGATTCTCAGGTTCAGGGATTATATAAGTGGCGGAAGGCAGGCTTCCAAGCTCCTAAGTTGGAAGAACGATAATTCTCACAAGTCACCAGGCATCAGACATAGAAATGGCCCACCCAGAAAACCGGGTGGGCCATTTGTTTTTTCGTGGGTACATAGTCGACCTGGGAGAGGGGCGAAATTCTCAGAATGCAGGGGTTGTAAGAATCTAACCGTCTCGCACCTTTTCGACCTACACCAGCAATCTGAAACAACTTATCAGACAAAAGTGGTTCCGCGCCCAAACCAGTTCCAATAATCTCATTGGTCAGAATTTACAGGAATTACACTTGGGGCCGTCAAAGGGCTTTAGCGATGGCAGGTTGCAGGTTGCAGGTTGCATGACAGGTTCTCGCCGTCCACTCAGCTATGCAACAACGCAACTACGTCCAGGCACTCCCCATTTTCTGTGCAGCCGGTAAAGATCGTAGCTTCCAGCGACCCCCTCGACCATAACTCTTGTGGGACCAACAATGCTAAAATGAAAACATGGATTGGTCGTGGTGAGAGCGGTTGGTCGGCTCAGCTAAATTCACCAATAAAGCGAACCAAGATAGTTTATAGGCGAGGTTGGAGCTGTTGGAACCAACTCAGAGAGGGAGGTGCATCATGTTGGGATTGCTGATTAAGGACGAGATTCTATGGCATGATCGCTGGTCCTCGGAATTGGGAACGCACCTGAAGACCAAGGACAGCACCTTTAACATTATCATTTTTGACCCGAGGTACTGCAAAGAGGACATCCTGGCGCTGATTGGCGATGCCCCCGAAGACATCTATCAGATCTATGATCTGGAGGAAGAGGTCCCGGAAGAGGGTTGTGACTTCCTGGCTGATTCCGGCATCTGTTACCGACGGCTGCACTGACTGGAGCAGGTGTCTCGATGCTATTGTGTGTTTTGGCGGGTCAAGAAAAGCTACGCAATAATACAGCTACGCACTTGGATCTCCCCTGGACATGTAAGAATATTGCAACCGCCCCGGGTGTACAATGTCATTTGAGGGGCTTTCAAGGAGCTGAGCGATGAATATTGAACAGGCAATGCTGGACCCGACAAATGCGTTTGCATCTCCGGAGGACGTCTTTAACGAGCAATCCCTCACACGGGATCAAAAAGTCAAGATTCTGCGCCGCTGGGAGTATGACGCTCGCGAGTTGGAAGTCGCTGATGAAGAAAACATGAGCGGTGGACCACCTGATATTCTGGACTAGGTTTTAATGGTATTGCATCGGCTTGATGCCGATATCGAACATTCACCGCCGACGAAGCAAGGTGGTGAGTAGTCGAGCCAGAAAGCAGGTGGTCAGTTACTCCTCAGGGGGCCCCATGTGGCAGGTGGTCAGAATCTGGAGTGCCGGCGGCGGTCTGTTGGCTTTCAGTCATCGACGTCCCGACCGAACTGCCTGAACTCATCGAGGTTGCTGAATTCGCCCCAGGCCAGATACTGGTTGGGAGCATTGATGAACTGATAAATATTCTCCATGACGTTGAAGTGCTTGTGCTCCTCACCGGCGATCTTCATCAGCAGGTTTTTCGTTGCCGGGTTTTTCTCCTTGCTGGCGGCATCCTCATAGAACCTGAAACTGTCGGACTCAATCTTCAGGGCATGCTGGTAGGCCGCAAGGTCTCCTTCGATTCCCTTAAGGGTCTCCTCTTCTTTTGGTAATTCCTCAAAAACATTCTTGGCCTCCGCAATGATGGTTGTGTCTTGCATCGCCGGAACACTCCCACCCGTTTTCAGCTCCTGGAAGATCTCATAATGTTTCTGCTCATCCTCAGCAAGACGCGTGAAAATGGTCCTCAGGCCCGGCAGACCGGTCTGTCGGGCCAGCTTTTCGTAATAGGCCTTGCCGTCCTCTTCCATCTTCATGGCGAAATCAAATACGTTCATCTCTGCCTCCACGTCTGTTGGTTACAGTCGATCAGGAATTCAACTCCAAGGGTCATGGGCACACCGCTTGCTCAATCTAATTTTAACATTGAATTCAATAAGATGTTTGATCGAACAGCCTTAAGTGTCTGGGCCCTTGCGCCGCGTAGATCATGGTTGCGGATTTCCCTTTTGGAGTTAAGCTTTCACACTGATTCGCTCAAACCCATTAAAGGAGGAAGTCATGCCAATCACTCTGCCCGATCTGCCTTATGACAAGAACGACCTGGAGCCTTTTATCAGTGCTCGTACCTTCGAATTTCACCACGGCAAGCATCACAAGGCCTATGTCGATAATACCAACAAACTGATCGAGAAAACTGAACTCGCTGGCAAGGACCTGGAAACCATCATTAGAACCGCGGCAGTCGATCCCGGGAAGAAGGGACTATTCAACAACGCCGCTCAAGTTTGGAACCATAGTTTCTTTTGGCAATGCATGAAGCCCGGCGGTGGTGGAAAGCCAAGCGGAAGGATCGCGGCCATGATTGATGACGACCTGGGAGGGTACGAGAAATTTGCCGCTGACTTCAAGAACGCTGGGGCAACCCAGTTCGGCAGTGGTTGGGCCTGGCTGGTGCTACAAAACAATACTTTGGCGGTCACCCAGACCCCCAACGCCGAAACTCCCCTTACCGAAGGACACAAGCCGTTGCTGGTGGTAGACGTCTGGGAGCACGCCTACTACCTCGACTACCAGAATCGCCGTCCCGACTTCCTCCAGGCCTTTCTTGACCACCTGGTCAATTGGGATTTCGTCAATGCCAACTTGGGGTGAACATGTTACAATTTTTTTCCTATTCACGAAAGTTTAGACAGCGAAAAGGCCCGCCTGGAAACAGGTCGGGCCTTTCTCATTTTTTAGCCGTTAGGGTTTGTAAGAATGCCCATCTGAACATCAGAAGTCACCCCTTTTACAATGCGAGATGACTTATTGGACAAGGCAGCATGATGAGCCTTGACGCGACAAAAACCTTTAAACCTGCCTTAACGCCGCCATGGGTGGCGGACTTGAAGAAGGTATCGCATATGGAATCGTTGGGGCTTTTGCCGACAGTTATCGCAATGGTGTGGCAGGCGTTGTCCGTGTTATCGGCGCAATCGGTTACAGAGCAATCCGTCACGTTGGCCACTTTGATTACCAGATCAAGTGGCATTTTCTCAGAATGCAGGGTCAGTGAGAATCGCTAAAGAATCGCTGCCAATTGACAGGCAAACATTTTAAAACAACCAACAAGACGGCCCTGCCCCCACGACCATTCCTGGTGGGCCGTATTTTCATCTGTCAGGTTCTGCGGGTGCCAATGCCGTTAGCGAGGGTGTCGAGTGTCTTTGGTGATAAAAAGCCTGGGGAGATATCCAATCCCATTTCACAATTGAAAGTATTATCCAACTAAAAAAACCATCAATTACAGGCTATTATATCAACACAAGAAAGCCCTAACTCTTGACGGGAGAGGAAAGACGGGTAAAGTGAATAAAATTCAGCTAATATTTTTTTTTGAGCGAAGCGTTATAAGCAAAAAAAACCTCTCACTCCGAGCGGGGCAATCCGTGCCCAAAAGCAAGGCGTGCTGTTATGGCTCGTTGGCATCGCCTGCATTACCCTAACAGAAGCAATATTTCTTGTAGTCAACGTTTTGAGTCCCAATATTCCGAAGGCAATGATGCTAGGTGGCGACACTCTGTTAGCTCTAGTTTCAACTGCAGGTCTCAGTCTATTTAATTGATCGGTGTTGTGACCTTAGAGCTTGGGGACAGCTGAGATTTTTGCTTTCGGCTGAGGAAAAGGGAGGGGCACTTTGAGAATCGCCCGGACAGTATGCCTTTCAAGACAGGAAAATCGCTTTAGAGAAATAGGCGTTGTCTTTAGTGACGGCAGTACAAAAATAAAGATTATTTTTTCATTTCTTAAAACCAAACTTGTTGTATTTACTTAACAAAGGGTAACGATTATGGGCATATTGGAGAGCATTCTTACATTATTGTTTGTTGTTGTTGCTGTATTTCTCGGAATTTTGCCATTTGAAATAATAGCCAAATTCTCTGAAATAAAAGAGAGAAAAAAAAACAGGAGATTGTTGCCAGGGGGATAGTCAGGGGGTATTGAGCGTGTCATATTTTTCGGGGTTTGTTGGACATCTGGCTAAATAGCCACTTTTTTAGCCTTCAAACAATGTGACAGAACTTATTGACAACGACCGTTAGCGAGGTTTTGGGTTATTTAAATTTGATAGGGAGCAATGATCTATTAGGATCTGTTTTATATGGCATGACAGGCTGTTTTTTCGGCCAGTCAGCGGTGGGGAGGGGATGTCTCAAGCGCCGTAGGCGCTACCCCTCAAAAGAAATTTCCTATCATCTCATCTCATCATTTGTCTATGGCCGGGAACTTGCGAACGAGATGGTATGGCTTCAAGCGAACGCGGTTAAGGTCACGCTCGGTTGCAGAGGTCGCAACGTCGCGCCCGCGGGGAGATCAGAGGAATAGATATGAGAAACGACAGCGGACCTACAGAGGCTGGCAAGCAATACGCGGCGGCGCATGCGGCGCACTACACGACGAAGAACCTGCATTAAGCCCTCGAGCTTTACAGGGGCGTCGTAGCGGCGCACCCGAACACTCAGGAGGCCAGCTACTCTCACGCGCAGATCCAGAACATCGTGAATAGCGTGGGTCCAAAGCAGGAGCTCCTGGATGCTCAAGTGGAGCTGGAACTTGCACGCATTGAGCACGAGGGGCACCTGATGTCGAGCCGGCCCCGGTCACGCCACTCGCGTCGGAGCAGCCCAGTTAGCGCAAGGCAGCAACGCGGGAAAGGGAGCGACCGCACAATGCAAAGACCCTGAGCGTGACCTCAAGCGTGCATAAGATTGGAGCATTCCCATGCCACAGCAGAACGGTAACGACAGCCCGGCCGGCCCCGGGGGCAGCGGGGCCAAACCCGGTACCGATATTGAGGATCTGCTCCGGCAGGGCCAGGATCGGCTCAAACAGATAATGCTGAGCGGCGGCCCGCGCGGAGTCATCGTCCTTGTCGTCCTCGCTCTGGCCGGCCTACTCGCATGGACGGCCTATTACACTGTGCCGAGCGACTCTGTCGCTGTCGTGCAACGTTTCGGCAAATATCTCAAGGACGTTCCGCCGGGACTGCATTTCAAGCTGCCACTGGGCATTGATGCGGCGACAATCGTTCCCGTCAAACGGCAATTGAAACAGGAATTCGGGTTCACGACCCCAGGCGCCAGCGATCCGTACCAGAGTCCTCGCGACGGAAAGCGGGAGACAAGGCGGGAAACGGAGATGGTGACAGGCGACCTGAACGCCGCATTGGTGGAATGGGTGGTTCAATACCGCATTTCGGACCCCGTTAAATTCCTTTTCGAGGTTCGAGAACCAAGTGCAACCCTCCGCTATGTTTCCGAATCCGTAATGCGGGAAGTCGTCGGCGATCGCACCGTGGACGAGGTGATTACCATCGGCCGACAGGAAATCGAAACGGAAGCGCTGACCAAGATGCAGGCGCTCTCAACCAAATACGCCATGGGGATCAGTATCGACCAGGTGCAATTGAAGAACATCAATCCGCCCCAACCGGTGCAGGAGTCGTTCAACGAGGTCAACCAGGCCCAGCAGGAGAAAGAGAAGCTGATCAACGAAGCCCGGCGCGATTACAACAAGGTGATCCCGCTGGCCGAGGGCGAGAAGGATCAGCGCATCCGCGAGGCCGACGGCTACCGGCTCAAGAGGATCAATGAAGCGGAAGGCGATGTCGCTCGGTTCAGCGCCCTGTTGGCGGAATACAGCAAGGCCCCGGAGGTCACTCGCCGCCGCATCTATATCGAGACCCTGCAGGACGTCATGCCGCGCATACGCTCGAAGATCATTATCGATGAACAGACGCGCAGTATCCTGCCATTGCTGAATCTCGACTCCCAGAAGGGAGATCGGCCATGAACAGCATCAAGCAAATAGCTATCCTAGCGGTTTTGGGCATCGGGACGTACGTCTCGATGAATTCGATCTATACGGTGAGCGAAGTCGAGCAAGTGATTATCACCCAGTTCGGCAAGCCGGTCGGCGCTCCCGTGACTTCCGCCGGTCTGAAGTTCAAGGTGCCCTTCATCCAGGACGTCAATCCGATCGACAAGCGGGTTCTCGAGTGGGACGGCAGTCCGTCGGATATGCCGACCAAGGACAAGCTCTACATTTCGGTTGACCTCTTCGCCCGCTGGCGGATTACAGACCCGCTCCAGTACTTTCTGCGGTTGCGCGATGAACGCAGTGCTCAGTCCCGCCTGGACGATATTCTAGGCAGCGAGACCCGTAACGCTGTCGCCAAGCATGAACTGATTGAGATCATTCGCACCACGAAGGATCGCGTGCCGCTGCGCGACGCCCTCCTGACCGGCGCGGAACAGGAGCTGGATATGGGGGCACTGGTGCCGATCCAGAAGGGACGCAAACTGGTCGAGCAGGAGATCTTTGCCGCGGCTGCCGAGAAGGTTCGAGTGTTTGGTATCGAATTGCTCGATATCCGGTTCAAGCGGATCAACTACAATGAAAGCGTGCGCCCGAAGATCTACGATCGAATGATCAGCGAACGGCGGCAGATCGCGGAACGCTTCCTGTCGGAAGGTAACGGCGAGCTGAACAAGATCCAGTCTGAAGCCTACCGGAAGGTCGAGGAGATTCGCGGCGTGGCGGACGCGAAAGCCACCGAAATCTACGCGAGCGCTTACAACCAGAGCCGTGAAGCGGTGGAGTTCTATGAATTCACACGGACCATGCAGTCCTACAAGTCCATCATCGCCGAAGACACGACCCTTGTTCTTTCCACGGACAGTGACCTCTTCAAATTCCTGAAGGGTATGACTCCGGATGGCGACGTCGCTCCGGCCCGACATTCCGGCGACAACCGATGACAATGCGCGCACGTGATAAGGGTGACCTTCAGGCGGCCCTTCGTACTGAAGGGACTGGAGGGAGTGCGGCCTGCCGGCTGTCGCTGGCCATTTGGTAATCCGTCAAGCGGAAAGAACCCGTGGCTCCGGGTGGGTTCGTGTTCAGTTGGGTTCGTGTTCTTGTCAGCTCATGGCGGTTGTGGCTTTCCGAACGGCGGTCGGCCCAAAGAGCGGGGCCGTCGACACGGTCATGGCCATCCAGACCTTTGGCGACTACGTACGCTGGCATCCCCATCTGCACGCCCTTGTCGCTAAACCTTCTACGTCATGCCCAGGGTCGACTTGACGCCGTTGCAGGAGCTGTTTCGCGCAGCCGTACTCAAGATGCTCAAGAAAAAAGGCAAGATAGGCGACGAGCTGATCGTGAAGATCATGAAGTGGCGCCACACCTCCGGCTTCAGCGTTCACAACGGCGTGCGCCTGGAGCGGGATGACGCAGAGGGGCGGGAGGGGCTGGCCCAGTACATACTCCGCAACCCCTTCTCCGTGGAAAAGATCCACTACCAGCCTGAGAGCGGCACCGTCATCTACCAATCGAAGATGAGCCACGGTCGCAACAAAAGCAACTTCAAGCTGGACCAGTGGGAGCATTTGAACGAAAACCTACGGTTTCGAGTAAACCGAAAAGGCAGCCTGTTGAAAAACACCGTGTTGCGCCTCGCTCACATAGTCAGATACCATTTGTGGCCCTCTGAATGAGCCAGTTATACCTCCTTGAAAGAATAGGCATTTTATTCGAAATCGCAACATTCTGCGTAAATGCTCCCGCTGGTCCAACAAGGCAAACTTGCGTGCTCTCGACCGAGGTGTCCGGATTACCCGCATCTTTGTCGTCAATCGAGGGGACTTGGCGAATCCCGAGTTTCAGAAGGTGCTTTTTGCCCAGTGCCGGGACGATATCGAGGTGAGAATCTCTTACGGTGAGGGATTACCGACGGTCAGCGATATCATCGGCCGGAATTCGAGCAGTTCCTTCGTCTTCACCATTTATGACGATCGGGTCGTGATCGGTGCTTTGGTCCAGCCCGGAAAATATTTCGGCCGAAAAACCAGTCAGCTTGCTAAGGTAGCCAAATACATACACCTCTACGAGCTGATCGAACACAGCGCCCAGGCAGTCATCGTAGAAAATGACAACGTTATCCTGGCCACCGGTGCCGTTGCTCCAGCCTCCTGACCGACGGGCTGTGAGCCACTTTTGCCAGTCGTAGGTTATTTCCCGGGACCGGGTGGATTGTGCTTGGACGCGGGGCGCCTTTGCTTGAATTGCATGGCGATTTAGACGGTGGCGCGGGGAATGACATGGTAATAAACGGCAAAATAGTGGCAGACACTCCCAACAAAAACGAAAAGATGCCAAATGGCGTGATGAAAATGAAGCTGTTTCCAGGCGAAAAAAATCAGACCAAAACTGTAGAACAGGCCGCCCGCCAGAAGGAGTTGGAGCCCTGCCTGCGGAATCAACTCGATCGCGGGTTGGATGGCCAAGATGAGCAGCCAACCCATAAAGAGGTAGATCAGCGGCGTCAGAATCTTGAATCGATGGACGGAAAAAAACTTGAAAAATACGCCCAGGACGGTCAGCCCCCACACCACGCCGAACAGCGTCCAGCCCCAGTTGCCTCGCAGATAAACCAGGGTAAACGGAGTGTATGTTCCTGCGATGAGGAGATATATTGTCGAGTGGTCGAGGATCTTGAAAACCTTTCCCCAGCGCTCATGAAATTTGAAAATATGATAAAGGGTAAACGCCGCGTAGGAGATGACGAGACTCGATCCGTAGATGGTGCAACTTACGATATGCCAGCCATTTCCGTTACGGACTGCTTGGTCGATCAAAACAACCAGTCCTGGCAGGCTCAGGAAGAAGCCGACAGCCGGAGTGAGAGTGTTGGCAATTGGGGTAGATTTGTAATAGCGCTGGTCCATAGGGCGGTTTAAAGTTCTGGCACAGTGAATTATCCGGGCTTACTTTTTTTGGATTTTATCAAAAAAAACTACCTGCGTTCAAGCTGCCCGCTTGGAAATCTTTATCGATAAGATAGGCTACCAGCAGGGCAGTAATAAGAGAGGGAGAGAAGGGGTTTGCCAAGCAAAAACCTCATTACAAGAATCAGAGAGAGGTGTGTTGATGCGCAAGCAGATTATCAAGCAAAACTCGAAGGAATTATCCCCCCCTGAACTGGGCTGGTTGGACCTGGAACCTCTCGCGGAGATCGAGATCTCTTCCGAAAATGCCGCCTACCCGATCGAGTCAGCCATCATTCCCGGCACCGGGCCGGGCTGGCGGGCGATGCACCCCGGGGAGCAGACGGTCCGTCTTCTCTTTGCCGAACCGCTGAAGATCAGGCGAATCCACCTGAAATTCGAGGAAAAAAATCAGGCCCGTACGCAAGAGTTCGTGCTGCGCTGGTCAATGGATGGCCGGCAGAATTACCGGGAAATTGTGCGCCAGCAGTTTAGTTTTAGCCCGCCAAGCACAGTCCAGGAGGTAGAGGACTACAAGGTTGAACTCAACGGCGTGAAGGCACTCGAATTGAGAATTGTTCCAGACATCAGTGGGTATGCTGCATGTGCTTCGCTTATGCAGCTTCAACTCGCATGAACGCAGGAAACTCTGATCGAAGGGCGGTTTGGTTCTGAGCAAAAGGTTCAGATCGATCTGCAGTAGCAACTCTAGGAGATACCACAGCGAATCCCCCTTCCCCCTGATAGCCATCGCCTTGGCCGAATCTCCACGCTTCAGCAGGAAACCGAAACGGAAATATTTTCGAAACTATCACACCGAAGCAAAGGCAGGGGGATACAGGGGGCCTGTGTCACCCATTTAAAGGCACCGGGTCAAGGGGCATAAATATCCCATAGAAGAGAAAAACGCTTTTCTCTTAGTTTCGGGTCAAGCGTAATCACCCGCATCTATGATGCCATTGCCGAAGTTTTCGAAGTGTTGAAGCGTCAGCCTTGCTGCGCCAGTCACCCATCAGGATTAAGGTCTTTTCCAATTATCTTCTTGAATTGACCTTTTCCGTCGTCAGACGGACCAGAAAACCTTCGGTTCCATGTCGCGTCCAAATGGTTGTTTTCAGGACTGATGGTTGTTAACCAGGCGCTTGTGGCTCACGACATGGGCAGCAAAAATGCTGATTACAAAAATAAGTGGGATGGAACGGATTCCAATCTGGATACGTGGTTGAACCAACACAGGGGCAGGTTCACCGTCCCATCCCATTCGTTATCGAAATAGCTTTTCGGGCATAAAAGGTACCTGATCTCTCATGATGTAATACGCCGCTCTGGCTAGTTTGTGTGCA
>CALZIZ010000144.1 GCA_945787465.1 uncultured Desulfuromonadales bacterium
GACCCGGCTTCGGAGCAGGTGCTGCTCCGCCTCGGACAGCCCTTTTTCAACCACAACGGCGGCAACATCGCTTTCGGTCCCGACGGCTTTCTCTACATCGGCTTCGGCGATGGCGGCTCGGGCGGCGACCCTCAGGGCAACGCCCAAAACAAATCCAACCTGCTCGGCGCCATGCTGCGCATCGACGTCGACGGTGCCGCCCCCTATGCCATCCCGACGGACAATCCCTTTGCCGCCGGTGGCGGCCGGGCGGAGATTTTCGCCTGGGGCTTGCGCAACCCCTGGCGCTGGAGCTTTGATCTGACTACGGGTGAACTCTGGGCTGGTGATGTGGGACAGGGGGATTGGGAAGAGGTAGACCGGATCGTCCCGGGCGGCAATTACGGTTGGAATATCCGAGAGGGAGCCCACTGCTTTAGCGCCGCAACTTGCGACTCGACCGGGCTCATCGACCCGGTGGCCGAATACTCCCATGCCGAGGGATGCTCGATCACCGGCGGCTACGTCTACCGCGGGGCGACCCTGCCGGGCCTGATCGGAACCTACCTTTACGGCGACTTTTGCAGCGGCACCATCTGGGGGATCATCACAGACCCCGGAGCCGTGGCGGCACCCCGAAAACTCATCGATAGCACCCTGAGCATCTCATCTTTTGCCGAGGGCAACGACGGCGAACTCTACGTCCTCGATCTCACCACCGGCACCATTCAGCGCATTGTGGCTGCACCGGCGTCACCATGAGATTTCATAAGGCGTGCCCTTCTTCCCCCCTCCCAAAAATCAGGATGAAATTATTGAGCGGACAGAGCAGAGCTTTGGATAAGACCCTGTAGGGGTGCCCCTTGTGGGTGCCCTGTTTTCTTTGCCACCACAGCATTGTATCACTATTCGGGACCGCATGGCCCCACCGAAATGCGGGCACCCACAATGGGCGCCCCTACGCGTCGTGCATATCTTGCGAATCTCGGGCTGCAGTCGTAGGGTGGATCAAGGAGCGAAAGCGACGGACCCACCACCAACCGACCACCGGAGCGATTCGGGATGGTGGATTCGCTGCGCTTGATCCACCCTGCGGAACTGTTGGTTGCCAGGTGGTTTTCGTAGGGTGGGCTGTGCCCACAGATCATGGGTCGTCCCAGCCGTTTGCGAGGTGGTGGGCGCAGACCACCCTACGGGTCGCTTCCCTTTCTACCAGGTTTCCCCGCCGTGGCACTGTGGAGCGCAGGAGTTCGTGCCGTCGTCGTAGCCATTGCTATTGATTCGCGTGCCGCCCCCCCCAACGGTACCCCCTGCCAGCCCCTCCATCGCAGGGGTGTCAAGGTTTGTGAAGTGGTTAATCGCCAGATTCGTAACATTGTGGCAGTCAGTGCAGAAAATCAGCTGACCGTCAAAGGGATCGGTCTCTCCCAGGTGGAAATTGTGCTGTTCATCCTCATCATTGCGGAAGCTGTTGAACTGGACCGGCGCCGCCTCGTGACAACTCGAACAGCCGGTATTGACGTTCAGACTCCCCGTCTCCCAGTCGGGCGTCTGCTGCCCACCGTGACAGCTTACATTGGAGCAGGTCTTGGCCGTCGCATCGAAGCTGGCCGCGCCGCTTCGGGCATTGTAAGCCGAGAGGAAGACCAGGTTGACCGTTCCGTTGAACATGTTCAGGGTCTGGCTGCCCTGGCCGTTATGGCAACTGTCGCATATGCCGGTAACTTTGGGCAGGGCATTGTGCACGGCGTGGCTGCCGGCGATATTGGGCGCGATCGTCCCGTCGGGCGGGTTGCCGTGACAGGAGATACAGCGGTTGTTAATATCGGGACTGCCGGCCGTATGGCAGTCGGAACAGGCAGGACCGACCCCGCCGTTCAGGTTGAGCCCGTGACACAGGGCGCAGGCGACAGTCTGATTGCCCGCAGTCTGGTGGCTGGTGGCATCGGGACCGCGCCAGACCTCGGGATGCGCGTAATTTTCCAGATGGCAACCCGAAGCCTCGCAACCGGTGCCCAGATTGCCCCGGGGGAGGTTGAAGCGCGGGTTGCTCCCGGCGCCTCCGTCAGCCGGGGTGGCATGGCAGGCCTGGCAGACCGTCAGGTCCTGCTTGGCCTCGGCGCCATGGGCGGTAATCGCCAGGCTCGGAGGTAAAAAGGGCACGGGGTGCGGAGCTCCAGGTCCGCCCGGATGACAGCTGCGGGCCTGGCCGTCGGTGTTTGTATAGGTCGCCGAAAAGCAGCTCGGCGAGGCCGGTTTTGGCGCCGCGCGACCCTCTGTCACATCGTGACAGATCACACAGGCCTGGTCCTGGTTGCCGGAGGTGCGGTGTGAGAAGCTCCCCTCGCCCTGCCAGTCGCTGGGATGGGCCCCGGCCGCAGGATGACAGGCCGCAGCCGAGCAGGCGGTGGTGGCGATGCCGCCGTCAAAGAGGGTGGTCCCCGGGGTGCCGTGGCACCGCTGGCAGTCGGCCAGGTTGTTTTTGGCCGCAGGACCATGGTCGGCCGGATCGGCAAAGGGCAGCGGATGAGCAGCCGGGCCACTGGCGTGGCAGCTGTTGGCACTGCCGTCGGCGTTGGTGAAGCTGACAGAGAAGCAGCTCGGCGCCCCTGGCTCTGGTCCTGCTCCTGCCGCATCGGTTTTGTGGCACAGGGCACAGCCGGTCTCGATGACATCGAAATTCACCGTCCGGTGACTGGCGAGATAGTTGAGGTCTGGATCATTTTCGCCCTGCCAGTTGGTTGGGTGGGCCTTGGCCGCGGGGTGACAAGCTGCCGCCGAACAGTTGCCGCCGGGCCGATCCAGAATCGCTGGGTCGGCAACGAAACCGCCATCGAAGGTCCGACTCGGGCGACCGTGGCAGTTGCGGCAATAAACTTGCCCCAGCCCCTCGCCATCCACACCCTTGGCATCGGGGCCATGAAAACCTGGGCCGCTGTAGTTTACCCCCCGATGACTTCCGGGAGGCGGCGGCCCGGTGGCATGGCAGGATGCGAAGACCTCTCCGGAGTCGCTGGTGAAACTGGCCGAGAAGCAGCTCGGGCCGGTTTCGCCCGAACCGCTGCCACCGCGCAGATCGGTGCCATGACAGGCGGCGGCCGCGCAACTTGTCCAACTAAACTCCGCGGCGAAGGAATCCCCTGAGAAGTGGGACAGAAATGCCCCGTCCTGCGCCCAGCTTGCCGGATGAATGCCGAAGGGCGGTCCGTCGATGTGGCAGGAGAAACAGCTTACCGCAGCGCCGCTACCCGAAAAATCGGCCCCGTGGCAGAGCTGGCAGCCCTCCAAATCCTGGGAAGCCTGCAAAGGATGGCTCAACACCCAGCCCGCAGGATGGGGCTCGGTGGTCAGGCTGGAGTTTGAGTTATGGTCCGAGCAGCCCGTGACCAGGGTTAGGAGTGCAAGCAGCAAACATAAACCGGCAAATCTTTTCATGGTTCAGGCCTCCTTTACTCAGCCGTGACAGGCCACGCAAGTTCTCGACGTCTTCGGATTGCCATGACAGCGAAAGCAGGAGGTCGGATCTATACGTCCGTCAATGCGATGCCGGCTCAGGTAATCCCCCCGATGAGGCATCCTGCGGTCGTTATCGGTCTGATTCCGGATTGAAGGTTTGAGCTCGACCCGAACCGCGTGACAGTTATTGCAGAAGCTGCTCTGGTGGCAGATGCTGCAAAGCTGCTCGCTCTGGTAGGCCTGCTGGCGGTGGTTATCCATAAAATAGGGGGTGTGGTTGTAGCGCTCGAAGGCAAGTTCTTCGCTGCGTGCCTCGTGGCAATCGGTACAGCTGGGAGGCCCCGGCGGCAATTCGGCCTCCGCCGGATGCCGGGCGGGAAGCTCAAGCCCCCCCTTAAGCGAAACACAGGCGGTCAGCAGGCTCAGGGGCAAAGCCAGGCAAAGGATCAGAAAAGAGACTCTCTTGCGCATGGTGGCAACTCCTCTCAGAGGAAAAAAATCAACGATCAACGGTCAAACACCAGGGTACCCACCACGAGCCCCCGCAGGTCCTCGTCAAAGAAGGGGTCGGCGCTGTAATCCCCGGACAGTTTCAATTCCAGGGCGTCATTGAAGAACCTGCTGCCCAGGCCCAGCGAGACAAAGAGCGAACGGTCCTCCCCGGAGCTATCGATCTCCTGGTCATAATCGACATAAACGACATCCCCGGTCAAAAATGCCAGGGGCAGCTTTTGAGCGATGCCCTCGCAGTAGAAAAAGGCCCTGGCCAGCAGATAGGTGTTTTCGGCAACATCGCCGTCCATGTAGCCCAGCTCGCCGCCGACCTGTAGTCGTAGGATTTGACCTTGAGGCCCAGATCCCATTGCTCGGTAGCAGACCAGGTGCCCTCTGCGCCGAAAACTGTCAGTTCCTCGCCGGTTCCGGCCAGAAACCGAAAGGGATTGGCGCTCTTGGCGCCAGTATTGAAATAGTCCTCGTATTGAAACTGCTGATAGAAGGGGCGAAAGAGGATCTCGGCCAGGGCAAAGCGCAGCTCATAGGAGTGCTCGGCCCAGCCCTCGGTATCGAGGTTGCGCACCGAAAAACCGTTGAAGTTCACCCCGCCGGGCAGCCCCAGGTAAAAATCAATCCCCAGGCGCTCCTCGGCCAGTTCGCTGTCGTTGTCGAGCGACTTGTAGGACAAACCGATATCGTAGAGGGACTTGAGGTGGTGGGAGAGACGCCCGCCGTAAATGCTGTCCCCGCTGCGTCCCTGCGTCGAGTCGAGGGCTGCAGGATAGCCGCCGTACGCCGAAAAAGCAAAATACGGGGTCAGGTCGCTTGAAATGCGCAGCCCGTCGACACTTTCATCAGCGACCCCCTCGAAAACGTACTGGCGACCGAGGCGCAACGCAGCGTTACTGCCCGGGTGGCGGTACTGCAGGTAGCCGTAGAGGATCTCGCCTGCCGTGTCGTCGGCGAAAAAGTCACCGTCGCCGGCATCGGCCCGTCCCCAGCCGTTGCAGATATTCGTAGGCCGGGGCGACGAAAACATCCTCTTTGGTGGAGGTGTCGCGCTCGAAGAAGCGCACCAGGGTATCGGACTGCAGATGAAGTTCCGCTGCGGCTGAAGGGCCGGAGGCCAGCAGTAACGTCAGCAGGACGATCAATGGCAGGAACAGGGAACGGATACCCGTTTTCATAAGGCCTCCTGATCTTCTGGGGGAGGTAAAAGGCGCAGCCGGCAGGTGATGCGAAAAGCCACGGAACCGAAAAGGTGCTCAGGAAATGCCGCACTAACAGTCTAAAATGAATAGCGTAAAAAACCTCAAAGACAAGGCCCCGACGAAAAATTGTGTTTGTTCCACAAGCTCTTACCCTTCCCTTTTATCCTGCCCTTACTTAAGTCCGGCAGCCTCCCAAGGAGCAGTATTCATGGATCAACCGATTACCGCCGACTGCCGGCATCTTATGCGCCACGCCATCGCCGAGGCCCGCGGCAACGAAGTCTTTTTTCTCGGCCGCACCGATACCGAACTGCGGGTCTATGAGGTCGAGGTGCTGGCCCGCGGCCGCGAGGATGCCGTGCCGGCCATACTGCAGAGCTGCAGCTACGGCGATGTGGTCATCCACAACCACCCCTCGGGGCAGCTTGAGCCTTCCGTCCCCGACGTCGAAATCGCCTCGCGGATGGGGGCTTTGGGGGTCGGTTTCTACATTGTGGATAACCCTGTGGAAACTGTGTACAAGGTGGTCGAGGCCTTCGCTCCGCGCCAGGAACAGCTGGTGGGAGCAGAGGCCATCGCCGGCCTGCTTGGGCCCGAGGGGGTCATCGCCCGCACCCTGGCCGGCTACGAGGATCGCCCCGAACAGCTGCGCATGGCCTTTGCCGTCGGCGAGGCCTTCAACCAGAGCCGCCTGGCGGTCATCGAGGCCGGCACCGGTACCGGAAAAAGCCTCGCCTACCTGGTCCCGGCGCTGCTCTGGGCCCTGGCCAACGAAGAGCGGGTGGTGGTTTCGACCAACACCATCAACCTTCAGGAGCAGCTGGTGCGCAAGGACCTGCCGTTTCTGCAGCGGGCCAGCGGCCTTGAGTTTCGCGCGGTGCTGGTCAAGGGACGCAACAACTACCTCTGCCAGAGGCGCACCGAGACCGCGCGCATGGAGCCGGGGCTGTTCGACGACGAGCTCTCCGGAGAGCTGGCGGCGATTCTCGAATGGGCCGCAAAGACCAGCGACGGTTCCAGGGAGGAGCTCAACTTCATCCCCCGCGACCAGGTCTGGGAGGAGGTGCGCTGCGAGATCGACCAGTGCGGCCGGGCCCGCTGCCCCAAGTTCGCCAGCTGCTTCTTTCACAAAGCCCGCCGCCAGGCGGCCCAGGCCCACCTGCTGGTGGTCAACCACGCCCTGCTCCTCTCCGACCTCGCCCTGCGCCACCAGACCGACAACTATTCGGCCGCCGCGGTGCTGCCGCCCTTCGACCGCATCATCCTCGACGAGGCCCACCACCTCGAGGACGTGGCCACCAACTTTTTCGCCTCCCAGGTCAGCCGCTTCTCCTTCGCCCGCCCCCTGAACCGGCTGCGCCACCCCCGCAAGCCGGACAAGGGCCTGCTGCCCCGGCTGCTCTCGGCTTTGGCCAAAGAGCTGCCCGACAGCGAGGACGCCCTCTACCGCGACCTGCACGGCCGCATCGAAAACATCATCGTCGCCCGCCAGGGCCTTTACGAGAGATCGGTCAAGGACCTGGAGGAAATCGGCCAGGAGCTTGCCGACGCCCTCGGCCGCCGGATCGACGACCGGGAGAGCCTCAAATATCGACTGGTCCCCGCCTTCACCGGCGGCGGCGCCTGGGCCGCCATCAGCCAGAAGGTGCGGGAGCTTTCAAAGCAGACCGGCCTGCTCGCCTCAGAGATCCGTCAGCTGCTCAAGCAGTGCGGGCGGCTGCCCGAAGAGGTCTACGACAAGCTCTCCTCCCAGCTCACCGACCTGCGCGGCCAGGCCGGGCGCCTCGAGGGGATCGCCGGCGATCTGAGCTTTTTCATTGCCGACGATGCCCAAAGCTGCGCCTGGTTCGAGGTCAACCAGGGGCGCATCGGCCGCGGCCGCGGCGTCATCACCCGCCTGAGCACCGCGCCCCTTGAGGTCGCAGAGAGCCTCAAGGAGGCGATCTACGACCGCTTCAACACCGTGGTTTTGACCAGCGCCACCCTGGCGGTGGGCGACTCTTTTACCTACCTCAAGCGCCGGGTCGGGCTCGATCTGACCGAGCCGGGCCGGGTCAGCGAGCTGCTGCTGCACTCGCCCTTCGACTTTGCCAACCAGGCCCTGGTGGCGATCCCCACCGATGTGCCCGAGCCGAACCGCCCGGGCTACGCCGAGATGGTCCGCGACCTGAGCGAGCGTTCGATCCTCGCGGCCGGGGGGCGCTCCTTTGTGCTTTTTACCGCCTATTCGCTGCTGCGCCAGGTCCACGGCGAGATCGCCCCGATTCTGGCCGCCCACGGCTGCCCCAGCCTGCGCCAGGGACAGGAGAACCGCCACCGGCTGCTGAAAAAATTCGCCCAGGACCCTTCCAGCGTGCTCTTTGGCACCGACTCCTTCTGGGAGGGGGTCGACGTCCCCGGGCGCTCCCTCGAGCAGGTGATCATCACCCGCCTGCCCTTTAAGGTGCCCACCGAACCGGTGCTCGAAGCCCGGGCCGAGGCGATCCAGAAATCCGGCGGCGACCCCTTCATGCAGTACACCGTCCCCCAGGCGGTCATCAAGTTCAAGCAGGGCTTCGGCCGCCTCATCCGCCACCGCGACGACCGCGGCGTGGTGCTGATCCTCGACAGCCGGGTGGTGAAAAAGGGCTACGGCCGCACATTTCTGCGCTCGCTCCCCGAGGCCCGGGTGGTCGCGGCGCCCACGACGGAGGTTTTCGGCGAAATCGGGCGCTTCTTTCAGCAGGGCGGACCTGGATAAAGGCCAGGTTTTCAAACCCAACCAAATTTTTGCCACCAAGGCACCAAGACACCAAGGACAGCGAGAAACTTATTTGCCCGCCGTTCATGCTGAGCCTGTCGAAGCATTGGTTCAGCAGACGCTTCCAGGGCCTTCGACAGGCTCACTCCGAACGGAGTGGAGCCAGCCCCACCACTGAAAACACCATACAAGACACCAAGGCACCAAGAAAAAACCAATCTCAAGTCTTGTGGCATTGCCTTATGAAGATTTTGGGTTTCTTGGTGTCTCCGTGCCTTGTATGTTGAAAGAATACAGAATTGAGAATACAGGAGGCAGAATATATTGACCCGGTCTCCCGTTGTTTTTTGCTTTTCATTCTATCTTCTGTCTTCTGAATTCCCTGGGCTCCTTGGTGCCTTGGTGGCTCAATTTCGGTTTTCTCTGTCAGATGGTTAAGACTTGACCCGGACCGTACCAAAAGGCGATGCTGGGGGCATCATGCTGACTGAAAACCTGGTCTTTATCGATCTCGAAACCACCGGGACCAATGCCACCCGCGACCGGATAATCGAAGTCGGCCTCTGCGAGGTCGCAGGAGGCGAGCTGGTTGAGCAGTGGAGCAGCCTGGTCAACCCGGGGCGCCCCATCTCGCCCTTTATCCAGAACTACACCGGCATCTGCGATGCCATGGTCAAGCAGGCCCCTCGGTTCTGCGATCTGGCTGAGGATTTGCGCGACCGACTGCAGGGCAAGCTGCTGGTGGCGCACAACGCGCGCTTCGATCACGGCTTTCTGAAAAACGAATTCCGCCGCCTGGGCCTTAACTTTGCCCCCCGGCTCCTGTGCACCCTCAAGCTCTCAGGCAAGCTCTACCCCGGGCACCGTCGCCATGGCCTCGATGCCCTCATCGAGCGCCACGGCCTGAACTGCCAGGCCCGTCACCGAGCCCTGGACGATGCCAGGTTGCTCTGGGATTTCGTCCAGGTGATTCACCGCGAGCACGCCCCCGAAGCCATCGAGGTCGCCGTCGCCCAGATCCTCAAGCAGCCGAGCCTGCCCGCGCACCTGAGCGCCGAGCAGCTGCAGGGGCTGCCGCAACGCTGCGGGGTCTACCGCTTTTTCGGCGAAAACGACACCCCGCTTTACGTCGGCAAGAGCGTCAACCTGCGATCCCGGGTGCTCTCCCATTTTTCGGGCGACCACCGCAGCCACAAGGATCTGCGACTCTCCCGGCAGATTCGCCGCATCGACTGGCTGGAGACCGCAGGCGAACTCGGCGCCCTGCTGCTCGAAGCAAGGCAGGTCAAAGAGCTGATGCCGATCCACAACCGCCTGCTGCGCCGCAACCGAAGCCTCTGGTCGCTGCGGGTTGCCGAAGGCACCGAAGCAGTGAGGCTGCAGAACCTGGAACAACTCGGCCCGGATCAACTCTACGGGATTTTTCGCAGCCGCGCCGAGGCCGAGAGGTTTTTGCGCGAGCAAATACACCAACACGGCCTGTGCGCCAAGATTCTCGGCCTCGAGTCGGGCCCTGGTCCCTGTTTCGGTTACCAGATCAAAAAGTGCCGCGGCGCCTGCGTCGGCCTCGAAAGCCAAAACGAGCACCAAGGGCGACTGACCGGAGCGCTTACCGCGCACCGGGTGCAAAGCTGGCCCTTTTCGGGGCCGGTGGCCATCCGCGAAGCCTGCGCGGAAACAGGGCGCACCGATCATCATCTGCTTGAAAACTGGTGTTACCTCGGTACCGCAAACTCTGAAAAAGATCTGGGTGAGCTGCTTCAGAACACGGCTCAACTCAGTTTCGATCTGGACAGCTACAAAATTCTCACCCGCTACCTGGAAACCTCGGACGAACGCCTCGAACTGGTCGAGGTGCAGCGGTCCCATTAACTCTTTGCCTCGTAGTATTTAACGTCTTCATTATGATCCTACTGCTGCTTATTCCCCTCGGCCTGCTCTGCCTGACGCTTGCTTTTCTATGCTGGCGCGTCAAGAAGAAGACCCACGCCCTGGCCCTGACCCTGGTCGGAGCCGGAAGCCTGAGCATTGCCGGCATCATCGCCTACTGGTCCCACGTCTTAATCCAGGAAATCATACCCCAGTTCTAGCCCTCGGCCCCCCACTTGCCATCCCGGGCTCCTTGGCTAGACTGGAATCTAGGAGGTGACTTATGTGGGAATTCAACCTGGTCGCCACCCTCGACAGCGGCGGCAGCTTTATTCACCTGATCCGGGAGCTCGAACTCTACGGAGATTTCAGAAAAACCGAGTTTCTCGGCGTAATCCTCGGTCAGGTCGAAGACCCCGCGGCATTTCTGGAGATGGTGCTCCAGAAGCGGGCCGGCCAGATGACGGCCTTTCAGGACCTAGGGCGGTTACTGCCCGTAGAGAGGATCTTCCATTTCACCCTTGAAAACTTCGTCGAAGGTGCCTGCGAAGCGGTGCGTCCCTATGTGGCGCAACTGCCCGGCAAGCGCTTCTACGTGCGCCTCGAACGCCGCGGCTTCAAGGGCAGGATCGTCTCCCCCGAGGCCGAAAAGGCAATCGATGCCTTTATCGAAAACGAACTGGCAGAGTCGGGACAGACGGCGCACATCGATTTCGAGCATCCCGATGCGGTCATCGTCGTTGAAACCATCGGTGATCGCTGCGGGGTGGGTCTGTTGACCCGGCAGATGCTCGAGCGTTACGATTTTGTCAGAGTGGGATAGCAGTCCATGGCCGAGACCTTCGAGGCGGCATACCTGAAACTACTGGCCGGCGGCGAACTGAAAAAGCGAGCCCGCAGAGCCATGCAGCACCTTGAGCGCTGCGAGCTTTGCGCCCGCGGCTGCCACGTCAACCGCCTGCTCTCCACCAAAGGCGCGGCCTGCCAAAGCGGCAAAAAGGCCAAGGTCTGCAGCTTCGGCCCGCACTTCGGCGAAGAGCGCCCGCTGGTCGGTCGAGGCGGCTCGGGAACCATCTTTTTCAGCTGGTGCAACCTCGCTTGCGTGTTCTGCCAGAACTGGGACATCAGCCAGCAGGGCGAGGGGCGCGAACTGGGCCCGCAGCAGCTTGCCGAGGTCATGCTCGAGCTGCAGGGCATGGGCTGCCACAACATCAACCTGGTCACCCCCAGCCACCTGGTGGCCCAGATCCTTTCGGCCCTTCTCATCGCCGCCGAAAAGGGCCTGCACCTGCCCATCGTCTACAACACCGGCGGTTACGACAGCCCCCAGGCCCTGGCCCTGCTCGAGGGGGTGGTCGACATCTACATGCCGGACATGAAATTCGCCGACTCGGCCGTGGCCCGCCCCCTGCTCGGGGTCGGGGATTACGCCGAGGTCAACCGGGCTGCAGTTCAGCAGATGCACCGCCAGGTCGGCGACCTGGTCCTCGATGATGCCGGCATCGCCCGGCGCGGCCTGCTGATCCGCCACCTGGTGCTGCCCGACAACCTGGCCGGCACCGATACGATCCTCGAGTTCATCGCACGGGACATCTCGGTAAATACCTACCTCAATCTCATGGACCAGTACCGCCCCTGCTACCGGGCCGACGAATACTCGAGCCTGGACCGCCGCTTGAGCAAAGATGAGTTTCGCGCCGCCGTCGCCAAGGCAAAAGCGCTGGGTCTAAGGAGGCTGGACAAGCCTTGATATCGACAATGTACGGTCAGGCCCTGAAAGCGTTCGCGGATGAAGCCGCTCCGAACTGCCCCCAACAATGCAGGGCCCCTGTAGGGTGGGTCAAGGAGCGCAGCGACGGACCCACCATGGTTTCATCCAACGGATCTCGACGGACCCCGGTGGATCCGCTTCGCTAGATCCGCCCTACAGGGACAAGACGCTGATGCCCCCTCGATGTAGGAGCGGCTTCAGCCGCGAAGGTTTTAATTTGGCTAACTCACCCTTCCGCAGCCCCCTAACAAAAGGAGCCACCCATGCCCGACGCCCCCCTCTACCACATCGGTATTACCCGAGCCGACCTCGGCCATGACCCGCCGACCTTGGCCCTGCTCTGCGGCGACCCCGATCGCACCGAGGGCATTGCCCGCCGCACCGAAGGGGTGAGCCTGGTTCGCGAGCTCTCGACAAAGCGGGGCCTCAACAGCTACCTGCTGCAGCTTCCCAGCGGGCGCAGGCTGCTGGCGGCAACCAGCGGCATGGACCCGCTTATATGATAATTTCAGTAGTGGTGCGGCGACAAAATGAAGACGATAAACATCACCATAACAAACACTTAGAGGTGTAGTTGATTTCTAGAATGCCAAAACGGTGACAATTTTTAAGGGCGCCGTGGTCACCTACCCGCCTTGCAGGTGGGGCCATATTGAAAGGCTCTGTTAAGGCTTGGTGTTGATTTTTAACGGCGTACGAGCCACACTCCGTATGACATTTCAGGAGCCTGTCAAAGGTATTATCAGGAGAGGAGATAGCGCGCCATGTCCCAGGAGAACATGTACCATCTTGGTTTTGGAGAAGCCAACCTGCCGGCTGAATACCGCAGGGTGGCCCTGCTGTCCGGGGACCCGGAAAGGGCCCGGGTGATCGCCCAGCAGACCCCCGGGGTTGAGTGTCTTCGTGTGCTCAGCGAGAATCGCGGCCTGAACAGCTATCTGTGCCGACGCGAGAGGGACGGGCTTTGTTTTCTCAGCAGTACGAGCGGAATGGGGGCGCCCAGCTTATCGATCGTCGTTAACGAGCTGCACCAGATCGGCGTGCGGAAGATGATCCGGGTCGGCACCTGCGGCTCCATTCAGGATCACGTGCGAGCCGGGGACCTGGTGATCTCGAGCGCCGCTCTCCGCAACCAGGGAGCCGCTAACGACATCGCGCCGCCCGAATTTCCCGCGGCGGCGGACCCCTTTGTTACTGTGGCTCTGAAATCAGCGGCCGATAGCGTCGAAAGAGCGGTTCACATCGGCGTCACCGCCAGTACCGACACGTTTTACGAGGGACAAGAACGCACCGGCGGAGCGAACCCGAACCTCCTGCGCCGGCTCCGCGGTATGATCGACGAGTACCGCGACCTCAATATTATAAATGTTGAGATGGAGGCAGCCACACTCTTCGTTTCCGGCCTGGTCTACGGGTTCGCCGCGGGTTGCGTCTGCGCGGTGCTGGCCGATCGCACGCAGAGCGAGGGGGTACAGATCGAGGTGAAGGATGCGGCTGTCGCCGATGCCATCCAGGTTGCGGTGCACGCGCTATGAGGGCCCCTGATGTAGACCAAGGAGCGGACCATGGTCGAAGTTACGTAACCTGCGGCGATAAGGGCAGAGGTGGCCCCCTGGGGTGAAGACTAAGATCAACACTGAACGATAACAGAGCCTATTGAAAGGGCCCTGGAGGTGAAATCAAGGGGTTAATTAACTTATCGTGTTTATAATCCCGCCCTGAAACAGCAAAAGCCTCCAAGTCATTAAGACCTGGAGGGGCTCGCTGTTCTTGCCTGCTTTTCGGGTGGTGCATGGTGGGTAAACGGCGCCTTCGGTGCCCTATAAGTCCCTAGGAGGCTGTCCGACAATTAGAGACCGGCTGCAAACCCAGCTGTTTGGCCCATATTTCGGCTCCTTTTCGGCCCATAGCTACGGCTATGAGCTCTCAATCTAGGATCTGAATATGAGACGACTTATCGGACGCGCCCCCAAACCCTCCGCACCGGGTCCTGTAATGCGTGAAATGTAGGATGCTCAACAACTATTCGTAATGCGTCCACATTCGCAGCACCTTCACCGTCCTTATGTCTTCCAAGACCTGGTAAACAAGCCGATGCTGTATGTTGATCCGGCGGGAATAAGCTCCAGCCAGATCACCGACAAGTTTTTCATACGGCGGAGGTGTCTGGTATGGGTTTTCTGCAAGGATATCAAGCAGCTTTTTGGCTTTCGGCTTCATTCCCGATGCAGATAGTTTCTTCGCGTCCTTCTGTGCCTGCTTGGTATAAACGATTCGCCAGCTCACCAATCAAGTTCCTCGTCGCATTCATCGACGGGGGTCTTCATCCCTTCAACGATCGATTCCTTCATCTCTGGGATTGAATGGAGATACAGAGTCTCTTGGAC
>CALZIZ010000145.1 GCA_945787465.1 uncultured Desulfuromonadales bacterium
CTCGCTCACAAATCTGTTTCGCCCCGTTAGAGTCCGGATATCTACCCCCAGAACCGGACAAAGACCATGGTTCTTTGCATCATACCGATAGACGCCATCGGCCCTGACCATGTAAATGTCGATTTCCTGTCGATTTCGTGCCGAGGGGGCGGTACGCTTTCCCTGCTCCGCTCGATTGACCCCCGATGCCGCCCAAAGCAGGTTGGACAGCACCGATAACGGCAACGGTTGCGGACCATAACACCTCAAAGTCCTGCGTTCATTCAGGGCCTGCATCAGAGGCCTGCCACCTGCAATCTGAGGTTGGGGCAGCGGGATCGGGGTTAGTTCCTTTTCGACAGCCAGGGATGGAAACGAGAGCAGGTAAGGCAGCATCAAGCGTCGTACCATAAAAGAGACTCGGTTCATCGAAACACCTCTAGAGGAAAGACCATTTACAGTACAGCGCCTCGAAAATCATACGACATTTATGCTGCTTTTCAACACGCGAGACGCGAAAGGGACTTCTATTGTTGCTATCGTTCAGGCATTCGATTCAAACCGGCAATCGACTCCGATGTTTTTCAGGGGCTACGATTTGGGAGTTATTCGGAAGAAATTGTGGCAATTGGCGGCTTAAGGCAATGAGGCAGTTGAAACTGAATTTAGGGACGGGTTACGAACGCGAAGTCTGTCCGACAAATTGTTTCAAATCGGTTGTGTCTATCGATTTGGTAAGGGTGCCTGTATTCCTACAACCCCTGCATTATGAGAAAAGGCCACTTGATCTGGTGATCAAAATGGCCCTGAAAATCTCTTCAAAATGTGGTGATCGCCGAACACGGTAAAAAAGTGTCCGATAGACGGTGAATTATCGGAAATCTAGGGGGGGGGAGTGTCCCTTATTTACCCTGTGGAGGGTTGGAGCCCCGGCCACTGGAAACTGAACGCTTACAGTGAGCGCATGGCGCGTGCGGTGGTTCGGCGCTTAGAAAATGAGGAGGGTGAGAAAAACCAAGTTATTGTGTGAACCGGCTCAATGGATAGATCCCTGCTTACCAATCCGCGCGCTTTTTTCGCTTCGGATTTTTTTGAAGGTTATCGTGGATGTAGGATCTGAGTTCATGTAATCCGCCGGCTAGTTTCTTCCCGTAGGGGACACCGACAGAGAGATCGATGCGATATCCCGACTTGGACTTTTTGACTTTAATCTTGAGCACGTGAACGTCTTTGTCATATTCATCAATGCAGTGAAGGATCATTTCAGTGAGTGCGGCTTCAGAAATGGATACCTTACCGGTGGTTTTGCCCTTGGTTTGGAAATTAGGCTGAACAATTGATTTGTCAAAAAAACTGACCTTTTTCCCCTCACCAGGCCCTCGATTTCCTCTGAAAAAAATACGGATTGAATCAGAAAGGATCTGCGAGTAATCACGCTTAATTTCTATGGCAGGTACGGCAATAACGTGTTTGCCTTCTTCTGAGCGCGACTTAATCGCACTTTGGATCTCTTCTTTGCTGGCAATCTCTTCAATATTGATAACTTGACTGATGGGGGGGAACTCCAGTTCTTCAGCCACGCGGTCGACCATTTTTTCGGAAGTACCAAGTAACAGAATTTTTTTTACTTTATGTTTCTGAATGGCATCGACCACTTCACTGCGATGAATAGAGTCGGAGAAAATTGCGGTTTTGATGGCTCTGAGATAGTGTTTTTCCTTTTTGGCGGACCTCCCGGCTACAATGCTGGTTTCGTGAATAAGTAGACCGTCGTCGATAATGTAGGAAATACCTAACTTTTCCGCCAACAGCCTTGCACGGAAACTCTTTCCTGTCCCACTTTTGCCGACAAGAGCATAAACCGTGACCCCTTGGAGGCGTCCCTTGACCTTGTGAAAAAAATTAGAGATATCCTTGCCAGTGATAAATATCCACCGTTGTTGGACTTTTATGATTTTTTCAGCTGAAACAGGCATCGTGTATTAAAGCCAGCTCGGTTTATGTTGCGAGAAGGGAAAAACTAAAGAGGGTATCAATAATCACACATGATATGCATGTAAGAGATACCTGTCAAGGTGTCAAGACGTCGAGGTTTTTCATTTTTTAAATGGTGGATAAGGGAAAAACAGCTCGGCAGTAATTGAAAGAGGGAACAATCCCTCTACTTATGGTTTCGAACCACTGCTGTCTCGTAAAATCACAGCAGGGCTAACTGATTGTTTTGTCAGGCCTGAAGGATTGAAACTTAACCGGGTTTTCAAGAAACAACCCACCAGGGAAGACATTGCCGTCTTATTTCTTTTCTCCCTATTTTTTCCCGTCCAGTTTTTTCAAATCTCCCGAAATTCTCACGGCGGGGGGCAAGGTAATTGTCCTGAATACACTGCAACGTAGGACCGTCAAACCGCAAAAACGTTCGATAAGTAGTGGGGGGGGGTACGGTTAATAATTGACTGTCACGGCAACCTCTTTCCAGCGGTTAAATCCACGCCATCCTGAGCGTTTTTCAAGGCCTTCTATTCTGAGAAATCTGATACAGTAAACGGCAGGGTCTGCCATCGGACCCTTCCATTTTTCGTTGTGCCAACACCCCAGTGCAGGAGTCAGAGAATGAAGTCTGTCAGCAGTCTAATTCTGATGATAACAAGTGTTTGCTGGTTGTTCGCGACAAGCGCTCCGGCAAAGGACACGGAGAATGATTTCGCGGTCTGGCTGGAAAACCTCCGCCTGGAGGCCCGCTCCGCCGGAGTTTCGCAAGAGACCCTGGAGGCGGCCCTGGCTGATGTCAAACAGCCACTGCCGCGGGTGATCGATCTCGATCGAAACCAACCGGAGTTTACCCAGTCTTTGGAGGACTATGTCTCGGCCCGGGTCAGCAAAAAACGTATCGCCAACGGGCGCAGGATGATGAGCCGTTATCCGACCTGGCTGGGTCGAGTCGAACGGAAGTACGAAGTGCAGAGGCGCTTCATCGTGGCTCTATGGGGAATCGAGACGAACTATGGTGAGCACACCGGAAGTTTTCCAGTCATTCAGTCACTGGTCACCCTGGCCCAGGACGGGCGCCGCAGCTCATATTTCCGGAAGGAACTGCTTGAAGCACTGCATGTCCTCGACGCAGGCCACATCCGTTTGAAGCGCATGAAAGGTTCCTGGGCCGGCGCCATGGGACAGTGTCAGTTCATGCCCTCTTCATTTCGCCGTTATGCGGCTGATGCCGACGGCGATGGTCGCATCGACATCTGGAACACGGTCCCCGATGTGCTGGCTTCGGCTGCCAATTACCTTAAACAAGCTGGATGGCAGGATGACCAGACCTGGGGGCGCCCGGTAAAGTTACCTGAAAAATTCGATTTTTCCTTGGTCGGACTGAAAACCCGTCTCCCGCTTTCGCGCTGGCAGTCCCTTGGGGTGAGGCGCAGCAACGGAAGCGCCCTGCCCAGCCGCGATCTCGATGCCTCTCTGATTATGCCTGATGGTCCCGGCGGGCCAGCCTACCTGGTTTATGACAATTTCCGGGTGCTTCTGGCCTGGAACAAATCCAACGCCTTTGCTGTTGCGGTCGGTACTCTTTCCGACCGGTTTGCCGCCAAAAGGAAAAAGGGGGGGTGAACCTGTTCTAAATATCGTAACTTGTAGGAAATCTTCACCCATTTGAAACTCTACGTTCGAACTATCCTATATACAGAAGAGCTTACGAATACAATGTGATGCCCGGGCTGCCATTCCCCCAGCCGGCATCAAATTCTTCACAGACAATAGTTTCAACTATGGTATCTTCGGGTTACGGCAGTCCTTTGGGGGATTTTTACTGTCAGAGATAGAGGTGAGAATAACCCGGGAGACAGCGTCTTAATAACGGATATACGGTTTTCTAAGGATATAAATTGGTCGACAGGCGATAAGCCTGTTTCTCACGATTGACCCGTATTTGCAAGGATACCTGATGAAGTTTCTTACGAGCCAGTTGCTGTCTCTCCTTGTCCCGGCGCGCGCCCGTCCCAATATTCGGGCGCTGGTAAGTTATTCTTTCCTGCTGGTGGGGACTGTGGCGCTCTTTGCTGTCGGCTTCCACCTGATCATGTACCACATTGAGGGGCAGGAGCACTCCTGGGTCACGGGAGTTTACTGGGCTCTCACGGTCATGACTACCCTCGGATTCGGCGACATCACCTTCCACAGTGATCTGGGTCGCCTGTTCAGTGTCGTGGTTCTCCTGACCGGCGTTGTGCTGCTTCTGATCGTGCTGCCGTTCGTATTCATCCGGTTCTTCTACGCACCGTGGATGGAATCCCGAATGCGGTTTCATGCGCCCAGGGCAGTATCCCCTGGCACTCAAGGTCATGTCATTCTGTGCGGCCTAGACAGTCTGGCCACGGCGTTGCTGGCGCGGCTACGACTGCACGACATCCCCCACTTCGTGATCGAACCGGACCCGGTCAAAGCTGTGCAACTGCATATCGACGGTGTGCCAGTGGTGACTGGAGGAGTGGAGGACCGGGCGACCTACGAGGCGTTGCAGGTGGAGCATGCCCGGATGGTGGTCGCCAACTGTGCCGACACGATCAACACTAATATCACCCTGACGATCCGGGACCTTTCTCCACAAGTGCCCATCGCTGCGGTGGCGGAACACGAGCAGTCCATCGACCTGCTGGAACTGACCGGCAGCAATCACGTTCTGCCCCTCAAACTCCAGCTTGGGGAACACCTTGCCAATCGTGTCAACGCCGGGCATCTCCACTGCCACGTGGTCGGACGGATGGGAGATCTTCTGATCGCGGAGTTTCCGGTGCACAACACCCCGCTGGTCGGCCGTCCTTTAAGGGAAGTGAAATTGAGGGAGGCCTTCGGCTTGAATGTGGTGGCGGTGTGGGAACGCGGGCGCATGGTACCGGTTACCCCTGATACCATCCTTGCCGACGGGAGTTTTCCGGTGGTGATGGGGTCCGAAGAACAGATCGCCAGTCTCGACACTTACCTGGTGATCTACAACACCAATTTCAACCCGGTACTCGTGATCGGTGGCGGTAAGGTAGGCTGTGCCACCACCCAAACCCTCCGGAGTCGTGGAGTGACCGTTCACATGATCGAGCGCGAGGAGGCTCTGCAGTGCTCTCTGGAGGGGGTCGCTGATAAGTTGTTCATCGGCAACGCGGCTGATCGGGACCTGCTTATGGGTGCGGGGTTGGCTGATGCCCCCAGCGTGCTGCTCACCACGAATGATGACGCCATGAATATCTACCTGGCGGTGTATTACCGTCGCCTGAATCCGAAGCTCCGGGTGATCAGCCGCATCACTCACGAGCGTAACATAGAAGCGATCCACCGGGCTGGTGCCGACTTTGTGCTGAGTTATCCGTCTTTGGGAGCCGAGGCCGTTATGTCGCTGTTGCAGCATCGAGAGTCCGTGATCTTGGGTGAGGGTTTCGACCTCTTTTATTTCCCCATGCCTGCGAGCTTGGCTGGGCAACTCCTGTCCACCAGCCATATCCGGGCGCGGACCGGCCTCAACGTGCTGGCGATACGCCTGCCCGATGGCGGAGTCGTCCCGGCAACACCCTCGACGGTTCTTGAACCGGATTGTGAGCTGGTGATGTTGGGGAGCGAATCCCAGCGCCAGGGGTTCACTGAAGAATTCAGATGATGGTCGGGCAAAACCTAGATTGCCAGCGACGCGAGAACAGGCAAGTTAAGATTATTGTTTATCCTCTCACATCGTTTGGCATTGCTCAGATTGGCCAAAATCCGAAATTCTTATTGACCCTGCATTATGAGAAAAGGCCACTTGATCTGGCGATCAAAGTGGCCCTGAAAATCTCTTCAAAATCTTGTAATCACTGAAGGCTAGGCGCCCAATATGAACCTGTATGTACGATGCTGTGGGAGGGAGCCGCTAGAGCGGCTCCCTATCCCGATTATGCTTGTCAAAAAAAGATTAGGCTAAGGGAGATGCCGCAGTATTAGTTGTATCGCTAGCGTTTTCCGATTCTATGAACTTTACCGTCGAAAGTAGGTACAGATAGAACAAAAGGATCTGTTGGATAACATATCGCTTGTTCTTCTAGTATTCCCAGTGCTATTTTTTCGCCCATGCGTAAGCTGTCATAGTAGTCGGAGAAATAATGAACACCAGCCATGTTGCGGGCAATAGAAATATTGGCCGCAAGTTTGTTCAATTCGCCTTCCAAACTTAAAAATGTTTGTCCGGTAGCCTCTACTATACTCGAGCCATCAGGGCTCCCGGTGTACTCAACTGCAGTATCACCATCCCGATATCGGCTGAAAATATCCTCCGCGCCCCGACGGACAAATATACAACTGGTATCGAAGAATGCTTTTAGTATTGTCACACATGCTCCGGCAACTGTGGCATGCCCTGCTCCGTAAGAAGGATGCATCGGTGAGCCTTCTTGAAACGCCATTGGCAGTAAAGAGGTTGCGTCACCAGCAGCGGTGTTGAGAGCTGTTACTGCTGTAACTGTAGGTTCAATTGCATCGGCGAGATTCGAAAACAGGGTGCCAACACTCGGGAATTGGGTTTCAATCTCACTGGTGCGATGAATTCTGGCCGCCAATGCTTCGGGGCGTAGTCGCAAGTGGTTATTGAATTTCTGATAACGCACAGCCTTGAGCGCTCGCGTTGCAACCTCGGTGACCAAAGTCAGAATATGGGGGCCTCCATACAGCGCAAACCCCGCAGCTTGCCGAGCATGAGTTTCCAGGTTCAAAGTAGCATTTACGTCAAGACTATTAAGAAACAGTTCCCCTTGGCCTGAAAGCTTAGCGAATCCTGGATCAAAAGGCGTGCCCATAGACAAGAGGATCAAGCAGGCATTCAAATATGCCTCGTATAAAGCATCGTCGTGTACGTACGTTGCCAGATCACGTGGAAAGGTGATAAAACGCCTGTCTTGAGTTACATCGAAAAGGTGGGCGTTGTCTCGTAGGTCTTGGCCATTCTGGGCTTGAAGCCAGGTATTCCAATCTGTTAAATAATTTTGTGCTTGTGCAACAGGCACACGCTGATCAACCTGTAATGCACCATATTGCACTTTACCGTGAGATACACCTGGGTCACCGGGCTGGTCGTTCCCTATTAGCATAAACTGAGACAGGTAAGGTCCTACCTCAACGCCAGGCGATGAACCGCGAAATATGGTTTGGGGGGTGACTGAACCCCCAACGTTTTTACGTGGCCTTCCGGCTTCATCTGTCAGTACATAGCCAATAGCATTTAAGCGCGTAACCGCCTCTAGCACCGAGGCATTTGTCGTGCCCTCAGATAGTTCTGTTAATTGTACATCGCGAATGAGTGCGAGTTCGTATACTTCTGCCATTTCATAGGCTAATTCTATGGCTCCGAGTGCTGGCGCCGGAGGCATTGTTACTGCCTGTGGGTCTGGGCCTTCTAGTTCGTATACAATGCCCGCTGTCGGCGCCTCCCATGGGCGTTCCTTGTCTGGCGAAGCTCTTACGGACGTTGTGAATGGATCGATAAAACCTTCATCAATTGCCGTTCGAAGGGATTCAAATGCTTGTGGGTCCGAAACTAGGCCCGTGTTGATATCGTGTTCCAAGCCTTTAGTGAAATTCATCGGGTAATTAGCCGAGGCATATCGCTGTTCATCACCGTTTGCCTCGTGGGTTGGAAGAGAACGTTCAGCAGCCATTTGAGCAGCAGTTACTCTGGCCTTTAATGCTTCTTGCTTTCGATATTCACTCATTTCTTGCCTCCTTTTTGAGAAACTATTTTGGGTAAAGGCTCGTTTTTTTAGCCCAAAAAATGCGAATGATAAATATTGAGCAAAGGGCCTAGCCTATTTTGGATGTGCATTCTCTTTTACTACGGAGGCAATTACAGATTGCTTACGGATTTTATATAAATAAGAAAAATTTTTTAAAAAAAGGATTTTGTCAGAATTAAAAAAACGAACCATCAAATTTGGAATGGGCTGTCTTTATTTTTGTGTTGAAATGTTTTCCCACGGATTTTTAGCAATCCTTCAGGGTATCCCACAACTCCTGCCCCCCTCCCAGGTCGATTAAAAGACCCAGAAAAAAGAAATGGCCCACCCAGAAAACCGGGTGGGCCATTTCTATGTCTGATGCCTGGTGCTAATCAGGATTTTATTAGCGCCGCGACCACCAGAAGAGCCCGGCCAGAACTGCGGGACCGACGCAGCCAAAAAGACTGGTCCAGACCGGAATCACCGTCCCGGCAATTATCAGTTCGGCACCAGTTACCAGGCGCAGCAAATGCGACAGCGCGACAACCAGCAGCACCGCCACGATTATCACCTCGACCCGGCGGGCCATGTGTCGTTTGATCATTGCCAACTTGCGAGTCTTGTCTGGATGTAGAGTACGCATGCTAGGTAGTTTTCATCCGGAAACGGCCCATTTCCGCAATCTCGGCGTCAATCTGCGGTCGTGCTTGTGCGACGTACGATGTACGTCTCCGCGCAAGACCTTGATTTCCTTGACCTTGCAGAAATTTGCTCGTTTCCCATATGAAAACTGCGCTAGTCCCATCCATAGTTTCCGGATGGAAACTAGGTAGCCTCCAGCCATGAATTTCCGTTCCAGCTTAAATCCCCTCCTTGGGAGAGGACTTCTCTCAGGGGCTGTCATTTGAAATTCCGTGAAAAGTATACCTAACTCTGCTATGAGCGTTTTTTGAGGCCAATACGAGAATAGCCCGCCCAGATCGCCAAGTGGGCTTTTCTTGTTCAAAAACTGGTGGTCTATATGAATTGCGCCGTTAAAATAAAAAAATATTTTTGTATTATAGTTGATGTAATCTAGGGAAAAACACCCATGAAAAAGCAGCTCGGCAGAAATGGAAGGAGGAAACAATCCTTCTACTTATGGCCCCGAATGACATGTTTTGAAAAAACAATTCCCTTCTCAAAAGATCATGACTCGAAAAGTTTTTTAATTATTATCAATGAATAAGAAAGAGTATGTTTTATTGTATTTGACTGTCTTGCTAATCATGTATAGTGTAAAAACTATGAACTTTCCACGTCGTGCACCATTTGAGGATTTATGAAACTTAGGGTAATTGTGCTGGACATGGAACAAAGTCTTCAGAGGCTCCTTTCATTAGTTGTTCAGCAAAGAGGGCATGAAGTAATGGCTTTTCCAGAGCCATTAGCTTGCCCCCTGTACTCAGGCTCAGATTGCACCTGTCCTCAAAATTTTGCCTGTGGCGATCTGATGATTACTGACAATAGAATGCCCAAAATGTCCGGCCTTGATCTGATAAAAAAACAGGCCGCATATGGGTGTAAAGGGGA
>CALZIZ010000146.1 GCA_945787465.1 uncultured Desulfuromonadales bacterium
GGAGTTTGCTTGCCAACTACGGCAAACCGTTCTAGAATTTTCTTGTCCCTTTGCTTTAAGCTGATTGCTCCTCAAGGAGGCACCAGGATGCGTCTTATCGAGATATTCGCGGCAACATTGCTTCTTGCAGTGCTGGCCCTTGCCGGCTGCGCAGTTAACCCGGTGACCGGTAAGCGTGAACTGGCTTTGATGCAGGTTTCCGATACCGAAGAGATTGATATTGGCAAGAAGGCTTTCGGGCCGGCCCTTCAGCAGATGGGGGGAGAGTATAACGATCCGCAATTGGCCGCTTATGTTAATAATGTCGGCCAACGCCTCGCCAGGCTCAGCGCTCGGTCCAACCTTCCTTACGAATTCAAGGTGGTCAACGATTCTTCGCCCAATGCCTTTGCCCTGCCTGGGGGCAGCATCGCTATCAGTCGCGGACTTCTGGTCAATCTGGAAAACGAAGCCCAGCTGGCTTCGGTTCTTGGCCATGAGGTCGGGCACGTGGATGCCCGCCACTCGGTTCAGGGGATGCAGCGTGGGACCCTGTTGAATGTGGGGCTCTCTGTTCTTTCGGGGGTGACAGGTGGCACTGGCTACAGTGCCGTAGCCCAGCAGGCCGGGCAGTTGGCGGCCAGTTTGTTGGACAATTCCTACAGTCGTGAGCAGGAGCGGGAATCCGATCGTCTGCGTCTGGGAATCGATTATATGGTTCGCGCAGGCTATAATCCCATCGGCGCCGTGCAGTTGCAGGAGTTTTTTTACCGCAAGATCGAAGGCGGGGCCGAGCCCATGTGGCTGAGTGGCCTGTTTCGAACCCACCCCTTCTCAAAGGAGCGCCTGGAGGCCAATGAGGCGTATATTCGCAGTCATCACGGTCAGGCTCTGAATAACCCGAACAGCATGCTGCTGCCTGAACCTTTAATGGCTGCTACGGCCCGGTTGAGACAGACGCAGGCTGCTTATGATCTCTACGACCAGGCCCGGCAACTGGAAGGCCAGGGGAATCTGTCTCAGGCCGTTGCGACCTACCTTCAGGCCGCTGCCGCCGCTCCTGATGAGGCCCTGATTTTAACCGGGCTGGGGATGGCCTACCTGAAGGCCGAGGACGAGGGGTCGGCTCGTCGCCACCTTGAAAGGGCGGTGCAGTTGGACGGGAACTACTATATGTCGCGCATGGGTTTGGGGTACGTCTACCTGCAGCAGAAGCAGGACAAGCAGGCCGTTGAAGAACTCGAAGCGAGTATGAAGCTTTTGCCGTCGTTGCAGGGTGGTTTTTTGCTTGCCGAAGGTTATGAAAAGACCGGGCAGAAACAAAAGGCGGCGCAACTTTATCAGGATGTGGCCAAAGCTGACCCCCAGGGCAAACTGGGGCGGGCTGCCGCAGCGAAAGCCAAAGCTTTGGGGGGGATTTGATGGACTGGTCTCAGGTTCTGGACGCAGGTGAAGAAATTCGCTGGGAGGGGCGGCCGGCGCCGCGCTGTTTTACCTTTCGCAACTGGAAGCACTCCCTGTTCGGGGTGCTGCTTTTTTTCATTGCCATCTATTGGCAGGTTATCGGTGTTCAGCTCGCTGCCGTTTACGATGCCTCCTATATGGCCTGGTTGCCCGTGCCCTTCTGGCTGGTCGGGTTGTACCTTTCCATCGGTCATCTGGTGCGGTCCCGCCTCGAGTGGGAGAAAATATTCTATGCCGTGAGCGATCGCCGGGTTTTGACGGTGAGGGGGATACGTCGACAACGGGTCGATTCATTGCCCTTGGCCGAAGTGACCTATTTTCAGCTGCGGCCCGTGGGCAAGGAGGTTGGCACGGTGAGAGTTTACCGCGGCGAGCCTCTTAAGTTACTGGTCCTTGCCTGTATCGAACATCCGCGAAACTTGACCCTCCTGCTCGAGGAGACCATGGATCCGGAGAATCTGGTGACGAGTGACGAGTGACGAGTGATTGATTTTTTTACTCGTTACCCGCCACATGTCACTCGTCACCGTTTTTTAAAATTGACTTTTCCCCTCCCTATTGACTACCATTTTCGTTTAAGCCTCGCCTTTGGGTTGTCATGCCCGCGCCCTATTTACAAAGAAGTTAGGATTTTTGACTGTGTTCATGGAAAAACGTTTTTATCTAGAGACCTTCGGCTGCCAGATGAACGTGGTCGATTCTGAACGTATTGTGGATCTTTTGCGCAAAAGCGGTTATCGGCAGGTGGATGATTCGGCCGACGCTGACCTGATTCTGCTTAACACCTGCTCGGTGAGGGACAAGGCCGAGCGCAAGGTCTATGGGCACCTGGGCCGATACAAGCCTCTTAAGGACGCGAATCCCGCACTTATTCTGGGCGTCGGCGGTTGTGTCGCTCAGCAGGAGGGGGAGCGTTTGCTCGAAAAACTTCCTTACCTGGACCTGGTGTTCGGCACCCACAATGTTCACAAGCTGCCGGAATTGGTGAAAAAGGTCGAGGGGCAGCGGGAGCGATGCCTGGAAACCGATTTTCTCGACAAAGAAACCCGCCTCCAGCTCTTTCCGCAGCGCACGGAGGGAGATTCGGTTACCCGTTTCGTCACCGTCATGCAGGGGTGTGACAATTTCTGTTCCTACTGTATCGTTCCCCATGTGCGTGGCCGTGAAATCAGCCGGCCCAGCGGCGAGGTTCTTGACGAGGTCCGCGAATTGGCTGCCGTCGGCGCCAAGGAAGTGACCCTGATTGGCCAGAACGTCAATTCCTATGGTTGCAAGGAGCCTGGAGAGCTTTCCTTTGCCCAGTTGCTTCGCCAGGTTCATGCCATTGAGGGGATTGAGCGGATTCGTTTTACGACTTCGCACCCCAAGGACCTCTCCGATGATTTGATCGACTGCTTCGGAGAACTGGAAAAACTCTGCAAGCACCTTCATCTGCCGGTGCAAAGCGGCTCCAATCGCATCCTGGAGTTGATGGCCCGCGGCTATACCCGGGACTCATATCTGGAAAAGGTCCGCCGGCTCAAAAATGTCTGCCCCGATATCCGCCTGACCTCTGATATCATCGTGGGTTTTCCCGGGGAATCCGAAGAGGATTTTGCCGAGACCCTGAGCCTGATGGCTGAGGTGAAATATCTGGATGTTTATTCTTTTATCTATTCACCCCGTCCCGGCACAAAGGCTGCAGAGATGATCGATGATCTGCCCGCGGCACAAAGGCAGGCCCGCTTTGATCGGCTTCTTGCCCTGCAGGAGGAGCACAGTCAGCAATTTCGCGAGGCTGAAATTGGCAAGGTGCTTCAGGTGCTCGTCGAAGGCCAAAGCCGTCAGGGCGAAGGTCAGTTGTCCGGCCGCACCACCTGGAACCGGATCATCAACTTTGACGGCGACACCGACCTGATCGGAAAGATCATCCCGGTACGCATCGTCAAGGCCTTCCGGAACTCGCATTTGGGTACACTGATAAATCAGTGAGGAGAAAGGTTAAAGGTGCAAGGGAAAAGGTATAAGGCAAAGCAAAAACCTTCCGGCACTATCCTTTCTTGGACCTTGAACCTTGAACCTTGAACCTTGAGACGTTATGGCAAAAGGTCGAATTCTCGCAATTGATGGCGAGCCATTTTTTCGTAAACTTTACCTCGAAATGCTCGGGGGCGAGGGTTACTATGTGCGTACTGCTGCGCTGGGCGAGGAGGCTATGGCCTGCTTACGCAGTGAGGAGTTCGACCTTGTCATCACCGACCTGAACATTGATAAGATTAACGGGGTTGAAATTGCTGAAGCCATAAAGCGTTTCAATCCCGACCAGGAAATCATGGTGGTGACGGCCGAAAAAGAGGTCAGTTCGGCTGTCCAGGCCATGAAGCAGGGGGTGTCCGAATACCTGCTGAAACCCCTGAACCCTGAAGAATTCCTGCTTCTGGTCAACAAGACCATGTTTCGCCAGGCACTTAAGGTGGAACACAAGAAACTCGTCGATGAAAACATCGAGTTCCTCTCCATCCTCACCTATTACCAGAAATGTCTCGGCTTTCTCAAAGTCCACGACCTTGACCGACTCGGGGACCTGGTCCTCGATACCCTGATGGATCTGCTGCGCGCCGAAGGTGGTGTGCTTTGGCTGCCCGGTTATGGCGGCCAGCAATACCGTTTGCGCTGCCGCAGGGGGCTGGTGAAGCTTGCTGCCGAGGAGGAGTCCTTCACTCCGACCGAAGCCGAGCGCCGGGTGGTCCTCTCTGGCAGTGCTGCCTTTGTAAAGCAGGGGGCTGCCGTCTGGGTGCCGCTGCTCGCCGGAATGGAGCCGCTGGGGCTGGTGCGTATCGAGGCCCCGGCAGGACGCCAGACCTTTAACCGCAAAGACCTCAAAGTGGCGACCATGGTGTCGGAGTTTGCCGCTAATGCTCTTTACAATGTGCTTTTGTATCGCAACCTCGAACAGAGCAGTTTGCGGGTCCCCAGGGGCGAGGCCTACAAAATGGCCTTTTTCCGGGACCATGTTGAAAAAGAGCTGCACAAGGCCAGGCGCTACGGGCGCAACCTTTCGTTCATAAAGCTGGTTGTCGACAATTACTCTGAACTGGCAAGCCGGTTTCTCGACCGGGACCTTGACCAGGCCATGAGCAGGATTATCGAAACCGTCAATACAGCTCTGCGCGATGCCGACATCATGGCCATGGCCGCCCCTAATGAATTTCTGATCCTGCTGCCCGAGACCGACTACTGGGGCTCCCTGGTGACCCAGAAACGCATCCGCAAGGCCCTGAACGGTGCGTTAAATATCTGTGACCTGAAAAAAAGTTACCCGATTCAGGTTTTTTTGCGCTCGGCCTCTTTTCCCGCCGATGGGGCCACCTTTGAAGATTTGCGCAACCTTGCCGGGGATCGCCTGGAGAGGCTCAAGGACAGTCTTTACTACCGAGAGAAAATGGCCGACTTCTCTTTCTGGGAGGTTGTCGGCCAGTTGCTGGGCGCCGCAAAAGACTACGGTTTCGAGGGTAACGACCTGCAGCTCTCTACCCGGTTGGCCGCCCTTGAAAAACCGCTTCGCTGCCGGTTTTTTCGCATGCCTGAAGCCCGTCTTGACGAGGTTATGCGCTCCTTCTGTCGCGAGGTGGTCGAGTCGCGGCGGGTGCGGGGTATCATCTACCGGGGGTGCAAGGATTTTGAGGCGATGCGCCAGTCCATGCGGTTTGCCGAGGGGGTGGAAAAGTCGGCCACTTCGATGTTTCTACTCGGCGGCAAGGGGCGGGTTAACTGGGATTATCAGCGGATTGTGCCGATTTTTATCGATGATTGGCATTTCGGTAAGATTGCTTTTCTGCTCTATCTCAATGAGGATTACGCCTATGCCCTGTTTGCCCGTAAGCGCGGAGACGAACTTGTCGGCTTTCACACTTCTGATTTCTTTTTCGTCGAAAACATGATCACCAAACTTCAGGAGCAATACCAGCTCCAGGCCCAGGTCTGATACGCCATGTCGCGCTTGTTTCGAAAAATCATTCTGGCCAGTGCCAGCGAAGAGGTCAGGCGGATGGAAGAAGCCCTGGTCCAGGAAGGCTTCGAGGTTCACATGTGCGGGGACGGAGCCAAAGCACTGGAGCTCTCGCTGACCCTGTTTCCCGAACTGATGATCGTCGACACCGACGTGCCGCTGCTGCCTGCCGAACGGCTTGCGCAGATTCTACTTACCAACCCCCGTACAGAACCGATGGCCTTTTTCTTCATCGGCAGCGAAGGGGAGCAGGTCGAGGGGTTTCGGCGACATAAAGACCGCTTCACGACCCGGCCCTTCAATCCGGAGCAGATGCTGAGCGGCATTCTGAGTTATTTCAACCGCAAAGAGCGCACCGAGCGGGTCAGTCGCCAGGAAAAAGACATCGAAGGCAGCCTCAACCAGGTCTCCCTGGTCGATCTGTTGCAGATCTTCGGTCTGAACCGCAAGGACGGCGTTTTGTCCCTGAGCCAAGACGGCGAGCGGGGTACGGTTTTTCTTCTGGCCGGCTGCGTTATCAATGCCAGGGTAGGTCGGGTGGAAGGGGAGAAGGCCTTTTTCCGCCTGTTGCGTTGGGAGTCCGGAAAGTTCTGTTTTGCGCCTGGGAAGGTTGATGTCGAGGTTCAAATCGCCACACCCATGGATCATCTGATCATGGAGGGGCTGCGCCAGAGCGACGAAATGCTTGCCCAGGCAGCCGAGTTGCCGGCTCTCGATGCGTTACTCGAACTTAAAGTCCCCAGGGACCGCCTGCCCCGAGGGCTGCGGCCGACGACCCAGGAAATTCTGGTTCTGCTTGAATATTACTCTCTGGTCAAAGATATCCTTGACCACTGCCCCCGACCTGATTTCGAGATTCTGCAAGTTCTCAGGGTCCTCATTGAAAAGGGCCTGGTGGAGCAGTTTCATGAGAGCGTCGAGTCCGAAGCCGATATCAATCCCCTGCTGAGCTCCTCTCAGGTTATCGCTCTTAAAGATCATCTGGGGGAGCGCGACGTGCTGCTTGAAGAAGCATCGGCCAAGCTGATTCTTCTGGCTTCTGCTGCAGAGGATATCCGCAAGTTTGTGAATACCCTGCAGGGGATTGGCGAGTTTGAACCCGAGAGCGATTTTCAGATTAACGGCTCGGGGCTGGGCCTGGGAGATATCGGCCGGTTGGTTGTCGGCGATACCTTTTACCTGCGACTATTCTCGCTGCCGGCAACTGAAGAGGCCGCCCCCCTGTGGACCCCATTTTGTCGTCGCCTGTTCGGAGTGGTGTCTCTGGTGGCCAACGGGACGCTGGGCTCAGCGGAGGAGTATTTTAAAAACCGGGCGCGGGTTCCGGTGATCCGGGTCGGGTTTGCCGATGGCGAGGAGGGGCGGTTTCAGTTGCGAAAGGGGGACCGCGCCGAGTTGCAACGAATGCTTACAACCTTCGCCAGTCGCTTCGCCGGCCCGGAGGAATGAAGTCAGGTAAAAGGTCAAAGGTGAAAGGTGAAAGGTGAAAGGCCCAATGGTCTGGAATGCGCTCTTTCTCGTCACAGGTTACACATCACCCATCACGCCTTAATTTTTTAACCATCGAGGACGTCACATGATAGATCTGCATACCCACTCTCTGTTCAGTGATGGGGAGCTTGTCCCTGCCGAATTGACTCGCAGGGCCAAGGTCGCCGGTTACCGGGCCATCGCCATCACCGACCATGCCGATTTTTCCAATATGGATCTGATTATCCCTCGCCTGGTGCGGGTGGCTGCCGATCTGGGCCAGCAATGGGGGCTTACAGTCATCGCCGGGGTCGAGTTGACCCACCTCCCTCCGGGCCAGATTGCCACTGGTGCCCTTGAGGCGCGGTCGCTTGGTGCGCGACTGGTGGTTTGCCACGGTGAAACCATCGCAGAGCCGGTGGCACCGGGAACCAACCGGGCCGCCCTTGAGGCTGGCATCGACATCCTCTCTCACCCCGGCCTGATTACCCCTGAGGAGGTTGAGCTTGCGGTCAAGAACGATATCTGTCTGGAAATCACCACCCGCAAAGGCCACAGCCTCACCAACGGTCATGTGGCAAAGCTGGCCCTGGCCCAGGGTGCCAAGTTGGTGGTCAATACCGACAGCCACTCCCCCAGCGACCTGACCTCGCTGGACATGGCCCGCAAAATAGCCCTGGGGGCGGGGTTGAACGAGGAGCAGTTCGAGCAGGCACGAAAGAATTCAGAGGCGCTGGTGCGTAAGGCCCTGGGGTGATGGCGGGTTTTGGATTGTGGAGCGGCTTCAGCCGCGAAGCTTTTGGGGTCGAAAACCCTTCGCGAATAAATTCGCTCCTACAGAGAGCAACCGCGGGTTCTGGATCGTGTAGGAGCGGCTTTAGCCGCGAAGCCCAGTTATTGTTTGTATGAATTTGTGCCAATCGTGGCTAATTTCTTGCCTTCCAACAAGGAAAACATGCAATGAACGATAAAGACTTCGCTTTTTTAAAAGAACTCGTCGAAACCCCCAGCCCCTCAGGTTTCGAACAGCCTGCCCAGCGTGTGATGCGGCGTGAGGTGGACGGGGTGGCCGATGAGTTGCGCACCGATGTCATGGGTAATCTCATCTGTCGCATCGATGGTCAGGGGCAGGACCGCCCCAAGGTGATGCTGGCCGGGCATTGCGATGAGATCGGTTTCATGGTCAAGTACATCGATGACAACGGATTTCTGTTCTTTTCGCCGATCGGCGGTGTCGACCCGCACCTGGTTCCCGGCCAGCGGGTTCAGGTGCACACCTCTCGCGGCCCGATTCTTGGGGTGGTGGGCAAAAAGCCGATTCACATGATTGAGCCAAAAGACCGCGACACGGTCACCAAATTTAAAAACCAGTTCATCGATCTTGGCTGCGCCGATAAGGCCGCAGCCGGGGAACTGGTGGCTATCGGAGATCCGGTGACCATGGCCGTCGGGCTTGAACGGCTCCAGGGTGACATGGTGACTTCGCGGGCCTTTGACGACAAAATGGGGGCCTTTATCGTCGCCCGGGTGCTGCAGGAGGTCCGTCGCAAGGGGCCGGCGCCGGTCGATCTGTACGGGGTTTCCACCGTTCAGGAAGAGGTGGGGCTGCGCGGCGGCACCACCAGCGCCTACGGCGTGAATCCCGATGTGGGGCTTGCCGTTGAGGTCGGTTTTGCCACCGATCATCCCGAGATGGACCATAAGGATATCGGTGAAATCAAGGTTGGCGGCGGTCCGGCCATTGCCCGCGGCCCCAATATCAACCCGATGCTCTTTGAGCTGCTGGTGCGCACCGCGCAAGAAGAGCAAATCCCCTACCAGGTTCTGGGCGTGCCCAGGGCAACGGGCACCGATGCCAACGCCATTCAGCTCAGCCGCGGGGGAGTCGCCGCAGGGTTGGTCAGCGTTCCTCTGCGTTACATGCACACTCCGGTCGAGGTGCTGTCGCTGACAGACCTCGAAAACACCGTGCGCCTGCTGACCGGCTTGATGTACCGCATCACCGACCGGCATGTGTTTATTCCTAATTGA
>CALZIZ010000147.1 GCA_945787465.1 uncultured Desulfuromonadales bacterium
AGTTTGATTGAGGGGCTTGTTTGAAAAAACTTGTCTCTCATTGGCCCGGTGTCACCCCCCCCTCCGACACCGGGCCTCTTATTTTCTGATTTATCAGGGATTGTGGGAAACCCTGAAAAACTGCAAAAAGTCCTTGGAAAAACATTCCAGCACAACAAATATGACGGTCCGGCCTATCTTTGGCGGGCCATTTTTTTCGATTCTGACCAGATCCGTCAAAAAATAGACTAAATCGGTAAAGAAATAATTTTTCTTTCTGGTTGAATAATTCTAAAGGCAAACGGAAAAGCGAGGAGGGGATGTCTCAAGCGCCGCAGGCGCAACCCCTCAAAAGCAATTTCCTATTATCCATCATCATCTCTTCTCGCAAGCTGTCGGCTCCCATGGAGGGCAACATGCATTACTTAGACGCCGCGATCGCTTTCGCTATCCTCATGGCGGTCCTTGCGGGCGTAGTGACCACTACAATTCAGTCCGTATGGCGTACGCTGAAAATAAAGCAAGGTAACCTTATCGCGGTGCTAAAGAAGCTTGACAAAGAAGTGCTGTCCAGCTCCTCATTGGACCTGTCGCCGCGACAGCGTTGGGACACGATCGTTAACGTCCTAAATAATCCGACACAGCCACACAAAGGCTTGCCGACTGCCGACAGTATTGCAGCAGACACAAAGTTTCCAAGGCGACTCGTCTCCAAGTTTAGGCAATTATCCGTCGATCAAAAACAAAAGACCTCAGACGAGAAAATTCAAGCCGCACTCGAAGGGCTCGGTAGGCAACATGCGCTGGCAAGCCAATACGATCGAGTCTCGGCAGAGCACGTGGTGCGGCGCCTAACGGAGGTGGCGGGACAGACACAAAGTCTAACTAATCATGAACAACTGTCGAGCGAACTCAACCTGGTAGTGCGTAAGTTCGAGGAGTTCAGCGCAGCCATGTCAGCCGAGTTCAGTCGTCGCTCATTCTGGTGGTCGATCAGTGTCGGTATTGTTTTGGCGATCGGTTTCAACGTGAATGGGATCGTCGCGTTTGATGCCTTCTTGCAAGACCCAGCGTTAGCGGAGCATGTAGTCATTTCCGGCGAAGGCCTCGCTGGCGGTACAACGGGTAACGAGTCCCTGAAGAATGTGGACAGGCAATTGCGCGAGCTATCTGGAGCCGGAATTCCGATCGGTCTAGATCGCTGGCCGCACTGCTTGATTAACGGAGAAACCGCAGACTGCCAAGTGTTTCTCAACATTCAGACGTGGCCAATCGCGTTTCTGCTGTGGCTTTTGAGTTGCATATTAACCGGCGTCTTTATGGGTCTAGGTGCGCCGTTTTGGTTCGATGTTGCCAAGCGTATGTCTGCAGTTAGGACGGTATTTCGCGGGCTCGACACGGCCGCGAAGCGAATGAGCGGAGCGGATGCGAACGGCGACGCGGAGAAACGAATCGAGATCGTGGCAAACGTCGTTAGAGACCATGTTGGAGGCGAGCCGATGATCAGAAGAAAGACGTTCCGGAAGATTGTGGACCAATCCGAGTTGACAATTGAAGTCACTACCAACAACAACAAAGTACAGTTCCTGGGGTCCCTCCTCGGCGGCGACGATACCGAAATACAATGGACTCACGCGGAAATCGAAGCCAGAATCTCACACACACTTGAATCAGCGGCGCAACTTTATCGACTGGACTTGGAAGTGATGTTCATGGGAAACGACAAATCGTCGATTCACATACACTTTCCGAATAACCAGGCGGCGGACTGGGCTTTTACGCTGGAAGGCAGCCCCGGTCAGATCACACGAGTGATCTGCCCTATATTCATGGCCTGAGGATACGAAAATGCGAATTTCGGCATGGATTCATGTTGCTCTAGTAACATCCATACATTTCTCGATGGCCGTAAACGCGGCGAGCGTGTGCAACGACACACACACAATCGATGATTGCTTCAATGCGATTGGTGCAGAGAGCGCAGCAGATTCGCCGAAATACGAAGAATTGTCGAATACCGAAGTTTTCAACCAGCGGCATGATTTGAGTATCGCAACCACTGGCGATGTAACGCTGAATGCATTCGGGTCACCGGTATCTCTAAATGATTTCTTGTCGCTGCTGAACCTCTCAGTGGATCCTGGCACTGGAGATGATAATTCAGCGCAGATTGCTTTGGAGTACTCGCCACAAACCGAATGGCTGGAAGGCGACTTCAAGTTTGGGTTGGCCGCCACACGGCCCTCCGCTACCGAATCAATCAAGATGGCAATAAGCGATCCCGGTGTAGTCGATGCGCTGGAGAACGATCTGGAGGTATCGGACGATGTCTCGCTGTCACTGAGTTACGCATACATCGGCGACATCGGTGGCATTCGGTTTGGCCGGTCCGATCGGCTTCACCAGAACCTGCTGGACAGTATCGCGTTTAACGCTCTTGAAGCCACACGACGGAGCAAAATGGATAGGCTATATGCGATCAAACTCGAGAATTCCTTGAACCAACAATACGGTCTGGAGGGGGGAGAAACCTTCGGTGCGATGAGGGTGTCGATTGCGACAAGTATCAAGAGCAAGTTGACGGCACCGGATCTGGATTTTATAAATGCTTTTCTCGCCGCAAGCGACGACGGAACACCACTCGAACAGGTGCACGCAGCATGTAAGACGGTCTACCAGAGCGCGGTCGCCGGATCGGACGTTTCAGTAAGCAGTGCACTGGTGGCGAACTGCGTGGTTGATGAGCTCGTCGTTCGCATGGAGAGCGATGCGAAGGCTGAGGTTAGCAATGTTGCCGAGTTTCGAAAAGAACTGACGGCAGGCGGTTTTTTCAAAGTAGCAGGGTTAATCAACAATCAACCACAATTTGTCGTCGCGATCACTGGGCGAAGTCGCGACAAACTTGCCGGCGGCGATAAGCTGGGTGTAGGCATTTCGTTGGAATTCGATATGTCCGGTCACAATGTCAACAACCTGGATCGCTACCTCAAAAAGAAGTGCTGGAGCGGAGCGGTGTCCGATCCAAGCCGACATGACTACCAGGGGTGCGCGGGACAAATCGCAAACTATATCGAGCAGAACCCGGTAAAACCTGGTGGATGGCGAATAACTGCGAATCTAAACTACGAGAGAACTGATGCTGTAGACATAAGCTTTCCGGGAACGACCGAAACTTTCTCGGAAGAAGAGGCCAAGAGTCTGAAATTCAGTCTTGTCAGCGGACGCCAGTTTAGCCTTGTCACCGAGCAAGGTCTTCCCAGAGCGAAGCTAGATATTGGCGCGTCTTATGAAGACATCAGTGACGATCCTATGCGACAAGACCGGGCCATGGTAAATTTTACTTTCACACAGGAACTTGCCAAAGCAACTCAACTCAGCATCGGGTTGGTCTGGGCAAACAAAGCGGAGTTTGTAGGCGATGTGGACGAAGAGTTGAGTGCGCGATTGGGTCTCAACTACAAATTCGGAATGACTGGCCAAGATTAGCCGTGACAGTCAGTTTCGATTACTTGTCTTGGGTCTCTCCCGGGTGTAAATCAGCATGCAAATTTGAACCACTTAGATTGTAATAAACGCCGTTTATCTGCTTTACCATTACAAACGCGGTGCCTGTAGAAAAACCCATTCCTATAATTCACGACATATATTACAGCAAATGGCCCACTTGAACCTAGGTTGGGCCTTTTGCTTTTCATCCATATATTGGATTCCGACCCTCAATGCCCCGTGTCTTATAAGTTGTTACAGAATTGATTCTCACATATCCTAAGGATTTATAGAACATAAAACGGGCCAGGTATTTACCAACGGTTACTCTGCCAGATCTGCCGATTTTTGGTTCTAACATTACTTATCGCAGCACCTTTGTCATTCCCCCATAACGAACAAAAAAGGTTTCGTTATCTTCTTCCCCAAAGAACACAAACAGGGTATTTGGAGTCACGGAAGCGTAACGCTTTGTTGGAACAGGAGACCAGGATAAACCTGGGATGGCCATCAACTTTGGCGGTCACCCGGCCAACCCTCCACAAGTCAATAATTCAACAGATGTCAAAGGTTTGCCTCCCGCTCTGCCCTGGTCAATAATCCATGGGGAAAGGGTAAGCATAAGAAATTTCAATAAAAAAAATGAAAGGTGTTTTCACATGGCTCATTTGGCACACACCTAGCAATAAAGAAAGGACCACCTAGGAAGCTGTCGGGCAAGTCCGACAGTCTCCTGGGCAAGGTGGTTTTTTTTAAAACGGGTCAGTACGATTCACTTTTGGCTCTCGTCAACAAGCGGAAACACATATCTCGGGTAAAGCGTGGTGAGCAGGCCCGCCCCAGCAGCGGGAAGCCTAAAGCGACTTTCAGAGACGACCATTTTCACGTCGACGAGATGACCAGGTGAATCGGCTGCCCCACCGGTTCAATCGACCCCTTCATTTTTCCTCCCCTGGAAAAAGCCAAAGCCCCTTTCTGGGCTTTTCAACGATTTAGAATTCAGACCGCCCTGGTTCAGATCATGTCGTGCGACATCAAGGGGAGAAAAATTTTCACCTGCTCAAAGACCCCAAGTCGGCGCAACCTTTACCGTTGAAATCGGTTGTTCACCACCCCTGAACTCACTGTGAGCAGGGTCTGAAAATCTCGTCATTTCTTGTCATTTCGTGCTTCCCCGACACGATGTTTTCCCACGCCACCGCCATCTTTTCTGTAACCGCTTCCATCAGCTATTCTCTTTTGCGCAAATCGCTCAAGGCGAAGGAAAAGATCTATCTATTTCCAGGACAAATCCCCTCAGAACCTCTGTCAAACCTGTTCTTCAAGTTTGAGAAAATCGGTAAAAAAATTTTCATATCGGTAAAGAAATCTGTTCAACCATTGTTAGACTAAAGTTAGTACAGTCTTGAATAAACCGGTGGGTAATGGGAGACTTTGCCGTTGTGGATCCTCTGTCCTTTAAAAGTTAAATCAAAAACTTCCCTGGTTCTTTTTTCATTAATTGCGCTGCGTGGTGTGGAATAAGGAGCAAAGCGAAGAATCCATTAATGCAACGCAAGGTCTCAACCGGGCATCGTTGATTCATAAACTTTGGCCTGAAATTTAAATAATTCTCTCCCCAAAAATTGGAATGCCCGTGTCAAAAAGATTTTCATATTTTGCGGTTCTCCTATTGTTTCTTGCCTTTTCCTTCCTATCAGTCGCTACGGGAAGTGAACTCTCTACAAACCTGTATCCTCTGCCCATGACCGAATTGAAAGCTGTTATTTCAGACTGGCTTTTGGCATCGGGTTTTGAAGTTATGTCCTCTGCTCCTCAAAGAGGGCAGGTGGATATAAACGCAATAAAAGGCCAGGACGTCTGGCAGCTTTCATTGATCGCTCATTCCCCGCTTGCCACCAAGGTCATGGCCCAAAAAACAGAAAATGGCAACCAGGATCAACTTTTATGGAACCACATTATTCAATATGTACGAGGGCTATCTTCTGATGCCCAACAAGAAAACAGGCGAACAAAAATCCCATCTTCGGTGTTATCCAGGGTCGAGTCTGTTGTATGTATCAAGACAACTGAGGGTGAGAAAACCATTCAATTCTCAGGATTTGCCATCAGCGGGCAGGGCGCTATCATTTGTACTGCCCATGATCTGAATGATCACTCCCGAGTGACCGTCGCTCTGAATGACGGTCGAGAGGTTGAGGGGCGGGTGGTAAAACTAGATGCTTTGAGGGATCTGGCCATCGTCTTGGTTGAGGCGCATTTGAAGGCCTTTGTTGATCTGCGCAACGGCCACAATCATCTCGATGAGAATGAGCGCCTTTTCTCTGTAGGATGCCCAATGAATGTTTTCGGTGTTATTCAATCAGGCACTTTGTCTGGGGCACCTCGACGTTTAGATGGTCTGCCATTATGGCAGGTGAATATGGTGATGCATCCAGGCAGCAGTGGCAGTCCCGTTTTTGATGCTGCAGGCAACCTGGTGGCCATAATCAAGGGACGGTACCGGGGCACAGATTCTCTGGGCCTTTTGATTCCGTTTGAAACCCTTCTGGCCTTTGCTAAAGAGAATTAAACTTCATGACCTATGGCCGTTACAAGATTGTAGACAAGTTGGGGGAGGGATCCATGGGGGTCCTTTACCAGGCTTATGACCCCCAAATTGACAGGATGGTGGCCCTGAAGGTTCTACGCCAGGACCGGCTCTGCTGCGAGGATTTCGTCCAGAGATTTCTTAAGGAGGCCAAGGCTATTGGCCGCCTTTCCCATCCTAATATCGTGACGGTTTATGATGTGGGGCATGACCATGAAAACCTATATATTGCCATGGAACTGCTCAAGGGCAAACCCCTCGATTTGGTGATACGCGAAGGCGGATTGAGCCTCAAGGAGGCTGTCATTTTCGGGATTCAAGCCGCAGAAGCTCTCAATTATGCCCACCAGAAGGCAATCGTACACCGCGACATCAAGCCCCCGAATATTATCATTACCCCAGGCGGAAAGGTCAAAATAACCGATTTCGGCATCGCCCGCTTTGAAGACTTCGCTGCTGTAGACCAAACCAGGACCAGGGTCATCTTGGGGACCCCTCTCTATATGTCCCCCGAGCAGGTATCGGGACAGCATGTGGATGGTCGGAGCGATCTTTATTCACTGGGAGCGGTTCTGTACGAATTAACGACAGGGCAATGCCCCTTCAAGGGTGCGGGCCTGGCGGCCCTGTTCAGATCCATATCTCAGGATACTCCCGAATTCCCCACCAGGGAGGATTCATCCCTCGGGCAGGAGCAGACGCAGGCCTTTTACAATCTGATAATGAAAAGTCTCAGCAAGGAGCCGGAAGAACGTTTTCAGAATGGTGATGCGATGGCCAAGGCCCTGATTGCCTGCCTCAGAGAGGTCGAATCGCTTGAATCCGAGCAGCCCTCTCTGAAAAAAACATCCAACCGTTTCGTTTACTATGTGGCAGGCCCTCTAATTCTGACTATTTTGATGGTTGGGGTCGCCCTTTTTTTTTGGCCACCCCCAAAACAGTTGCTAAGCGTTGGTACCGATCCGGATGGGGCTCATGTTTTCATCGATGGCTCCTTCCAGGGGACAACCCCTTTGAAGCTAAAGCTTCCGGTTGGCAAACACGAAGTAAAGCTTAGCCTTGAACATCATTTTGAATGGGAGGCTCAGATTCATTTGGATAAAGAAAAAAAGGAATCGCTCTTAATTCCTCTGGTTCCTATGGGCGAGCCCTTTCAATAGCTAGTTTCCATCCGGAAACTATGGATGGAAACTAGTGCTATTTTCATATTGGAAACGAGCAATTTTTTGCAAAATCAAGGAAATCAAGGGCTTGCGCGGAGATGTACATGGTACGTCGCACAAGCAAGCCTGCAGATTGACGCAGAGATTGCGGAAAAGGGCCGTTTCCGGATGAAAACTAGCTAGAAGGCTGTCGAGCTTAACATGAACCTACTGCGAAACCGGCTGACCGGCCCATATTCTTGAGAATTTTCGACAAATGGCCCTGCTATTCGCTCTCAAATTCTCGAAAATCTGGTCTCGAACATCCAATTTCTCGTTACGGTCCGTCAAGTCCGACAGCCTCCTAGGGAAGGCGTTGATATGAAATTACATTCGCTTTTAGTGGCTGGCACTTTCGTGCTGCTGTTTTTTGCTGCAGCTGGCACATGTTATGGCCTCTCTGTCGGGCAACAGGCTCACGAGTTCAATTTGATTAACACCCAGGGGAAAACATTTGACCTTTCCCAACTAAAAGAACGACCAATGACGGTTCTCTATTTCTTCGATATCGATTCGCGGCCCAGTCAGGAAGGCTTGTTGAGCTTGGATCACCTGGTCACACAATATCCGGAAATTGACTTGAAAGTCTGGGGAATCACCCTTTCGCCAAGGAAAAAAGCGATTGATTTTGTGGCCAAAACCCAACCAGAATTTCCGGTTCTTTTAGACGATTCCGGGGTCAGTGATAGGTACAATGCTCGAAAATTACTCCCCACCATTTACATCCTTGGTCCTGAACTCAAAGTTCTTGATGTTATTCAAGGCGGCGGTAAAGCCGCCGAAGTTATGCTGGTACGGCTGGCCGAAAGAAACTTGCAGCGCAAGAAAACCCAGATGGTCAAAACCATCATTAAGCAGGTGGAGGAAAATGACCCTGAAAACCTGGAGGCCAAAGTTTTAAAAGCCTATGCCGCATTAAAAGAAGGAAACCTGGACGAAGCCAAAAAAATCTTCGAAAAACTGTCTGAGAAAAAGGGGCAGGGGGAGATCCTGGCAAAAGAAGGCTTGGCGATGGTTTATGCAAAAAAAGGAGAGGACCAAACGGCCCTGGTCCTGGCACACGAGGTTGAGGAACAGGCCCCGAATCGGGCCGTATCTAAAAAGGAAGGTGCATCGTTTCAGAGGGCAGTGGCCTTAAATCAGCTGGGACGGATTGCAGCGATCAAAGGCAACTATCGAGAGGCACAAAACCTTTATGACCAGGCCGTGGATATCGACCCCTATTACGTTGAAGCGATGACCAATAAGGGCATCATTTATGGAAAAGAGGGCCGATGGGAAGATGCCCTGCAGGCCAACCGTAAGGCCATGGCCATTGAAAAGCAGGACACCTTTGCAGCGACGCTGGCCAAGAATGCCGAGAAAATGCTCGCCCTGCAAAAGGATACAGAGCGTAAAAAACGCCTCGATGAGTTGGTTCGGGAGCTGACAGAGCGGTACCGGAAGCAGGAAAATGCCAGGCCCCAAGGGGAGGACTCGTGGACTTCAGGACCCATGGTGATGACCTTCATAGATTTTCAGGAAAAGGGGGGGCTGGCGGAGCAGGATGGCCTGGCAACGGTTTTGACGACACAACTGGGGGATGTGCTTAATGATTCCGGAAGAGTCGAAGTGGTTGAGCGGGTCGTGGTGGATAGCGTATTTGAGGAGCTGAAGATAGGCTCCTCAGACTTGGCGGAGCCAGATGCGGCATTAAAGCTTGGTCGAATTTTGGCGGCCAAACTCATTGGAACGGGTTCGCTATTTTTCCTTCCCGAATCAACCCTTCTGAACCTAAGACTGATAGACACCGAAACGTCAGCGATCCAGAAGGTATTGACTCGAACCCTTGGCCCGCAGGCTTCCCTGGATCAGGAGTTGTTTTGGTTTAATCGAGAAATCCTCAGCACCATCATAAAAAAGTACCCGTTGCAGGGGTTTTTGATTCAGGTTAAAGACGATCAGGTGATGATCAACCTGGGAGAAAAACAGGGGGTGGTTCAAGGGACGACCTTTGAGGTGCTGGAAGAACAGCAACCGATAAATTATAAAGGAAAGGTCCTTCGCGGTGCAGCCACGGCGATAGGCCAGATTGAGATAGTCAAAGTCGAGCCTGACCTGTCTTTTGCCCGAATCGTCATTAAAGAGAAGGCCTTCGAGAAGGGGGTTAAGGTGAAAGAAAAGATCACGACCCCGTTGGGGCCTGGAGAGAGGCGAGATCAGGGTCTCTGAATATTTACAGATATTTGATATTATGGATGCATGTCGATTACATAACGATGAAGAAGGTTGCCCCCTGATTGTGTCTGGTCCTTGCGATAAACCCATTAACAAATACTTCGAGGCCTCAAGTTGGCATCATTTCTCGTTAAATTTATTTCGGGTGACCAGAAACTGGTTTCCAGCGAGAAAAAAAAACTCAGGATAGGTCGGCTGCCTGTTTGTGAGATCTTTCTGGACGAGAATGTCGTCTCAAGAAGGCATGCGGAAGTCTATTCTATCAACAGTAAATACCATGTCCATGATACAGGCAGCCGAAATGGAACCATGGTCAACGGAAAGCGCATCACCCAACCGACGGAGCTTTCCCCTGGCGACATTATCGGTGTGGGAAGCGCTGAGATCGTCTATGAACCATCGAAGAATATTGCCCTGGATATAGATCGCGATTTTGCCGAAACCACCATAATGATGAGCCTTCCCGCGACTCCTTCTTTCGAGGAATCCATGGCTCCCCAAGGGTTTCTGGAAACCGTTGCAGATATCTCCAGCCAGATTGCTCAAAACAGGCCCCTGGAAGGGCTCCTGGACTTCATCCTGAACTTATGCCTGGACAAGACCGACGCTGAACGCGCTGCGATTTTGTTGATGGATGAAAACAGCAACCTTGTTCCCCGCGCCTACCTTTCCCAAGCCAAAACACATCCCCAATTTGTCATCAGCAGATCCATTGCCAAGAAGGCCATTGAGGAGAACAAGGCCATCCTCATCAAAGACGTAGCTCATGATGAAAACTTGAAAAGGAGAGAAAGCGTCATTGGTCTCGAGATCAGCTCGGCAATTTGCACCCCGATGTGGGATGGTGACCAGACGATTGGCATCTTGTATATCGATACGAGTAAACCCGACCGCAAGTTCAGTGAAATGGATCTGCTGTTTTTCTCCACACTCTCGGGCATGGTCGCAGAAAAGATCAAGAACGCCATCCTGAATGATATAGCCAAAGACAAGCAAAGGTTGGACGGTGAATTAAAGATCGCCAGAGAGATTCAATCTCGCCTGTTTCCTCTGACCATACAGCAAATCAAAGGCTACGACCTCTCTGCCTTCAACCGTCCTTGTACAGAGGTTTGTGGTGATTACTTTGATATCATTGAGACTGGAGAGACTTACGGCATTGCCATTGGCGATGTTGCGGGAAAAGGGGTTGGGCCAGCAATGCTCATGTCCAATCTGCAGGCGATATTGCGGACGCGGGCGTTGGAATTCTCAGATCCGGCTGCGCTGCTAATAAAAATGAATGCAGATTTGATCGGTCGCGTTGGAGATGACCGGTTCATAACCTTCTTCTATCTTGTTTTGCAACCCCGGCAGGGACAATTGATCTACGCAAATGCAGGGCACAGCCCTCCATTACTGTGGCGGTACCCGGGTGAGGTCTCAACCCTTAAAGTCAGTGGAGTGCCTCTCGGAATCTTCGAAGAAAGCATGTATGAGACATTCTCAATCGAGCTCGGCTCTGGCGATGTGCTTCTGCTTTATAGTGACGGTATTACGGAATGTTTCAACAAAACAGGCGATCTATTCGGTGAAAACAGGCTGAAGAATGTACTCGCCAAATCTGCCCACGCCGACGCCCAGGGGATAAGAGATACCATATTGTCCGAGTTAGACCACTTTCGTCAGGACGAGCCATACTCGGACGATGTAACTCTGGTTGTTTTAAAGAGGCCTTGAAACAATGAGGTGATGGTGGAGAATCATTAACCCATATTGAGGACCCTACATTGGCATCGTTTCTCGTGGTACTTGATTCGGGGGAACAGAAACTGGTTTCCAGCGAAAAAACGGAACCTTCGTTAACAATAAATGTATCACCCAGCCGACTGAGTTGACCCCAGGCGACATCATTGGCGTAGGAAGTTCGAAGATCGTTTTTGAACCATCGGACAGCATTTCCCTGGAAAAAGGTCGCGACCTTGCCGAGACGGCCATAATTATGAGCCTCTCTGCAGTGCCTTCGCCCGAGGAAACCGTGGCTCCCCTTGAGCTTCTGCAAACCGTCGCCGATATCACCAGCCAGATTGTTCAAAAAAGGCCTTTTGAGGCCCTGCTGGATTCCATCCTGAGCTTGTGTGTGGACAAGACCAACGCTGAACGCGCTGCGGTCTTGTTGATGGATGAAAACGGCGAACTGGTTCCTCGCGCATACCTTTCTACAGCAAAACCCCACCCCCAATTTGTAATCAGCAGATCCATTGCCCAAAAGGCCATTGAGGAGAACAAAGCCATCCTCGTTGAAGATACCACCCAAGATAAAAACCTAAAGAGTAAAGAAAGCGTCATCGGGCTCAAGATCAGATCAGCAATATGCACCCCGATGTGGAATGGAGACCAGACCATAGGTGCCTTGTATATCGATACGAGCAAACCTGACTGCCAGTTCGGTGAAACCGATCTGCTATTTTTC
>CALZIZ010000148.1 GCA_945787465.1 uncultured Desulfuromonadales bacterium
GACGCCGCAGAGCTGATCACCGGCATGTCGCATGCGCTCGATCTCCCAGGGCGACTTCATCGACCTCAGATCGCGGTTTATGGCGGAGATATCGACGAACTCGACACCGGGCAGCAGCTTGGCGTAGTAGTTGTACTGCTGAACCGGCATCACATCGAAGGTAATGCCGACCTTGCCCGCACAGTCGCCGAGCAGGGGTGCGAAGTCCTTGCTCCGGGGAAAGGGCCGGACATCGTCGATGCAGGCCTCGGCCTGGGCCCGGCTCAGGCTCTTGCGCACCAGCAGCACCGCATCGCCACTGGCCGGCACCCAAAGCGACGAGTTCTGCCGGGTACCGGTGAAATAATAGATATCGATAGCGTAAATCAGCAGGGCACCGCCAAGTTGCTGCTGCTTCAGCTTGTTCTGCAGCCTGGCGATACGCTCTGAACATTCCTGTTTTGTTGCCATCCTATCCCCCCTTTAAGAAAAAAAGGTTCAAGGCGCAAGGAACAAGGTTCAAGGAAAAAACCTTCATTTCAGAACAACATCCACCTGATTTGTCCTTGAACCTTGAACCTTGCACCTTGAACCTTTTACCTGTCTTTACATATTCCGCCGGTACTGGCCGCCAACCTCGTAGAGGGCGCCGCTGATCTGGCCCAGAGAGGCGTACTTAGTCGTATTCATCAGTTCGGCGAAGATGTTTTCGCCGGAAGCGGCCACCTCCTGCAGACGCTTGAGCGCCTCGGAGCACTGCTCCTTGTTCTGCTCCTGGAAGCCGCGCAGGTTGGTGATCTGCGAGGTCTTCTCCTCCTTGGAAGCGCGGGCCAGTTCGCCGGGGATGGTATAGCCATCATCGGCGTTGGGATTGAGATAGGTGTTGACGCCGATGATCGGCAGCTCTCCGGAGTGCTTCTTGTGCTCGTAGAGCATCGACTCTTCCTGGATCTTGGTTCTCTGGTACTGGGTCTCCATGGCGCCGAGGACCCCGCCGCGCTCGTTGATGCGGTCGAACTCCTTCATGACCGCCTCCTCGACCAGGTCGGTGAGCTCGTCCATGATGAAAGAGCCCTGCAGGGAGTTCTCGTTCTTGGCCAGGCCCAGTTCCTTGGTGATGATCATCTGGATCGCCATGGCCCGGCGCACCGACTCCTCGGTGGGGGTGGTGACCGCCTCGTCGTAGGCGTTGGTGTGCAGGGAGTTGCAGTTGTCCTGGATCGCCATAAGCGCCTGCAAGGTGGTGCGAATGTCGTTGAAGTTCATCTCCTGGGCGTGCAGGGAGCGGCCCGAGGTCTGGGTGTGGTACTTGAGCATCTGGCTGCGGGCGTTGCCCCCGTACTTGTTCTTCATCGCCACCGACCAGATGCGCCGCGCCACGCGGCCAAGGACCGTGTACTCGGGGTCGAGGCCGCTGCTGAAAAAGTAGGAGAGGCTGGGGGCGAAGTCGTCGATGTGCATGCCGCGGGAGAGATAGTACTCGATGTAGGTGAAGCCGTTGGAGAGGGTGAAGGCGAGCTGGCTGATGGGATTGGCCCCGGCCTCGGCGATGTGGTAGCCGCTGATGGAGACCGAGTAGTAGTTGCGCACCTTCTGGTCGATGAAGTACTGCTGCATGTCCCCCATCATCTTCAGGGCGAACTCGGTGGAGAAGATGCAGGTGTTCTGCCCCTGGTCCTCCTTGAGGATGTCGGCCTGGACCGTTCCGCGCACCGTCTGGAGGGTGCAGGAGCGGATCTCCTCGAGTTCCTCCGCCGAGGCCTTACGCCCCTTCTTCTTCTCGAACTTCTCGACCTGCTGCCTGATGGCGGTGTTGAAGAACATCGCCAGCATGATCGGCGCCGGGCCGTTGACGGTCATCGAAACGCTGGTCATGGGGTCGCAGAGGTCGAAGCCGGCGAAAAGCTTGTCCATGTCAGTCTGGGTGCAGACCGAGACGCCGCTCTCGCCGATCTTGCCGTAGATGTCGGGGCGCTCGTCGGGGTCCTCGCCGTAGAGGGTGACGCTGTCGAAGGCGGTGGAGAGACGCTTGGCCGGATCGTTCTCGGTCAGGAAGTGGAAGCGACGGTTGGTCTTCTCAGGAGTCCCCTCGCCGGCGAACTGACGCTTGGGGTCCTCGGCGGTGCGCTTGAAGGGGAAGAGGCCGGCGGTGTAGGGGAAAAAGCCGGGGGCGTTCTCCTTCATCGTCCACTTGACGATCTCCCCGAAGTCCTTGTACTGGGGCAGGCAGATCTTGGGGATCGTCGTCCCGGAAAGGGAGACGGTCTGGGTCTCGGTGCGGATTTCCTTGTTCCTCACCTTGGTCACCATCACCGGGTCGCGGTAGCTCTTCTTGAAATCCTCCCAGCCCTCGAGGGTCTTCTTGTTCTCGGCCGAAAGCTTCGCCTGGCTCTCGAGAAGGGCCGCATCGAGGGCGGCGGTCACCTCGGTCCCCTTCTCGCCGACGAGCCTTTGGACCCCCTCGAGCTGGAAGACCTCCCGGGCGACATCCGACTGCTGCTCGACATACTTGTGGTAGGTGCGCACCGTCCTGGTGATCTCCCCAAGATAGCCGGCCTGCTCGGGGGGAATGATGTGGTGGCGGCGGCTCTGCCGCTCCCCGATCTCAAGGGAGGACTTGAAGTCGACCCCCTTCTTCTTGTTGACCCTCTCGAGGAGCGCCCTGTAGAGGACGTTGGTGCCGGGGTCGTTGAACTTGCTGGCGATGGTGCCGTAGACTGGGATCTCCTCGTCGGGGAGATCGAAGACGTTGCGGTTGCGGCGGTACTGCTTGCGGATATTGATAAGGGCATCCTCGGCGCCTTTTTTCTCCATCTTATTCAGAGCCACCAGGTCGGCGAAATCGAGCATGTCGATCTTCTCAAGCTGGGTCGGGGCGCCGAATTCGCTGGTCATGACATAGAGGGAGACGTCGCAGACATCGACGATGCCGGCGTCGCCTTGGCCGATGCCGCTGGTCTCGACGATGATCAGGTCAAAGCGGGCGGCCTTGAGGACGTCGATCGCCTCCTTGATGGCCGCGGAGAGCTCGGAGCGGGAGTCGCGGGTAGCCAAGGAGCGCATATAGACGCGGGGGCTGTCGATGGCGTTCATGCGGATGCGGTCGCCGAGCAGGGCCCCGCCGGTGCGCTGGCGGGTGGGGTCGACGGAGAGGATGGCCATGGTGGCCTCTGGGAAGTCGCGCAGAAAGCGGCGGATCAGCTCATCGGTCAAAGAGCTCTTGCCGGCGCCGCCGGTGCCGGTGATCCCGATCACGGGAACTTCGACCGCCTTGGCGCGCACCTGCTCCTTGGTCCGGGAGACGTCCTTGTGTTTGGACGCATTTTCGACCATGGTGATAAGGCGGGCCACCGAGGGGTCGTGCCTCTTGCAGATCCGCTCGAGATCGGCCTCGGGCTGGGTGGGGGGGGCGAAATCGCACTCCTTGAGCTTGAAGTTGATCATCCCCTGCAGACCCATCTTGCGGCCGTCTTCGGGGGAGAAGATCTTGGAGATGCCGTAATCGTGGAGCTCATCGATCTCGTCGGGGATAATGACCCCGCCGCCGCCGCCGAAAATCTTTATATGGGAGGCATCGCGTTCTTTGAGGAGGTCATAGATGTACTTGAAGAACTCCACGTGCCCCCCCTGGTAGGAACTGACGGCAATCCCCTGGACGTCTTCCTGAATCGCCGCGTTGACGATCTCTTCGGCTGAGCGGTTGTGTCCCAGGTGGACGACCTCGACCCCTGAAGTCTGCATCAGCCTGCGCATGATGTTAATAGAAACGTCGTGGCCGTCGTAAAGACTGGTGGCGGTTACGAAGCGAATCGAGTTATTCGGCTGGTACGGGGCAGTGTCCATGCTATGTGTCTCCTCGCTGTGCAATGGTTTGTAAATAGTATTGAAGACCGGACAACCTTTCAATCGTCCGCCATCCTACATAACGCTGTTTGAGCAACTCCCATGCCAGACAAAAACACTTCCCAGAAACCCTAGACAAAAACCTGCAAGTCACTGTTTTCAGGTCACACTAAACGCACAAACAGCTTTCTACCAACGCACCTCCCTTCTGGCCATAGTGTAAACCACGGTAATCACCATCAGACGAAAACCCCAGGAGAAGCAGGCCCCGGTTGGTGTCGCCCACCATAATGTAACCTTGGTTTACAATGCATTCGCTAGTTAACAGTGTTCGCCCTGAATCGACAAGACATCACCGCTTTGGCCGTGCCCCAACGGAGCAAGACGGCCCTCACCTCCAAACCAGTGACTCTAGTGAAAGCCGGTTTGCATATTTTCATAAAACATTGTATCGTATACGGCCAGATGAAGATTGCGCCATAAATGCTTGAGTTGGATCAAGTTCAATTTTCCATCCCCCCTGCATGACCGGCATGTGAAGCACTCCAGCCTTAATCAACAACAACAATACTTTACATTGTTTTAACTTCCCCCGAGCCCCCTCAAGACAACCTACATCAGGTGTAATACATGGAATTTTCACAAATAATCAAACGAACGGAATTTGATTTCGATTCCCTACTAAAATGCTCGGAAGCCTGGACTGTCATTCTGGACTCCCAGCAGCGGATCGTATCTTCCAACGACGCCTGCCTGCCATTGCTGGGCATGGATGGGACTTCTGTCACGGGAAGGCCGCTTGATGAAGTGATCCCCCTGGGTCACCTCAGAATCCTGCTGGAGAAGAGTTTCTGCTTCAGGGCCCAGCCCCTCTCGCTCGGAGACCGGAAACTGACCTGTCACTATGTGCCCCGGATCGATAACCACGAACCGGACGGGGGAGTCCTGGTTGTCGAGAATCAGCCTCTGGCCAGAGACGATCTTTCCTGCATCGAGTTTGCTGACATCATCCGTTCTTTGAGCATCGTCATGGATCTGGCCTACGAAGGGACCATCCTGGTCGACCACGAGGGCTACATCGTGCTGATCAACCAGGCTTTTGCCGATACCCTGGGCACCCGGGCCCAGGACATGCTCGGCAAACACATCCTCAAAGCCTATCCGAACTCCCAACTCTCCCGGCTGCCTGCCGTTATGCAGACAGGGATCGCAGAAATCAGCCACCCTCATGTCTTGAACGGCCGGGAAGTGATCGTTTCACGCTACCCGCTGATCAAACACGGCCGGCCCATCGGCGCCTACGGCAAGATCCAGTTTCAGGACGTCAGAGAAGTTCTGCGCATGGCCAGCGAGTTTCAATCCACCTCTAAACCGACCGCTTCGTCGGGGCCGCAAATCGCCAAAGTCGGGGCCTTCAACTACGACATCAACAGCATCGTCGGCCACAGCAAGGTGATGAAGTCTCTCAAGGAGACCCTGCTGCGGGTTGCCGAAAGAAACTCCAACATCCTGCTGGTTGGCGAAAGCGGCACCGGCAAGGAACTCTTCGCCCACGCCCTGCATGCAGCCAGCCGGCGCCGCTATGCCCCGTTTATAAAAATGAACTGCGCCGCGATCCCCGAGCACCTGCTCGAGTCAGAACTCTTCGGTCATGTCGACGGGGCCTTTACCGGCGCAAAAAAAGGGGGACAGATCGGCAAATTCGAACTGGCCCACAACGGCACCATCTTTCTCGATGAAATCAGTGACATGTCTCTGCCGATGCAGGCGAAACTGCTGCGCATTCTGCAAGAGATGGAACTGACCCCGCTGGGAAGCAATGTCTCCAAAAAGGTCGACGTGCGGGTTGTCGCCGCCACCAACGTCAAGCTCGAAGAGCTCGTCAGCAAAGGGAAATTCCGCCAGGACCTGTACTATCGACTCAATGTCATGGCCCTGACCATCCCCCCCCTGCGGGAGAGGACCGAGGATATATATTTCATTGTCGGCCACTTCATCGAAACCCTGAATGATGAATTCGGCCTGCAGGTCAAAGGCCTGGATCCCCAGGCCTGGGAAGTTCTCAATACCTACAACTACCCGGGCAACATTCGGGAACTGCGCAATATCATTGAAAGCGCCTTCAATCTTGTGACCGGAGCGCTGCTCACGCCGGAGCACTTTCCCCCGCACCTGAGACAACTGGCCGGAACGGGGCTCCTCGGCAGCGAAAACCGCAGCGGAGAAGAGGGTTACATGGCCGCCCTCGGCCACCAGCCGCTGCAGGAGATCCTGGAGACGATTGAAAAGCGGCTTCTTGACCGCGCCCTCAAGAGGGTGAACGGCAACAAGCTGCAGGCCGCCAATCTGCTGGGGGTCTCACGGCCGGGCTTTTACAAAAAGCTGCGCAGATACCAGATGGATCAAACCTAGGAGGCTGTCCGACAATAAGGGCCGAAGCGAAAATCCAGAAGCTTGAGAACAGATTTTGGCTCGTTTGAGAGCTCATAGCCGAAGCTATGGGCCGAAAAGGAGCTGAAATATGGGCCAAGCAGCTGGGTTTGTAGCCGGTCATGGATTGTCGGACAGCCTCCTAGGCCCCCTTCTCCTTCCTTTCCCGAGGGGGCTTGCGCCCCCCTCCAGTTCCCTCCCCCAGTGTAAACGGGCGCACCAGTGTAATCCAAAGTAACACCGTTTTGAAAAATGCCACATCTTAGGGCATCCTTGCCCCCTCTCTTGCCCACCAAAGCCCCCATGCCACCGCTCCTGTAAACACCGTATACACTTTCCATTGCGACATCCCCCCATTCTTTCGCGTCACCATGGCCTGCCCAGCCCTCGAACCATTTTATTCGCTATATAAAACGCCATCTTACAAAAAGACAAACATTGTTTGGCATTCGCCTTGCTCTTAGGGAGAGTCACAAGCCGTAAAGTAGCATGAGCGGCAGACAGACAATCCGAATCAACAACCGTAGAGGATGGGGGCGAGGGCGAAAATATGGAAGCGACACGGGAAATCTATTGGAATGTAGGCCACGGACTTCTAGTACTGGTCCCAATGTACCTGCTGACCCTGGCCGCCGTTGCGGTACTGGTCAACGAACTGATGCGACGCATCGAGGTTTACAAGCGAGGCCGGCCGCTGAACCGCACCGACGACCTGGGCGGCCGGATCGCCGACCTGGCCAGGGGCGCCCTGCTGCAAACGCGGGTTCTGCGCGTCAAGGGGCCGGGGACTGCTCACGGCCTGTTTTTCTGGGGTTTCCTGCTGCTCTTTATCGGCACCTGCCTTATCGTCGTCCAGGCTGACTTCACCGACCCTGTCTTCGGCATCAAGTTCCTCAAGGGCACCTTCTACAAGATCTTCTCCGTCGTCCTCGACCTGGCCGGACTGCTGGCCACGGTCATGCTCGGCGGGCTTCTGGTACGGCGCTACCTGATTCGGCCCGAGGGACTGGAGAGCAAAAAGGACGACGCGGCCATGCACGGGGTGCTGTTTGCCATCCTGATCAGCGGCTTTGTCATCGAGGGTGCCCGCATGGCGGTCACCGAACTCGGCACCCCCCTGGCCGCCTGGTCCCCTGTCGGGCTGATCTTCGCCAAAGCGATGGCCGGCATGGGCGAAGAGAGCCTGCGCTCTTTGCACAGCACCACCTGGTGGCTGCACCTTTTCCTGGTAATGGCCTTTATCGTCCTGATCCCCCTGACCAAGTTTCGCCACATCCTGACCACCAGCGCCAACTACCTCTTCGCCGACCGCGGCCCCAAGGGGGCCCTGACCACCATCGACCTGGAAGACGAAGAGAGAGAAACCTTCGGCGCGGCCCAGATCTCCGACCTCACCTGGAAAGACATCTTCGACACCGACGCCTGCACCCAGTGCAAGCGCTGCCAGGACCGCTGCCCTGCCCACACCACCGACAAGCCCCTGTCGCCGATGAAGGTCGTCAACCAGATCGGCGAGGTCGCCTTCAACGCCCCTGAAGCGAACCTGGTCGAAACCATCTCCAAAGACGCCCTGTGGTCCTGCACCACCTGCCGGGCCTGTCAGGAGATCTGCCCCGCGACCATCGAGCATGTGAACAAGATCGTGGAGATGCGCCGCAACATGGTGCTGATGGAAGGGGAGTTTCCCGGTGAAGAGGTCATGGCAGCAGCCGACAACACCGAGGTCAACGGCAACCCCCTCGGGCTCGCCTTCGCCTCCCGCGGCGACTGGGCCAAGGACACCAGCGCCAGGCTCATGGCCGAAGACGCCGATGTCGACATCCTTTACTTCGTCGGCTGCTACGCCTCTTTTGACAGGCGCAACATCATGGTGGCCAAAAGCTTTTTGAAGATCTGCGACGCCGCCGGGATCAAGGTCGGCATTCTCGGCGCAGAGGAGAAGTGCTGCGGCGAGCCGGTGCGCAAAATGGGCAACGAGTACCTCTACCAGAGCCTGGCACCCTGGCCAAGGACTATCGCGACCTCGGCTTTGACGTGGAAACCGAGCATTACACGGTATTTCTGCACCGCCTGGTCATAGAAGGCCGGCTGAACATCGGCAGCGAGGCCTTCGACTGCACCTACCACGACTCATGCTACCTCGGCCGCTACAACGACATTTTCGAGGAACCCCGTTCTCTGCTCGAAACCGCAGGCGGCGCCATCGCCGAGATGAGCAGCACCGGCGCCGAAAGTTTCTGCTGCGGCGCCGGCGGCGGAAGGATTCTCGCCGAGGAAAAACTCGGCAGCCGGATCAGCGAAAAACGCGCCGGCATGGCCGCCGAAACCGGCGCAGGGGTGCTGGTCTCCAACTGCCCCTTCTGCCTGACCATGTTCGAAGACGGCGTCAAGGGAGCGGAACTCGAGGAGCAACTGGTGCCCAAGGATATCGCGGAACTGCTGGCGGAAAGATTGGCACCCCAAAAACCTCTCACCGCGGAGGGCGCAGAGAAAGTCTTTTTAGAGGCATAGACCAAAAGCTCGATGAAACACCCATCCTTTTATCTGGGGTTTTGAAGATTGTCTCAGCCTGCTCGGCGAACTCTGCGGTGAACAGGTTTTTAAAAGAATTGCCCCTAAATAAGAAAACTTCAACCAGGAGAACCAAATGCAGAACGTCTACGTGATTGAAGCCCTGCGCACCCCCTTCGGCAGCTTCGGCGGCAGCCTCTCCGACGTGCCGGCACCGAAACTGGCCGCCCCGGTCATCAAG
>CALZIZ010000149.1 GCA_945787465.1 uncultured Desulfuromonadales bacterium
CAAAGCTCAGGCCATGCGCCTGCCGGTCTGGAACAAACCCCGAATTATCGGCTGTGCCGAAAACTATCCAAAGCACATTGGATTGCCGCGAGGCTGCCTGGAAGAACTACAACATTTATTGGCTGAAAACGGCATCAACTGCGCATTACAGGATGAACGAGTTGACGGAACCTCAGTCAAAATCAAATTTATCGGCCAGTTACGCTCAGATCAAAAGCAAGCGCTCAAAGTCATGCTGAAACACGACACCGGCGTTCTCTGCGCCCCAACCGCTTTCGGCAAAACTGTAACTGCAGCAGCCATGCTCGCCAGACGAAAGATCAACACCCTGATTCTGGTCCATCGAGCAGAATTGCTTCGGCAATGGCAGGAAAGGTTGCAGATGTTTCTCGACCTTTCCAAAACGGAACTTGGTGCTCTGGGCGGAGGGAAGAAAAAACTGTCCGGACAAATCGATATTGCCGTTATGCAATCGCTGGCGCGAAAGAAGGATTTATCTGAGGTTCTCGATCAATATGGCCAGATTATCGTTGATGAGTGCCACCATCTTTCAGCCTTCTCTTTCGAAGGCATCTTAAAACAGGCGAAAGCCCGCTACATCATGGGGCTGACGGCCACGCCGATCAGGCGTGATGGTCATCATCCGATCATCTTTATGCAATGCGGACCGATTCGCCATAGGGCAATCTCGGCTGAAACTGCACCCACCAACTTGAAGGTTTTCCCCAGAGCGCTTCAAGCACCTGCTATGCCCGCAGATGCCAAAATTCAAGATGTATTTCGCCTTTTAGCTGCTGATGATTCACGCAATCGACGCATTACAAAGGACATCCTCGCAGCCTATGAGGAAGGCCGTAAAATCCTAGTGCTGACCGAGAGAACCGAACATTTGACATTGTTGCATGACGCATTGGGCACAAAGGCTCAGAACTGTTATGTTCTGCATGGGCGCCTGACAAAGAAACCTTTCGGAACTGGAGGGCCTGGATGCAAACGCTCCAAGAATCCTTCTGGCCACAGGGCGACTTATCGGTGAAGGGTTCGACCATCCTCCCCTGGACACGATGTTCCTCGCTTTGCCGATTTCCTGGAAAGGAACCCTGCAACAATATGCCGGGCGCTTACACCGTGAACACAGCCATAAGTCAGATGTCCATATCTACGACTATTATGAACATGACCATTCTCAGCTTGCCCGCATGTGGGATAAACGCCTGCGCGGCTACAAGGCGATGGGGTATGTCGTCAGCCAATGAAATCAGAGCCCGAAAAAGCAAATAACACCAATCCAGACTCGAACGCTGCAACCAATTGATTTTTATAGCACTTAGCCAAAAGGGAGGAATAATCGAACAGCTTGACTATAGCTCGAAGAAAATCAAGATGGCCGATTTCACGAAGGAAATCGGCCATCTTGATTTTTGGCTCCCCGTGACCGCCAGAAACCAGCACTGGGAAGAAGAACTTATGCACCCCTCCGAAACCTCAATCAACCGTTCTTGCGGTTGATCAGGTTAACGATGACCTTGACAATGGTGTCTTTTTCCTCCGGCTTACTCTCGGCAATCAGCAGAGTCAGTGCCACCAGGGCGTTGTCGGCCAGGCGTTTGCTGCCGTCATCGCGGTAGAGGATGCCGTTTCCGCTGAGAAAGTAGATGAAGATGGCCGCCGCGATACGCTTGTTGCCGTCGCTGAAAGCGTGGTTCTTAACGATAAAATAAAGCAAGTTGGCGGCTTTTTCTTCGATAGTGGGGTAGAGTTCTTCCCCTCCGAAAGTCTGGTAGATCGTACCGAGGGCGCTCTTGAAACCCTGGTCCTTTTCGATACCGAAGAGTCCGTCGAACTCCCCTTTCATCGACTGGATAATGGTGCTCGCCTCGTCGTATTCGAGCACAAAAGGCGCCGGGCCGCTGGTCCCTTCGACCTTGAGGGTCCCATGGTCGTAGCGATCGAGAAGGTTCAGGGCATAGGCATAGTCGGAAATAACACGCAGCACGTCTTTGCCGAGATCACTGACCAGTTGCTGCCGCTCAAGGGTGCGGGACAGCAGATCCACCGCTTTTTGCATTTCAAGCAGATTTTCGGCTTGTTCCTGAAGACGCTCCTGGTTGAGGGTGTACCCCTCAACTAGGTGGTCGCGTAGCACTCGAGTGGCCCAGCGGCGAAACTGGGTTCCACGTTGAGATTTAACACGATAGCCGACCGAGATGATGACGTCGAGATTGTAAAAAGCCACCGGCTTATCCGAATTAGCAATATGCATTTTCTGCATATTACTCGTTTCTTCAAGCTCGCCCTCTTTGAAAACATTACGGATATGCCGGGAAACAACCGACTGGTCACGCTCAAAAAGGGCCACCATTTGAGCCTGACTCAACCAGACGGATTCCTGCTCCAGATGCACTTCAAGAGAGGCTCTGCCGTCCTCGGCTTCATAAATGGCAACTTTGTCGGACATGCTCAGCGGCCTCCTTTGAAGCCATGTGGGGAAAATGCATTAAACGGTCATTGTGCAACAAGCGTTGAGAAAATACTCCGAGGTGTGAACATCAAGGATTACAACTTGTTTCTTACCCCCCAAACCCTAAAAAGAATATCATCTCCTTCCTTGAAATGACCAGAAAGAAGTCCCCGCAGGAGACAACTCATGGCAATGGCAAGCTCGATGGGGATGGGAAGATGGTACGATAGGCAAGAATCAAAAAAGGCCGCTTCCAATGAAGGAAACGGCCTCTAAATTTTTGGCTCCCTGGGCTGGGCTCGAACCAGCGACAGGCGGATTAACAGTCCGCTGCTCTACCAACTGAGCTACCAGGGAATGTCTTGACAGGTGCGGAATATACGGGAATGCCTAACGGTTGTCAACAGTTTTTTTATCGTTTTTTTCTTGCCTATCGACTGCCCTTTTTCAGGTCGATGAGAATGAGTTTAGCCACCGCCTTGAGAGTCTCAAAAACTCCCTGACCGGTGGTGGCACAGGCCTCGAACTGGAGCTCATCGGTGGGGTTGAGCAGGCTGTTGAGCTCTTGCATGCTGCTGACATTGGGCAGATCGCGTTTGTTGTACTGAATAACATAGGGCAGCTTATCGAGTTCGTAGCCCTGCTCCTCAAGGTTGTCCTTGAGGTTCTCGAGGCTTTCGATATTGGCATCGAGTCGCTCTTCCTGCGAGTCGGCGACGAACACCACCCCGTCGACCCCCTTGAGGATCAGTTTACGCGAGGCATCGTAAAAAACCTGCCCCGGAACGGTGTAGAGGTGAAAGCGGGTTTTAAAACCACGGATTTCCCCCAGCGCCAGCGGCAGAAAGTCAAAAAACAGGGTCCGCTCGGTTTCGGTGGCCAGGGAGATCATCTTACCCTTGGCGTCCGGCGCGGTCTTCTGGTAGATGTACTGCAGGTTGGTGGTCTTGCCGCACAGGCCGGGGCCATAGTAGACGATCTTGCAATTGATTTCACGCGAAGCGTAATTGATGAAAGACATACCGCCTTACCCCGTTATCTGAAGAGATTGTCGATATCGTCGTCAGTGATCTCAGCGAAGGGACTGTTCTGGTCGTTGCCCCTCTTTATATCTTCAGACTTTCTGGACAGGTCTTCGAAGATCCTGCCAAGTTCTTCGCTGGATTTTTTCACCCTCAACCGGACCAGGCCAAGGGAGCTGCGCTGATCAAAGAGCACCACCAGGATCACCCGCCCGGCGATGATGGAGATGTGAAGATTGTCCTTCTCCCCCTCGTGAAACAGGATGGAGAACTCCTTTTCGCCGATCAGCTTCGCCAATCCGCCGGTCGCGGCGATGTTGCCTGCCGTCAGCGAGGCCAGACTGGTGGTGTCAAGATGCTCGGATTCACCCGAGGCGGCAATCAGCTGCCCGTTCTTGTCCACCAGGAAGATGGACTTGGAGTTGGACTCGCGCAGCAATTTCTCGATGACCGCGCTGATGCGCTGATATTCCTCGTCATACATGACGAAGGTGGACTGAGGGCCAAACATTTGACACACTCCTTGAAGGGGTAAGGGATCGCTCGTCCGCCCGACTTTATAGCATCTATGCTCTGGGCGATCAAGGGATTTTGCTTTGCACGGATGGCTATTAATGCAATCCACAAGCCAAAAAAATACTCCCGGCGGAATAACCGCCGGGAGTATCGGGTGGTGAAGCCAGGGGAAACCGAAATTACTTCTCGGTCCCGCAATCGGCCTGCAGATCAGCAAGCTTCTTGTACAGGTCGTAGCGGGTTGCTGAGTCCTTGGCCGAAGCTGCCATCAGAGCATCGGCATTCTCCGGATTGGTCTTCTTCAGTACCCGGAAACGGTTCTGCTTGCCAGCAAACTCCTCAAAGCTGATGGTCGGCTCTTTGCTGTCCATCTGCAGCGGGTTCTTGCCTTCTGCGGCAAGGCGCGGGTCGTAGCGGAACAGTGGCCAATGACCACAATTGACCGCATCCTTACAGTTGTCGACCGCGGTGGTCATGTTGATCCCGTGAGCGATACAGTGGCTGTAAGCAATGATCAGTGACGGACCATCATAGGCATCGGCTTCGATCATCGCCTTGACGACCTGAGCCGGGTTGGACAGAGCAACGCGGGCAACGTAGATGTTGCCGTAGGTCATGGCGATCATCGACAGGTCTTTTTTCGGCATCTCTTTACCACCGGCAGCGAACTGCGCAACGGCACCGATCGGGGTCGACTTGGAAGCCTGACCACCGGTGTTGGAGTATACCTCGGTATCGAGAACCAGCACGTTGACGTTCTCGCCGGAAGCGAGGACGTGGTCAAGACCACCGTAACCGATATCGTAGGCCCAACCGTCACCACCGTGGATCCAGACCGACTTGGCCACCAGGTAGTCGGCATCGCCCAGCAGCGGCTTGGCGGTTTCGTGGGTACAGGCGGAGAGGATCTTCTTCAGCTGCGCAACCCGACCACGCTGTGCTTCGATCTCTGCCTGGGAATCCTGAGCCGAAGCGAGGATCGCCTTTTTCAGATCAGCGGTGCCTTCGCAGGCCTTGCAACCGCAGTCGATGTTGCTGATCAGCAGCTCGCGAGCATACTCGGTGGTCTTGTCGATGGCCAGACGGAAGCCGAAACCGAACTCGGCGTTGTCTTCGAACAGCGAGTTACTCCAGGCCGGCCCCAGACCGTCCTTACGGATCGACCAGGGAGTGGTCGGCAGATTGCCGCCGTAGATGGAAGAACAACCGGTGGCATTGGCGACCAGCATGCGATCACCGAACAGCTGCGAACAGAGCTTGACGAACGGAGTCTCGCCGCAACCGGCACAGGCGCCGGAGAATTCGAACATCGGTGGCAGGAACTGGCTACCTTTTACCGTGGCACGGTTGAAGAGCTCTTCCGATGGATCGGGCAGGCCGAGGAAGAAGTCGAAGTTGGCACGCTCGGTCTCACGCAACGCAGGCTGTGGAGCCATGTTGATCGCCTTGACGCCCTCTTCGGTCTTGCTCTTGGCCGGGCAGTTGTAAACACAGGCGCCGCAACCGGTACAGTCTTCGACTGCAACCTGCAGGGTGAACTGCTTGCCTTCCAGGTCCTTGCCCCTGGCCGGAACCGACTTGAAGGTCGCCGGAGCACCTTTGAGATCGGCTTCATCGTAGATCTTCATCCGGATAGTGGCATGTGGGCACATGAAAGAGCAGATACCGCACTGAACACAGAGATCCTCTTTCCAGACCGGTGTGGTGACAGCGATGTTTCGCTTCTCAACGCAAGCGGTATTGGTCGGGAAGGTGCCATCTTCGGAGAGGGCCGAAAGCGGCAGCTTGTGACCCAGGCCGTCGATAATCGGACCGATGGTCGTCTTGACCATATCGGAGCAGCCGTCCCACTTGCCGATATGCATTTCAATGCTGCTATCAGCAGTCGCCGGAACAGCAACCTCCTCAATGTTCTCAAGCGCGGCGTCTACGGCCTGCTTGTTCATGTTGACGACCTTTTCACCAGCCTTGCCGTACGACTTGACGATGGCATCCTTGATCTCGCTGATTGCCAGATCCAGGGAGATGATGTTGGATATCTTGAAGAACGCGGTCTGCATGATGACATTGATCCGCGCGCCGAGGCCAAGCTTCTCACCCAGGGCGATGCCGTCGATGACGTAGAACTTCAGCTGCTTGTCGATGATCTGCTGCTGCACGAATTTCGGCAGGTGCGCCCAGACCTCTTCCTTGCCGAACGGTGAGTTGAGCAGGAAGGTGGCGCCCTGCTTGGCGTTTTTCAGCATGTCGTACTTCTCGAGGAAGGAGAAGTTGTGACAGGCAACAAAGTCGGATTCTTTATCCGAGATCAGGTAGGTGTTCTTGATGACCTGATCACCGAAACGCAGGTGAGAGGTGGTCACACTGCCCGCCTTCTTGGAATCGTAGACGAAGTACGCCTGAACCTGATTGTCGGTGCTGTCGCCGATGATCTTGATCGAGTTCTTGTTGGCGCCAACGGTACCATCGGAACCGAGACCGTAGAACATGGCAGCGTAACCGGTAAACGGAACCTTGTAGGTCTCGTCGAACTTGAGGCTTTTGCCGCTGATGTCATCCTCGAAACCGACGATGAAGTGGTTCATCGGCTTGTCCTGCAGCATGTTATCGAAAACCGCTTTACACATGCCGGCGTTGAACTCGAAGGAGCCGAGGCCGTAACGACCGCCGACAACGACCGGATAGCCGTCAAAACTGGTCAGGCCGTCAGCCATGCCTTCGCCGATGGCGGTACGGATCGACTGATAAAGCGGCTCACCGATGGAGCCCGGTTCTTTGGTGCGGTCGAGAACAGTAATCTTCTTGACGCTGGTCGGCACGACTTTGCAGAACTGCTCGATGGGGAACGGCAGGAACAGGCGAATCTTGACCAGGCCGACCTTCTCACCCTGGGCAACCAGGTGCATGATCAGCTCTTCCATCGCTTCGCAACCGGAACCCTGCATGACGGCGACACGCTCGGCTTGCGGGTGACCGACATAATCGACCAGGTTGTACTGGCGACCGGTCAGCTTGGCGAATTTGTCCATCTGCCCCTGAACGATACCCGGGACCTTCTCATAGTACTGATTGGCGATCTCACGACCATGGAAGTAGACATCCGGGTTCTGGGCGGTGCCGCGCAGGACCGGGTGATCCGGCGACAAGGAACGGGCACGGTGAGCGGCGACCAGTTCGTCGTCGATCATCGCCTTCATGTCCTTCATCGACAGCTCTTCAACCTTCTGCACCTCGTGAGAGGTACGGAAACCATCAAAGTAGTGCAGGAAGGGAATGCGGGATTCCAGAGTCGCGGCCTGGGAAATCAGAGCGAAATCCATAACTTCCTGGACGTTGTTGGAGCAGAGCATGCCCCAACCGGTCTGACGACAGGACATAACATCGGAGTGATCACCGAAGATCGACAGACCCTGACCGGCGATAGCACGGGCCGAAACATGGAAGACAGTCGGGGTCAACTCACCGGCAATCTTGTACATGTTCGGGATCATCAGCAGCAGACCCTGGGAAGCGGTAAAGGTGGTGGTCAGTGCGCCAGCCTGCAGGGCACCGTGAACAGCACCGGCGGCGCCACCCTCGGACTGCATTTCAACGACCTTGGGAATAGTTCCCCAGACATTCTTCTCACCTGCTGCACTCTTAGCATCAGAGATCTCTCCCATCCCCGACGAGGGGGTAATCGGGTAGATCGCGATGACCTCATTGGTCGCGTGTGCGACATGTGCGGCTGCAGAGCAACCATCGATACAAACCATTTTCCGAGACATGCAAACCTCCTTTTGCTTGGTTGTTCCTACTAGGCTTCGAGTTGAGCGTTAGCGCATCGGGTGCCGCTGCAGCTCATAAACAGGTGCAGGGTCAGATCCCGGCAATGCAAGAGCCGGTCAATCAGCACCGGCTTCAAACCAGGCGCCCCTTTCGGGCTCTGCCCTCGGGGACGATCCGTCTGGACTCAGCGACCCTTTTTAAAGCTCGCGGCGGCCCTCAATGGCCCGGTTGACCGTGGCCTCATCAACATATTCAAGATCGCTGCCCATGGGGATACCGTGGGCCAGGCGACTGACCCGGATTCCCAGCGGTTGAACCAGCCGCGCCAGGTAGAGTGCCGTGGCCTCGCCCTCAACGCTGAAGTTGGTGGCCACCAGCACCTCGCGAACCTCGCCGCCCTTGAGGCGCTCGAGCAGTTCTGCAATTTTCAGATCTTCCGGCCCGACCCCGTCGAGCGGCGACAGGCAGCCGTGCAACACATGGTAGCGCCCCCTGAAGGAGCGGCTGCGCTCGATGGCCAGCAGGTCCTGGGGCTGCTCAACCACGCAGAGTAGGGTGTCATCACGTCCCGGGTCGGAGCACAGGGGGCAGGGATCGGCCTCGGTGATATGAAAGCAGCGGGAACAGAAGTGAGTCTTCTGCTTGAGGTCCCGGATTGCCTCCGCCAAGGCCTCGGCCTCCGGCTCGCTTTGCCTCAATACATGAAAGGCAAGACGAGTGGCTGTTTTGGGTCCAATTCCCGGAAATTTGGCCAGTTCTGCGACCAGTCGGGCGAAAGACGGGATGGAGTCTAGCATGGGTTTCTTTTAAAATCCAAGTATTTAAAATGCCGTTTTATTTATTTTAAGGTGACCAAATATTTTTGTAACAAGCTTTAGAAAAATTAAAATAAATTGGTCTTACCAGGCGAAAGTAATACCACGTATAGCGTATACCGATCAAGCCTTTTTACCGAAACTAGAAATTTTTACTTCTAATAAAAAACAAATGCCACCGTCAACGGCCGTCGACAGTGGCATTTTCAATCATCCGGCTTTTCGGGTCAGGTTCAAAACAACCCCGGGATATTGAGCCCGCCGGTGACCTTGTTCATCTCTTCCTGCATCATGTCCTGACTCTTCTTGATTGCCTCGTTGACAGCAGCCACCACCAGATCCTGAAGCATCTCCACGTCTTCGGGATCGACCACGCCCTTCTCGATGTTCAGCGACAGCAGCTGCTGCTTGCCGTTAACCACCGCGGTCACCATGCCGCCACCGGCGGAAGCCTCGACCTGCTTATCCTCAAGCTCCTGCTGCACCCGGGCCATCTTCTGCTGCATCACCTGGGCCTGCTTCATGATGTTGCCTAAACCTTTAGCCATTTTGCTACCTCCGTAATTCACCGCCTGAGGCGGGGTCGTTTTGCTTATTAACCAATCACCAATTACTGATCACCAATCGCGGTCGTCAAACAAGATGCCCTCGCAAAAACTCTCTGAGATGGCTAAGCAAAAATTTCGTCCTACAAGGCTTAGTGGTTTTTCAGGGGTGAAGGCATACATGTGGTATGTCGAGGTCCTGTAAAACCACTGTAACGCAGTAGGACGGACTTTTTGCGACGCCATCAAACAAAACCCTTATCGATGGGCTTGACCTCTTTGACTTCGCCGTTGAACACGTCCACGGCGGCCTTGACCATGGGGTGGGCCAGGGCGTCTTCGCGAAGGCGCCGTTTGCGGTCGCTGTCCTTTGCTTTGCGCTCTTCAAGCAGACTTGGCGGCGCCTGGTTCTGCCCCGCATCAAGCTCCTGCACCCGCAAAGTCACCGGCTGACCGAAATATTCGGCCCCCAGCTTGCGCAGCGCATCCTGGGTTTCGGTATCCTTAATCTGCTCAAGGTGAAAAGAGCCTTTCTGAAAACCGACCTCCAGAACCGGCAACTCCATGCTCAGCAGACTACCGTGCTCCAGGAGCGAACCGACCATGGGGCGATGGCCCTTGACGAATTCGACCAGCCCCTGCCAGCCCTGCCTGCCCGTTGCCGGAGCCTGGGGCGGCACCGGCCTCTGCGGCGGCGCGGGCGCAGCCTGCTGAGGCGACTCAGGCGGCACCGACGTCGGAGGAGACTGAACCGGGGCAGCGGGGGGCGCCTGGGGCACCGGTGAAGCAGGCGCAGCGGCAGGGACGCCACCAGCAGCCAGGCGCTTCTCCAGAGATTCGAGCTTGCGCACCAGGGTCGCCACATCGAGCGCGGATGGCAGCTGGGCCAGACGCACCAAGGCCATTTCCAGGGTCAAGCGAGGGTAGGACGAGCCGGCCAGTTCAGCCTCGGTCTTGACCAGCAGTGACAGGGCCCTCTGCAGATCTTCAAGAGAACCGAGCGCGGCCAACTCCTTGAGCGCCGTCAGTTCTTCGCCAACGGTATCGAGCAGCTCTGCCGGGTCCTCAAGCACCTGGCAAAGAACCAGCGCACGAAAGGCCTCGACCAGCTCCTGGCCGAACTGCCGAAACGAATGCCCCAGGTCATCAACCCGGCGCACCGCATCGAGAGCCCGGCGGGCATCGCGCTGCAGGACGCCCTCGACGGTATCGAGCAGCAGGCGCCGATCGACCATGCCCAACAAACTCTGCACCTGCTCATCCTCCACCTCCTCGCCGCAAAAGGCAATGACCTGGTCGAGGGTTGAGAGGCTGTCACGCATGCTGCCTTCGCCACGTCGCGCAACCAGGGCCAGGGAACGATCGGAGATGCGGACATTTTCGGCATCGACAATTTCCCGCAACCGGCTCGCCACCCGAACCAGGGGGATCTTGCGAAAATCGAAACGCTGGGTCCGGGACAGGATGGTAATGGGGATTTTATGTGGCTCGGTGGTGGCGAAAATGAATTTGGCGTGATCGGGGGGCTCTTCAAGGGTTTTCAGCAACGCGTTGAAGGCGTTGATGGAGAGCATGTGGACTTCATCGATGATGAAAATCTTGTACCGGGAGCGCGAAGGCAGGTAACGGATGGTTTCGCGCAGCTCGCGGATGTCGTCGACACCGGTGTTGGACGCGCCGTCGATCTCGAAGACATCGACACCCTGGCCAGCAGCAATCTCCAGGCACGAGGTGCACTGGTTGCAGGGCTGGGCTGAAAGCCCCTGCTCACAGTTCAGGGCCTTGGCGAGAATCCGGGCAGCAGAGGTTTTGCCGACCCCACGGGCACCGGTGAAGAGAAAAGCATGATGCACCCGGCCCGTTTTAATCGCATTGCCGAGGGTCTGGCTGACGTGCTCCTGACCGACCAGGTCCTCAAAGTTCTGAGGCCTCCATTTACGGGCCAGTACCAGATAGGACATGGGACTGCAGGGACTCCGTTAGAGAAAGGCTTGATTGATGGGGCCGGAGGAAGAATCAGAAAAAGATTGCCGGCACAAGTGACAGCCAGGCGCCCCCGCGGCACACGGCTGAGGTCGTTGCCGCTGCTCCCTTCCGGGTCTGACGGGGTTGGCGACCGTCCGTTGCGCGGGACCCGGCTGTCACTTCTGTCGGCAATCTCTACACCGATATCTATATATTGGGGGTACAAATAAAACTGGCGGAGAGGGAGGGATTCGAACCCTCGGTACCTTGCGATACACACGATTTCCAATCGTGCACCTTCGGCCTCTCGGTCACCTCTCCGCAGACTGGGCAGACTACACTATGGAGCCAGCCTGTGTAAAGATCTTTTTTGGCATAAAAAAAGGTTCCGAACCCGGAACCGGATAGCCGCAAAAAGAACTGGGCAGGTTTTTACCGGATTTATTCTCCCCTGTCAATACCTGCCCGCAATTACCCGCACCTCAATGCCTGAAACGCCGCTCCTGACCGCCATATATGGCCTGTTCCTGCTTGCGGATACGCTCGGACTTCACATCGACCCATCCGCTGCCGCGTTTGAATTTACGCACCTCTCCACTGAGGATCAATCGTTCCAGCACTTGCGGGGTCACGGCATCCTGCTCCCAACCGCGATAAATCACCCGTATTTTCATCATCCCCTCCCTTCCTGGAGAATCCGTCTACAGGCACCCGAATCCTGCTTTTAAGTAGACCACAAAAACACCTCTTTTCAATGGCCGCCTGCGCATCAAGGCCGTCCAGCTTACATCTTCGCGGCCTTCTTCATTACAGCCCAAACGTTCCCCCTGCAACTGCCGATACATAGACTGCCTGCAAGGGAATCCACAGCCCCCATTCCCGACAAAGACACTTGACATTTATCCACACCCCTGAAATGATTACCAACGCTCTATTACCCACACAATTACCCATGACCCCAAGGGTGAACAAAGCTTGCAAGACCAACCGATCCATATTCTGCTGGTTGAGGACGAGCGAATCCATGCCGAACTGGTTCGCCAGGCACTAGGCGCCCGCAACTACCGCTTTCTGATTACCGTGGCCGATAGCCTGAAGGCGGCCAGGGCCCTGCTTGCTGAAAAGACTTTCGACCTGGCCATTGTCGATCTTTTTCTCCCCGACGGCAAGGGCACCGAACTGCTCGCCCCCCCCTCGAAAAAACCGGCCCTGCCCCTGCTGATCATGACCAGCCACGGCGACGAACAGGTGGCCGTCGAAGCGATGAAGGCCGGCGCCCTCGATTACCTGGTCAAATCCGCCGCAACCCTCCCCGAACTACCGCACATCATTGAACGCTCGCTTCGCGAGTGGCACAACCTCAAGGAGCGCCAGAGAGCGGAGACCGCCCTGCGCGAAAGCGAGGAGCGCTTTCGCTCGATCTTCGAACATGCCGCCTCGGGAATGGCCGTCATTGCCCCCGATGGCAAGGTGCTGCAGATCAACCGCACCTTCTGCAATCTCTCGGGCTACAGCATGGAAGACTGCCTGCAGAAAAACGTCCTCGAGGTCACCCACCCCGGCGACCGGGAAGAGACCAGGAACCTCTACCAGCAGATCGTCAACGGGGAGCGCCAGTTCTTTGAATACGAAAAGCGCTACCTGCATAGGGACGGCACCATCGTGTGGGGCCATGCCACGGTGGCCGGCGTGAGAGATGAGAGCGGTAAAGTGCTCTACTGCGTCGCCATGGTGCAGGACATCAGCGAACGCAAACGGGCCGAAGAGCGGTTGCTCGATGCCAATCGGGAGCTCGACGCCTTCGTTTCGACCGTCTCCCACGATCTGCGCATCCCCCTGACCCCGATCATCGGCTATGCCGACTACCTCAAAGAGGCCTACGGAGACAAGCTCGATCAGCAGGGCGTGGAAATCCTCGACAGCATCAAGGGCCAGGGCCATCGCATGCTTGGGATCATGGAAGACCTGCTGACCCTCTCCCGCGTCGGCCGGGTCGAGCGCCCCCTGGAGGCGGTGGACGCCGCAAGGGTGCTGCGCGAAACCCTCAAGGATCTCGGCAAGGCGGTGCAGTCGAGCGGCTGCCGCATCGAAACCGGCAAACTGCCGGCGCTCCACGTGCCCGAATCGATGTTGACCCAGATCTTTTCCAATCTGCTGAGTAACGCCCTGCGTTACGCAGGCAGCGCCTCGTCCAGCATCGAGGTGCTCTGCCGCCAGGAAGGCCCACGGGTCTGCATCGGCGTGCGCGACCATGGCCCCGGCATCCCCGGAAACGACCGGGAGCGGGTTTTTGAGCAGTTCTACCGTGGCGCGGGGGCAGCCGAAATCCCCGGCACCGGCATCGGGCTTGCCATCGTGCGCAAAATCACCCAGCAATTTCAGGGGCGGGCCTGGGCCGAAGAGACCCCGGGAGGTGGAGCCACCTTCTGGGTGGAGTTCCACGAACCGTCCCTTGCGCCCCAAAAGTGATTGTTTTTTGAGCAAGACTGCCTACTCCTTCAGCACCACCCCCTGCCCTGACCGCCACCACCCCCCTAAACCCCTGAAATAAAGTAAGTCAACTTTAGGCACGACTGTTGTAATGCAGACCTTCTTATGCCGAAGGCAAGGGCGCCTTCAGCGAACCACAGACGAGGAGGTCTTGAACAGATGGAATACGCAGCCCAATCCTTTGCCGTTGGCGGAGATGTCCTGTTTCTTATGCTCGGCGCGGTCATGGTCTTTGCCATGCACGCCGGATTCGCTTTTCTTGAGGTCGGCACGGTTCGTAAAAAGAGCCAGACCAACGCTTTTGTCAAAATCCTCACCGACTGGTCCGTTTCGACCATCATCTACTTTCTTATCGGCTACCCCATCGCCTACGGCATCGATTTTCTTGCGCCTGCCGCGGACCTGATGTCTGACAACCAGGGCTTCGAGATGGTGCGCTTCTTCTTTCTGCTGTGCTTTGCCGCCTGCATCCCCGCGATCATCTCCGGCGGCATTGCCGAACGGGCCCGCTTCTGGCCCCAGGTCCTGGCCGGGGCGATCTTCGTCGGCCTGACCTACCCGCTGTTTGAATCCCTCATCTGGGGCCAGAACAGCTCGGGGCTCCAGGCCTTTTTCGAAAACACCTTCGGCGCCCCCTTTCACGACTTCGCCGGCAGCGTGGTCGTCCACTCCATGGGCGGCTGGCTGGCCCTTCCGGCGGTGCTTTTTCTGGGCAGCCGCGCTGGACGCTTCGTGCGCGGCAAAAGCGCACCGATACCGATCAGCAACATCCCCTTTCTGGCCCTGGGCAGCTGGATCCTCGCCGTGGGCTGGTTCGGCTTTAACGTCATGAGCGCCCAGAGCCTCGAGGGTATTTCGGGCCTGGTGGCCCTCAACTCGCTGATGGCCATGGTCGGCGGAGTCCTTTTCGCCCTGGTGGCCGGCCGCAACGACCCGGGCTTTGCCCACAACGGCGCCCTGGCCGGGCTGATCGCCATCTGCGCCGGCTCAGACATCATGCACCCGCTGGCCGCATTTCTCGTCGGCGGCATCGGCGCGCTGATCTTTGTCTACGGCTTTCAGTGGGAGCAGGAAAAACTCAAGATCGACGACGTGCTCGGGGTCTGGCCCCTGCACGGCATCATCGGCAGTTGGGGCGGCATCGCCGCCGGCATCTTCGGCACCCCCCTCTTCGGCGGCATGGGCGGAGTCACCTTCGCCTCCCAGCTCGCAGGCACCCTGCTGGCGGTGGTCTATGCCCTGGTCACCGGCGCCATCGTCTACGGCGCGATCACCAAGACCATTGGCTTTCGCCTTGATGAAGAGGAAGAGTTCCAGGGCCCCGACCTGGCGATTCACCAGATCCACGCCTATCCCGAAGATTACGTAAAGTAATCCCAGCCCCAGCCGGATACATGTAAAAAGGCCTTCCCCGAAACCGGGGATGGCCTTTTTGTTTAAAAAACGTGACGGGTAATATGTGATGTGTAATTGATAAAAAGCTTTGGACACTACTCGTCACTCATGACTCCTTTCACCATTGGCGTGCTTGACCAGCCAGGCGGCAGCGGCCCAGGGCACAATGGTCACCAGGGCCTGGTTGGCCCAGCCGAAGTAGCCCCACGTTTTAACCCACCAGGGCGAAAAATACTGCTCATCCGGCACTCCCCCTACCCATGCCGCTAAAAGCAGCCTGTCCGCGCAACGAGCAGATGCACTCGCCCCAGGGATCGCCGGCCTTTAAAACGCCTCTCCCAAAAAATCTGAAGGGCACAGCGGAAAAACCGGTGGGGCATTTTTATATGGCGGAGAGGATGGGATTCGCCTACTACGTCGCCGACGTCCTTTCAGCTCCTGCGTAGGCTCCCCTGCGCTCGCTGACGCGGACATCTCTGTCCGCTTTCCTGCCGCTGGCAGCGCTCGATTCGCTTCGAATCCCACCAGAAATGAAAATGCCCCACCGGGAAAGCCGGTGGGGCATTTTTATATGGCGGAGAGGGTGGGATTCGAACCCACGGTACCTTGCGATACAACAGATTTCGAGTCTGTCACCTTCGACCACTCGGACACCTCTCCAAAACATCTCTTTTTTCGGGCGCAATCCTACCCTATTCCCCCGCGCTTGCCAAGCATGATTTACTCCTGGATGATTTTCTTTTGTTTCGCAGCTTTTTTCCGGGCCCGCAAGGCCTGAAAAAAGCCGCTGAGCACCGCACTGCATTCACCCCCGAGCACTCCTTCGGTCACCTCGACTCGGTGATTGAATCGCTCATCCTGCGAAAAATCGTAAATCGAACCGACCGCACCGACCCGCGGGTCGCGGCACCCGTAAACAAGCCGGGGAATCCGCGCAAGGATAATCGCTCCCATACACATGACACAAGGCTC
>CALZIZ010000150.1 GCA_945787465.1 uncultured Desulfuromonadales bacterium
GTACAGATATCCTGCCAGCCGGTGGCCACATGAACGGTGCCGTCGATATCGATGATCCCTGTGGGAATCCCTGAGGCCTTCCAGAGATTCTCCATCAGCCTTTGCACGGCCTGAATGTCGACGATTTCAGAAAACTTGTAATTCACGGTCTATCCATCAAATAAGTCGGGGAGGTCAGTTGAATTGGGCCAACAGTTTTTTCGACCTCTGTCGATAAAGAGTAAACGGACACAGTCTTTTCAGCAACCCGAAAAATCAAGGTCTGCTTTTTATTAAAAATAAACTCCATACAGGGACCCGCAATCCAAGAAGGGCAGAGTCGTTTTGCTCCCTTGCCAGAATTTTAATGATAATGTAGGCTTGAGCGTTTAAGGCCTCTTCCAAAGGCAACTTCAACCACTTTGAATTTTGGAGATTTTATGCTTGGCAAACTGCTCAAGTTTGGGCCCCGATCGCAGGCGGAACCCGCTAAAGAGAAAGCCGGGCGCCTGTTTGCCTCTGGCCTGAACTGCGCCCAGGCGGTATTGCAGGCCAGCACCGGCATTGACGACCCCCAGATAATGCAGATGGCCAAACCCTTCGGCGGCGGCATCGGCGGCAGCCAGTGCCTCTGCGGTGCCGTCTCAGGCGGTGTCATGGCCTTGGGCTTGAAGGGCAAAGACAAGGAGGCAAAAAATCTGGTCGAAGAGTTCAAGGCCGGCAACAAGGTCACCTGCTGCTCGGCCCTCTCGCGCCCCTACAAGTGGAAAAGCCGCGAGCACCTTGCCAACTGCAAGCGCCTCACTGAAGAGACGGCAGAGATTGTTGAAAAACTGCTGAAGGGGTAAGGGATTCGCCTCCCCCATCTGACCAAAAGCCCCTTGCGGTTTTTTCCTGGGGGTTACTTATCGTGTTGAAAAGTACTTGATCCCACACTGAATCCCCTTAGCTCGCAATGAGTTAGTTTTCATCCGGAAACGGCCCTTTTCCGCAATCTCCGCGTCAATCTGCAGGCTTGCTTGTGCGACGTACCATGTACGTCTCCGCACAAGCTCTTGATTTCCTTGACCTTGCGAAAAATGGCTCGTTTCCCATATGAAAACAGCACTAGTTCCATCCATAGTTTCCGATGGAAACGAGTTAGGGGGATTTGTTTTGCAGGAAAAATCTTTTTTAGCCGACCCGCACCCTGTCAGGAACACCTAAAGACATTTGCAACCCATTTTGAAAGACTTTTGCAACCCATTTTGAAACGATATTTGAGATAACCATTGAAGGGCTTGGAGGCAAGGTGCTGTCTCTTGCACATGTCCATACTTTTGACGAGGGGGGACCCGGTCATAATTTACTACTTTTGGAAATTGGGCGGATAGTTCTGAAACCCGTTTCCAAAAGTAAATACCTAAGATTCGAGCCAAACTTACTGCGCGTCGGATGTCCTATTAATCCTAAGGCAAAGCAGGATAGCATTATAGAACAACTTATAGGAAAGCCCCAACCTACATAAACAGGCTGGAGCTTATTTTTTGCTACGAACGGTGATTTATAGGAATGGTTTTTCTACAGGCTCAACGTTGGCGGTAAGGGGACCAATGCAAGGAGCGCAAGCGACGCGGCATTGGGTCCACTTGAACGCCCTTGATACTAGGCGGCGCGCAACTCTCTCGGTTTGGGCCTCAATCTCTGATCTGGGACACCCACCACTCAGGTCTCTCAGTATATCCCAGGAATCAAACGAAAGCGCACGCGTCGTGCATAGTCTCGATAGCCCGGCAACTCTTCCTGTAAAGTCTGGTCTTCAAGTACGGTTCTAATCACCGTGATGATTGATGCCACCGCCGCAGGAATCAGTGTCCATACCGAGCCCAGAGCAAGAACAATACCGAACAGTGGAAGAATATTTCCGGCATAACCCGGATGCCGCACAAACCGGTACGGACCACTGTCACACACCACATGCCCTCGATCCGTCTGAATGCGCACCACGCTGGAGAAAAAGCGGTTCTCTGCCAATGCCCATGCAGCGAAGGCATAACCGAACGCGATCAAAACGAAGCCAAACAAGCTGAGCCATAGCGGAAATTCGGGGGACCAGTTATAGCGATGGTCCAACCCTGCCACAATGACCATAGGGTAGCCAACACTCACCGCCATCAGTGGAGCAAGGACTTTATCCCAGGCCTTTGCGTTTTGAAAACTTTCTTTATTTTGTCTTTCAGCCGTTATCCCGGGATGTCGCTGTTCCGCCCAGATGCGCCCGCCAACACCAGCGGCAAAGATCAGGAGGGAATAAAGCCACGCCTGCCACCAACCGAGGTCCCCACCGCATATCAATAAAATCAGCGGGATAAGGAGGTACACCACAACTAATCCGATCCACTGGCGAGGAGATACTGTTTGAGCGGCCTCTTCACTAACCGTCTTCGCTGACATGTCATTCCCCAAAATAAAACTGATTTAAGTGTGTTTCTAACGAGTGTGTAGGAAAAGCCCATTTTCAGTGAGGTCATCTTCGCTCTGCATGTGCTTTTTCAGTTTAACTTCCTGTCGAAGTCTCAGAGCCTTTTCTGGCCGATTTTGAGGTTACCATAACAGCCGTTATTGACACCCCATTCGAAAGGCCAAAAACCAAAAAGCCACCTGCTAGTTTGAAGATGGCCTGTAGTCATCGTTCATTCCCCCCTCTGATTCCCGGGCACCAGTAGAAATTGGACATCCACAATCTGCCCCCAGTCTCAATGGAAGGTCAAAGCTTTAATGGCGTACTGGATAATGTCCTGCATTGATTTGAGGATCAAGTAGGGCCGTTTGCGGGCCACACCTACAACCCCTGCAATCTAAGAAAAGGGCCACCTGATCTTGTGATCAAATGGCCCTGAAATTCTCTTCAAATTGCCCTACCCGCCAAAGTGGTCAAATGGGCGTCTGATATTTAGTGAAATGTGATACAGCGGCTCGCCACGAGGACTGAATTGACAACTTGGAAGCACGAGCTCCGACTTCTTGGCCGCCTGACGAAGAAACTGCCTTTGGGCTCATCAGACCTGAGACGGAAAGGTTTGATCGAACCTCACATTCTTGTCTCTGCCCTAACGAGTCTGTGGAGAAGGAGACTCAAGAGGGTCAGCAAGCCGAACACCGTGACAATGGAAGCGCCCGTTGGAAGATCCATGGAGAACGAAAGGTAAAGTCCGATGGCACTTCCGATAAAACCCAAGGCCCAGCCAACAATGAGTCTGAGGGCAAGCCGGTCACAAAATAGCACGGCACAGACAGCCGGAACCACCAGGTAGGTAAAGACCAGCAGGACACCGGCAATTCTTACTGAGCTGGTCACAACCAAACCGAAAGTCGCATAAAAAACGAGGTCCCACAACCAGATTTTCCATCCCTTTCGTCGTGCTTCGGCAAGGTCTGTCGAGATCAAAAAGAAACGGTGTCGACAGAAAAAGTGGATGACGGCAACTCCCAGATAGATCCAGAAAGTCTTCCAGACCGCCGGCCAATCAGTAAAGAGGATATTCCCCAAGAGCATGGCTTTGACCTCTTCCGTACCGTGGGGAGACCGGTCGAGAATGAGAACCGCAGCGGCCGATGCAACCGCGTAGGTAATGCCGATGATGGCCTCCTGGGGAACGCGCTCATCCCTGAACCGGGCCACAGCAAAAATGGTCGCCCCCAGAAAGGCAAATCCGAGGGAGAACACATAGCCTCCCGGGCCATGGAGATCGTACCCGACCAGCATGCCCACGGCCCCGCCGAGTGCTGCTACCTGGGCAAGGGCGAGATCGACGAAGATGACCCCACGGGAGACAACATGCAACCCCAGGTAGCAGTGGATTCCGGCCAAGATGAGACAGACGGCAAACGGGGCGGCGAAGAGCTGCAGAAGATCACTCATAAGCGCTGGCCACCTTAATCACAACATCATTGATGGCTTCGATGTAGTCGTACGCCCCACCGCGCGATTCAGATGTTGCCGCCCTGACGACCTTGACCCCTGTCTTGCTTGCGACCGATTGCGTCGCCTGTTGGCTGATCCATGGCTCCACCAACAAGACTTTGATCTTCTCGGACTTGATGGTCTTGATCACCTGGAGTAGATGTCTCGGACCTGGCGGTATCCCCGGCTTCGGCTCCAGGTGCTCAGCAACCACCAATCCGAACCGCTTGGCGAAATAAGGCCAACCCTTGTGATAGGTGACGATCTTCGTTCCGTAATAGGGTGCCAAATGGCTCAGCCAACCGGACAGGCCACCGAGGTCGCCCTGTTGTTCCAGAAATCCCTCGAGCCTTCCGTGTTGATGCAGCAGAGAGAGCTTTTCGAAATCGTATTTGGCGGCCAACTCATCGCCGACCATCGCCTTGCCGAGACGCTGCATGAATTGTTCGTAGTTAGTGGCAAAGCTCGGAGCCTTGTCGGGGTGCAATTCCGACAGGCGGTCGCGCAGCAAGGATGCCACCTTGAGCCCGTTGAGGGCATCAGCCAGGTAGTGGGGATTGCCCTGGGGGTGAACATCCCCCATGCTACGATCCACAATGCCGGTTGGGATGTCGATGGGATCTATCGCAAGGGAAGCATCTACGAATCCCGAGCCCCCGGGTTGGATGCGGCTGTTGCGGGAACTGCGCAGCAGAAGGGGTGCCCAGGCCGCCTCCAAGTCCAGACCGACCTGAACGAACATGTCAGCATCACTGAGGTCTCTGATGTAACTCGGACGCGCATCGAGATAGTGAGGGTCCTCCGTGCCCTTGGCAAAGACCGTAACGGAGACCAGATCACCACCGACGGCTTTTACCAGACCTCCCAGTTCCGGGACCGTGGCACAAACCTTGATCGTCTCAGCCTGAATCCCTGCCGGAGTGCACAGCCCGACAAATAAACATACAGAAAAAACTCGACGTAGAAATTTTAACAGGGAGTCCATTTTGACCTCCTATCAATAGGCGTGGGCCGGGTGGGCGCCGATCAGAACTTCCCATCCGAGCCAGACCGAATGCGCCGGGTCATCCAGATGGTCCGCTTCATCGTAATTGTATTGCAGGCGGAAACGACTGAACTCGGAGGGACTGTAGATGGCCAGGGGGGAGACCCGCAGACGATCGTCGCGGAAGGGGTCGATATCCCGTGCCGGGTATTCGCCTTCATGCTCCAGGTTGTCTCCGCTGCCCGAAGCGTATTCCAGCCGCAGGCCGGCCGACCAACGTCCCCGGAACCCATACAGACCCTGAAGATAGCCGCCCCAGTCTTCCAGGGTGTCGCCCGGGATCATCTCTGCCTCATCGGCATCGAAGAACCCATCCGCATCCAGGTCGCGCCTGGAGACTTCCCCTTCGAGCCTCAGGAAGGGGCGACCGCGTTCATTTGTCTCGGGAACCCATTTGAAGAGTGCATCCGCCCCGTAAATCCAGGTCTCCCCGCCGGTTCCGGTAAAGTTGGGGCCATAAAGTCCGGAGACACCGAACTTGGTCGTCCAGGTCGAGGAAAGCTCAACCGCATTCTCCCAGCGGGCCAGATAGACGAGATCGCCCAGGTCGCGGGTGTCCTGCTCGACAATCGGCCGGCCGCCAATACCCAGCTCTGCATGGTCGGCCTCCTCTTCGCCGTGACCGTGATCGTGGCCGATTTCACCGCCCAGAAAGCTGGCCATGAATTCGCCATCGGCATTTTGCGCACCGAGGTGAAACATGGAGTACCAGGGGGTGGGCAACAGTTTGGAGGCCCGCAGGCCGGCGCCGCGCATCCCTTCACCTCCGAACAGGCGGGTGTTGATGACTGGTTGGTCGAGCCAGATCCAGGCATGCGGGTGTTGCGGGTTGAGCCGGCCGTACTCGGTGAGGAAATATCCGCCTTCCAGCTCCAGGCCCCAGGGCAGGGACGTGCTCTGAATAAAGGCCTCTTCGAGTTCAACCTCATCCTCGGTAAAGAGAATATGACTTTCGGCCTGAAAATAGGGGTCAACCGCCCCGATCAAAGACAACTCGGCCTGCTGAAGGGTAAACCCTCTCCTGTTCGGGTCATGAGCCCCGCCCTGGAGGGTTTCCAGGGTCTCATCCCTTTCCGAGGAAGTGCCGACTGCCGTCAGTACATCCAGGGACACATCGATCAGACGTAATTTGGCCGAGGGGCCAAGATCAACACTGGCGAGATCCTCCGGGGCCGTCTTCACCTCTGCAACAGGCAGTTCGGCGACGGCAGCGTCCAACGCATCCTGAGGCGTTGTGGTCGAAGAGTCCGGCAGGGCTCCTGCCGTCACCTTCACCGGTTCATCGGGGGCAATGAGTTGCCCCTCAAGGACACGAACTTTTTCTCTTAACGTGGTGTTTTCCTTCTCCAAAGCGTCCAGACGCTGGAGAATCATCTCGATCTGTTCAACAGATGCGGCCAGCACGGGGGCCGGTTGAACAATAAAGGACAACACACAGCTCAAAACGAGTGCACCTGTAACAATTCGCAACATGGCAGGCTCCTGAGTTTTCTATAACCTGGATCCGTGAGGTCGGGGTGGAAATAGAGTGTAAGTGCTTGGCTTGAATAAGTGTTTCAAAAAATCTGAGTCGCACCCCTAGGTTCGTCGGCGATTTTTTAATCACTTAGGCAGGTCAATGACTTGCGCTATTGACCGGCCAGAACTCACGGATTCAGGTTTTACATTTTCCCCAAAGGGTAACGCCCGACAAGCAGAAGCTTTCGGGTTCAAGATAAGGTTCGGGAGATCTCAGGAGATGAAAGGAGGCGCTCTTGGGGAGGGAAGACTCAGTGCGAGTCGGACAAAGGGATGCTCATCTAAACAGGGATATTCCTCTGATGGCGTGAAAAGACTCCACAGGTTATCAGTTGCTTTCGCCAGAACAGGATGATTGTCTCTTGTTAGAAACTGACAGACGAGACACACGTCTTCATTCTGGTGGCAATCAGTAATTAAGGAAGAAAGGGCCGAACCGAGTTGTCTGGATTCTTGCAGGGCAACCGCGTCAGTACCATGCTGGCCATAATGCCAGGCGGGCAACACGGACTGAAAGACCAGGGCTATTAGAAGAACAATTGCCTGAATCTGTTTATTTAACTCGCTCACCCTAAACATAATTGGGAGAGTATGGCAGTGGAGGAAAAACGTCAAGGATTTGATGGCCCGAGAGACTCCATCTTTTCACTTTCAGAACTGGGTTTTCGACAAAAAATGCCGCTTCCAATTCTGGAAATGACCTTTGGATTTTTTGCACCCCATGGTGGTCTGGGACCTGAGATTTACCGTGCCTGACTCGAACTCTGCAACTCATTAATTTGGGTTGTATTTATACAGGAGTGCCCAACAATCGATCTTCCTACCACCCGTCAAAAAAGAAGATGACCGATTCCATCAAGGAAAACAGTCATCTTGTTTATTTGGATCCCCGGGTTGGACTCGACCAACGACACGCGGATTATCAGAAAGGAGGTCGCGTCTTATAAATCGTCTCGCATTGCTCTGAGGTGGTCAAATTGGAAAAAATGCGAAAATCTCACTTACCCTGCATCCTGAGACTATTGCCCCCTCCCAGGTCGATTAAGCGCCCTCAAAAAAGGAATGGCCCACCCGGTTTTCTGGGTAGGCCATTCCTATGTCTGATGACTGGTGATTTACAAGAACATTCAATAAGCTGTTCGAGACCAGTTTGGCTCCTCAGCACAGACCAAAATACGCATTGGGAGGAGGTTTTCTTAATCAATTTTTGAATTTATCAGGTATCCAGAACATCCTTAAGAATCACTTAAGGGATTACGGATTTGGCCGAAACGACCCCATAGCGGACGCTGGACCGTCCTCATAAAAAGGGACAACAGAAGAACTCAATGAGCCTACAAGGCCACCATGCCTCCTTGATTTTCCAGAAATGCCCACCTTACAAAAAAACGCACCATTAAGGAAAGCCAACCTTGACGGTGCAATCCCATTGGAGGAGAGAATGTTGCGGGTTGAATGATGGAAAGGGATTTCAGCCTTTCTCGCCGATCATGACGTTTCCAATCCGGTGGTTCGGTCTATTTTCACTCCCCATTAGGTGAATTAACCCGCGCCTTGGGCATCGACCACGGCCACGGCGGCCATGTTGACGATGTCGGCCACGTCGTCGCCGCGCTGCAGCACGTGGACCGGCTTCTTCATCCCCATCAAGATGAAGACGTTGGCGTCCCCCTTGAGCTGGGAGAAGGGGAACTGCTTGGATATCAACTCGGGGTCGAGGGCCAGGTTGGCCTGGATCTCGCCGTCAACCACCAGGTCGGGGGCCCATTCCTTGACCAGGGCGGTGGCGTGCTTGACGTTGAGGGTCAGCGGGTGTTCGGCGCTGCCGAAGTTGGAGAAGGAGAGCATCGCCACCTTGGGCTCGACGTCAAAGTGCTTGGCCTTGTTGGCGGTGAGGATGGCGGTTTCGGCCATTTCCTCGGCGGTCGGCTCGATGGTCACGGTGGTGTCGGCGAAGAAGACGGCCTCCTTCTTGGTGACCATCATGTACATGCCGTGGACCTTGGAGAGCCC
>CALZIZ010000151.1 GCA_945787465.1 uncultured Desulfuromonadales bacterium
TGAATCTCTGGAACATCCCAAGTTTATAGACGAAGGCGAGGTTGAAGGATCCGATCGGCAAATAGCCTGGGTGGGAGAAATCGATGTCACATTGGAGCTAAGTGACATCGAAATCACCCTCGGATTGACTTACGGTGAAACCGATGGCCTTGGGGATCTGCTGGCGAAAAAACGGACCGGTGGTGCGGCCAGCCTGTTGCTTGTCGAGCACCTTCTGCTGGCTGTTGAATATCTCCGAGAGGAGGATTACCCCTTCAGCCAGGGCGGGACTGGAGATCAGGCGGATATTGTCACCTTTCAGTGCGGCCTCGCCTTCTGAAAGGGCAGCAAGACCGAGATTTTCCCCTGGAGGAATTTGCACCAACAATGACCGGCTCTGCACCCGTTTCCCGTGTCAGCAGAGTTACTGCAATTGCCCCTGACATGCAGTGTTAAACAAGCACAGGCAGCAGACTGAAAGGCCCCAGCCCCCAAGGGGGGCCTTGGGCCAGCAGTAAAAAGAACAAACAACTTACCCTCTTATGAATTCACCGGGGGCCCGGCCTATTCAGGGATGATCTTTGGTCTGTTCGGTATGGCAGGAGCCACAATCCATCTTGCCCCTGGTATTCTCAAGTTCGCTGCCCTTGTCATGACATCCGCGACAGGCCTGAACCTCTTGAGGAATAGGATAAGCGGCAACAAATGTTCCGGCCGCTTGGGCATTAAGCTCCTCAACGGTCTTTTTGGCTACCGATGCGACAAGTTGGGCACAACGCTCGGCCCTCTCGGGAGAAAAGGACTTGGCCCCGGCCACATCGCACCATTTGGAGACCGAGACGTGGCACAAAGTCGAATCTGACACAGAAGGTTTGATCTTCATCTTGGCCGATTTCGGCGTATAATCGGGGAGCTCAGCATGAGAATAATGGCCGAAAACCTCGTCAATGATCGGTACCGGCGTTTTTGACACCAGATAAATCCCCATCGCCGCACCGTTGGCAGCTCCGCAGAGGGTCGCCCAGCCCATGACACCCCCAGCGCCAAAGCGGGTAACCGTAGTCGGAAAGGATGCATAGGGCTCACCGACCTTGTCCGCCAGTTCTTCAACGATACTGGCAAAAACCCCGTACATGCAGTCGCCCTTGAAATAATTCTGGTAGGCTCGCTCGGCGACTGCTTCGGGGTCGAGTTGAACGTAGGGCAGCGCCTGATGAACCACTTGGCCCTTTTCGTCGAGAACTTCTGTTTTCCCCTGTTTGTCCGCAGCAACTGCCGTTCCGATTGCAACCGGAGCGAGCAGGCCTACAGCTGCCACACCACCGATAGCGCCCATTGCCTTTCTTCTGCCATGATCCATGTTTTGCCTCCTTTTAAGCCTTTTCCAGAAAACCGAAGGAACGTTCGGTCTAACTGCAACTCAAATGCCAAAAAAACAAGTGGATCCAAAACAAAGGGCCAACCCCTCACCCTCCCTGGTTATTATTACCATCAAGAGTTAATGCATCATTGGCGGTAGACCTCTCTGCCCCATAAGCAGTCAAAATTGTGACAATCCCCTCTTCCCCCTTTCAAGGTCTTGGAAGCACAGCTCCATGGCCTTATGGCCCCAAGAAAAGTCTCCTTGACTGCAGAAGCGGCGATGGACTATCGTTCGGAGAGACCGTCACCAAGACTCTGACGTCCTGCGAAGCAAGGGAAAACAACTTCAGGACCCGGATCACCGACCGATGAAATCACAACCGCCTACAGCACAAGCCCCCATCCACAGTTCGCCCGCCATGCGGCTGCTGTTTCTCGCCCTGGGGACTTTGTTTCTGGGACTAGGGCTGCTCGGTATCGTCCTGCCGGTGCTGCCCACAACCCCCTTTGTGCTGCTCGCTGCCACCTGCTACGCCCGCGGTTCGATCCGGGCTTACAGCACCCTGCTCAACAACCGCTTCTGCGGGCCGCCGATCCGCCAGTGGCAGCAGGATCGCAGCATCCCCCTCAAAGTCAAAAGGTTCGCCATCGCCCTGCTGGTGACAAGCCTGGGCATTTCCATCGCCTGCTTCCGTCAAAGCCTCGGCCTGCAGATGGTGCTGGTGGTCCTGGGCATCGCCCTGGTGGCCTTTTTGTGGCGCATCCCGTCACGCAATTAGAAAGCTTAGGGGCTGAAATATTAATCCTCCCCTACTCGAAAACCTTCTAGTGATGATTCACAGACGAGACTTTTTAAGCCCTATAAGATCTCATATATTTTGAACGGCTTTTACTCTCGAAAAATCTGAAGGCCGTTGGTCGCTAGTCCCAGTGCGTCCCGATCACCTGCGCTTCAGCAGGAAGACACCGGCAAATATCAACAACGTCGCCCCATAGTCAAGGAGAGCAATCGGCTCACCAACGATCAGGGCTCCGATCAGCAGTGCGACCACAGGCGGGATATATGTAACAGACGAGGCCGAGATAGCCCCCAGCTTTTCAACGATGTAATAGTAGAGGATGTAAGCCAGCCCTGTCCCTAGCAGGCCGAGGCCGACGATCAGCCCCGCTGTTGCGTGCATGTCGGTAAGGATATCGGTCATCCCGCTGTAATCGTTGAACAGTGCCAGCAGCAACAGGCCGAGTCCGAGCTGGTAGGTGGTCAGGGCAGTGGCCGGGATCTTCAACGGGATGATGAATTTTTTGGCGTAGACAAATGAGGCACCGACGCTGAGCGAACCGGCTACCATGTAGAGTACGCCTTCAATGTTGGTCGAAAGTAGATCCTCCCCGGAGGGACGCCCGACCATCACCACGCCGACAAATCCAATCAGCACGCCCGCCACTTTAAGCCGGGTCGCTTTCTCTTCGGCAATAAACAGTACGCCCAGCAAAAACGAGAACAGCGGGATTGCGCCACTGACCGCACCGGCGACTCCGGACAGCAGCAGCGATGTCCCCTTGGCGAAACCGTAGTAGTAAACTGCTGTTGCCAGCAGTGCCATGGCCAGGAAATGGCCGGCATGCCTGACATGCCCCCACCTTAAGGCGCCGAGCAGTCTGGCATAGATGGCAACCGGGATAAAACCGAACAACACCCGGAAAAACACTACCTGCAGCGGCGAGATCAGGTTGGACGCCAGCTTCATATAGATGAAGTTGCTGCCCCAAATCACCCCGAGCAAACAGAAGGCCATCAGCGGTAGAGAGCTTGTTTTGAGTGTCATGACTTCAATATCCTCTTGAAGTGGAGCGCCCCTTCTTGTACACTTTAACAACCATTCAGGTGCTAAAATAACCAAAGTGCAAGATACTGTCAAGGTGTGCGTTATATGAAACACTCCATCACAGGCGTCTGCGACATGACGCAGTCGATCGAGGCCATAGCCGAGAACCTGAAATCCCACCGCGAAAGCCGGGGCTTGAGCTTGGATCAGCTCTCAGAACTGACCGGGGTCAGCAAAAGCATGCTGCGCCAGATCGAGACAGGCAAATCGAGCCCAACAATTGCGACGATCTGGAAAATCGCCAACGGGCTGCATGTCTCCTTCACTTCACTGCTCAGCAGACCAGTGGTCCAGGCTGAAGTCAAATCGTTCCGCGGCGAGAAGCCCCTTACGGACGAAGGCAAGCATTATCGCCTGTTTCCTCTCATCCCCTTCAACCCCCAGCAATCGTTCGAAACCTACTATTTCGAGATCGATCCCGGCACGGTTTTTCACGGCGAGCCGCACAAGGGGAATGTGCATGAATACCTTTTTGTAACCGGAGGGAGGCTACGCATTAGCCTTGAAGGACAGGACTACGAGATCAACGAGGGGGAGTTCCTACAGTTCCAGGCCAATTGTCCGCACAAATATTCGTGCTCAAGTGAAGAAATGGCGACAGTCATTATGCAGATCAGTTACCATCCGTGACATTGAAGGGGGGGGCTCTCTGTATAGTTTTTTTAATTCAATAAATTTTGAACCTAAGAATAGTGCGATAAACTTAATATATTGGCACCGCTTCGCTTATCAGTCGATTCCAATAAAATTAAAAATCCAACTTGGGTGAACATGAATCATGACGAAATTCAACTCTAATTTAAGGTGGGAGTTAAAAATGAAAAAAACATGCGTACTCTCCATGGCCTTCTTGACCATATTTTTTGCTGGTTGTGAGAGCACTCAACAGAAGGCTTATGATCTAAAAGCTGATACAATTGGCACCCATAGAGTTGTTGAGGTTTATACCGAGGCTGGCAGTAAAGTCGCGATGATCGAAGACAAAAGCATGAGATACGAAATGATCGGAGAGAGATCTGTCAGATTGTGGTTGGGTGACAAAAACGAAAAAGTCATGATTGGCAACATGGGATTTATAATCCTAGATAAATAAATTAATGTTTTGGACAATCTGGTGCTGCCCCGGGGTTGGAAATCCTTCATTTATAGTAAATGTTGCGAGGCCGGGGAGATAAGCCATTCCTTTAATCCATTATTTTTTGAACATGAAAAGCCCGCCAGGCGAATTTGGCGGGCTTTTGTAATATGTCAGCGGCGGGTGTAAGATAGTTTTGCCAACAGAACAGGCGGCCGGACTTCGCAATAGTATATCTCTGAATTCTCCAGACCGGACTCCCGCCCAAGCACCCTGCGGGAATGAGGGGCTTCCATATCCGGGGGTTCATCGGATCTGTCTTCCAAAAAACAAACAGCCGGTCGGGACAAGGTCCCGACCGGCTGTTCATCTCTCTATGATGGCCCTTTTCAGGGACCCAGAACCCGCTCGCGAAGATCGGCGATCACCCGGTCGGCAATCTGGTTCGAGGAATTGACGCAGTCGTTGAGCCCCACACCGAAAAAGGCGTTGCCGGTCAGAAACAGCCCCCGATGGGCGTTGAGGCGCTCATCGAGCCCCAGCAGACGCTTGCCGTGCCCGGCGGTGTACTGGGGGATGGCCTTTTCGTGGCGGAAGATGCGCACGAAATCAGGCTCGGCGTCGATGCCCATGATCTGCCTGAGGTCCGTTTTCACCCCCTGCTCCACCTCGGCCTCGGAGAGATTGATGGCCCCTGGATTGGTCGCCCCGCCCATCATCGAACGCAGCAGCACATGCCCCTCCGGGGCCCGCTCGGGGAAGATGCTCGAATCCCAGAGGGTGCCGAGGATGCTGCGCCCCTCCTTTTTGGGGATCAGGTAGCCGAAGCCGTCGAGGTCATGGGCGATCTTGTCCCGCTGGTAACCGAAGCAGACCACGTTCATCGGCGCATAGGGGATCTCGTCGAGAATCTGCGAAAGGGCGCTGTCTGCCTCGCGCAACATGCCCGAGAGGGTATGCGAGGGGGCGGCACTGACCACCACATCGGCATCGAAACTGCTGCCATCCTCGAGGCGCACCTCGTAGCCGCCGTCCTTGGGCACAATCGCCGCGACCCCGGCGTTAATGCGCACCTCGCCCCGAAGCGCCCCGGAGGTGCTGTCAGTGAGCTCCTGGATGCCGGCGACGAAGGAGGTCAGAACGCCCCCGGGGCCTGCGGCGCTTGCAACCGCCTTGCCGGCCTTTCGCTCGGCCTTTTTCTGCTTGGCCAGCCGCACCATGGCCTTGATCAGGCCACCGTACTCCTGCTCGAGCTGATAGATGCGGGGGAAGCAGCTCTTAAGGCTCATGGTTTCCGGGTCCCCGGCGAAGATGCCGGCGACCATCGGCGCGATCAGCTTGTCCAGCGCCTCGGCTCCCAGGCGTCGGCGGCCGAAATCGGCAAGGGTTTCGTCGGCGGGGTCGGTCTTCTTCGGCACCAGCATCTCGTAGGCCAGGCGCATCTTGCCCGGCCAGGAGATCAGCTTTGACTTGAGAAACGAGGGGCCATTCTCAGGCAGCTGGTGCAGCAGGTTCTCAGAGTAGATGAAGCGCTTGCGGGCATTGTCGTTGGAGCGCTCGAGGTTTTCGCGGATGCCGAGCCGATCGCAAAGCTCCAGGGTCATCGGCTTATTGTCGAGAAAGCCGTTGGGGCCCCACTCGCACAGGTAGCCTTCGTCCTTGATGCTCCAGATCTTGCCGCCGATGCGGTCTTTTTTCTCCAGGACAGTGGTTTCGAGTTCGAGCCCGGCCACCTCGGCCTGGCGCTGGATGGCGTAGGCAGTCGAAAGACCGGAGATGCCGGCTCCGATAATGGCGATGCGGATCATGTTGTTTCCTCCTCTGAAGTTTCCCGATAAAGGCTGATAAGTTCAGAAAAAGGCCTGAGGCGAAAAGATCTTTTTAACGCCCCACTCCTCATTCCTCACTTTGCAGCTCAGGTTAGTTTGCCAAGGATGCGGGCAATGGTTTCGAAGGATTGAACCAGATCTTCCTGATCTTCTTCGGGCAACCGCTTTAACACACGCTTATAGCCCTCTACCAGATTATCCTGCAATTCGCCAATCAGCTTTTCTCCATTGGAGGTCAGCCGGATGGTGACCTGGCGGCGGTTTCCTGCGTCCTGTTCGCGGCTCACCAACCCCTGGCCCACCAAACGTTCGACCATCTGGCTGGCACTGCTCATTGCGACCTCAAGCTCCCTGGCCAGGTCTCCCAAAGAGCAGGCGCCGGAATCTGCGATGGTCAGAAGGGTTTTGTATTGATTGTAGCTGAGGTCAATGCCTTCGTGGACCAATGCGCGCAAACGACCCATTTTTCCAATGAGCATAGGGTATAGGCGAGCAAGGCGTTCAATGCGTTCCATAAGTTTGCCTTCCTAATATTTCGGACACCTAAATATTAGGCACAAAAACCATTCCGGTCAAGCAAAAGTTTGGGGTCACGATCCTGGATCCGTGAGATCAGAGCGGGAAAAGAGTGTAGGTGCTTGGCCTGAATAAGTCTTTCAATAAATCTGGGGCACACCCCTGGGTCCGTCGGTGACTTCTTGAATGCTTTGCCAGGTCAATGACTTGCGCAATTGCCCGGCCAGAACTTACGGAAACAGGACGATTAAAGGTCGCTATTTTGAGACAAGGAAACAAGGCGTTTTTTCGACACATTCTTTCCAATTGCAAACGAGATGTCGCCAATAGAAAACAACATTCGTATACCGGGACCCCAAAACCTCCGACAATTAAAGATAAGGCCCTGTTTTATTGACCCTTTTCCGCCATGGCATGCGAGTTGCTATTATATGGTCACATAGTCGATATGACGCAAACTATAACTGAACAAGGAGAGAAAAAAATGAACAAAAAAGCATTGATGACCTTGATTGCAGCTCTCATGATCTCCGGTACCGCGTTTGCCGCTTCGAACGAGCAGGCTCCTACCTTTGAGGCCCTGGATACCAACAAAGACAGCGTCATCAGCAAGGAAGAAGCTGTGGCCATGGAAGAACTGGCCCAGGACTTTGAAAAGGCCGACGTCAATCAGGACAACAATATCGACGAATCTGAGTACACCCTGGTGGTGAATGCAGAAGTCGAAAAGAAATAACCGTCACATCCAAAAGTCAATATAGAGGGTATCGGACCCGGGCCAGCCATGGCCCGGGTCCAGTCATTTTATTGCTCTCCCTTTGCCAAAGGTAATTATCCATGAATCTGCGCGCTGGTCTTTTTAGTTTGCTGACCGTGTTGTTAATAGCTGCTATCAGCACGGTGGGTTCCATTGACAGCATGAACGAACTCGCTGTTCTCGTAACCAGAATTTTCCTGGGCTATTGCACTATCATTGCCTGCTCTCAATTGATTTATGCCCTTTCCAACTCGGGGCCGGCAAATAAGGATCAGATTAGAGTCAGGGCTCGCTGCCCGAGGGTTGCTGCAGAAGGGGCCTGAAAAAAACGTTATTATTGATAAAAAGTAACTATTCAGCCTGTGTTCGTTTTGAGTAAACCATAAACCTGAATCTGTGAGTTCAGACCGGGCAATAGCGCAAGTCATTGATCCGCCTAAGCGTTCAAAAAATCATCGACGAACCTGTGGGTGCGCCTCAGAGTTTTTGAAACACTTATTCAGGCCAAGCACTTACACTCTTTTCCCGCCACGATCTCACGGATCCAGGATAAAGCAAAACCAAAACCGTCGGGTCGCGCCCCGACAGGCGCCTTCATTTTTGGAAAGCCGCCAAAAACGAAGCAAAAACCGGCTTTTTTATTTCTGTCGCGGTCAGTTCGGTATTTCTTTTCATCCTCGCTGCCAGCGAAAATTCGTTGTG
>CALZIZ010000152.1 GCA_945787465.1 uncultured Desulfuromonadales bacterium
GGACCCATAGTTGGGGAGCAGGTCCCTACCTGGCTGGTAAACGGCTCTCTGGCCAAGGACCAAGGCAGGTCTCACCCACCGAACCCAGGAAACTTCACCTTAAAAAACATTCCCGGAAAGCTCACCCCTGGAAACGGTTGGCAGAATCAATTAAGTCCTGTAAACTAATAGAGTTTCCCTAAACGATTCAGCGGGATTTGCCACCTCCATGCGGGGTGGGCGTTGCATGTACCATTGTTGAAAGAGGGTGTTGAAACTTTGATCTGGCGATCCGTCTTACTCCTGGGAATCGGACTTGTGCTTTTGTGTGCAGCGGGGTGCCAATCCCCGGCCCGCCACCTGCAAAAGGCCAATCGATCTGCAGCCGAAATCATCGCCGAGAAACAGCTCGCCGCCCTGGGGCACGAGGAGCCTTTCACCATAGAAACAGCGGCCGACAGGTTACGCCGCAGACTGCTGCTCGGCGGGCAACTCCCCTTTACCGCAGCGGCCTCCCTTGGCTCGCGCCACCTCGAAAAGATCGACCATTGGCCTGAAGACATCGATCCGAAAGAGATTACGGCGCCCCCCTGGGAAGGGACCACCCCCTTGCAACTAAGCCTTTTCGAGGCGCTTCAGGTGGCCGCCCGCAACAGCAGGACCTACCAGAGCGCCAAGGAGGAGGTCTTTTCGACCGCGCTGGCCCTGGATTTGGAGCGCAACGACTTTCGCAGCATCTTTTCCGGGCAACTCGAAAGCGAACTGAGTACCGACAAATCGAGCGACCCGACCATTTCGGGCTCTGAAAACAGCGCCCTGGGCGGCGCGGAGCGGCTGTTCAAAACCGGCGTGGCCCTCAGTGCGCAGATCGGACTCGACCTGGTCAAGCTGCTCACCCTGGATCGCTCTTCTTCTCTTGGACTCTTCGCCGACGCCTCCATCTCCATCCCGCTGCTGCGCGCCAGCGGCTACCTCGGGGTGCTGCAGCAACTCGACCAGGTCAAAAATGCCGAAGAGAACTACCGACGCCTGATCAACTCAAGCCGCAGGGGCCGGCGCCTCGCCGATGCCGGCAGGTTACCGGAAATCCAGCTCGACCAGGCGATTCAGGAGGAGTTAAGGGCCCGCGAACGCTGGGTTGCAGCCAACCAGGCTTTCAGCCGGCGCCTGGACGAATTCAAGATTTCCCTCGGCCTGCCCGTCGATGCGGTCCTGAGTCTCGACCGGGGCGAGCTGGAACGGCTCACCGCCTCGGCAAAAGAGATTCTGGGTGCCGACAAGAATGAATCCAACGGACCTGAGGACATTCCCCCGGCTGATGCCCCGATCGTTCTCGCTGCCCCGGGGCAGGGTCGACCGGGGCCTTACGAGATGGAAGAACGCAGCGCCATCGTCCTGGCCCTGGGCAACCGCCTCGACCTGCGCATCGCCCTAGCAGAGGTCAGCGACGCTCAGCGCGGGGTGGTCGTGACGGCTGACAACCTGCGTGCCGAACTGACCCTGCTCGGCAGCGCTGCGGCCGGAGAGGTGCGCAGCCTCGCCTCGGCCGATTTGCCTGACGCCAAATTACGCCCGGATGAGGGACGTTATGCCGCCCTGCTGAGCCTCGATCTGCCCTGGGAACGCACCGCAGAACGCATCGCCTTTCGCCAGGCCATTATCGATGTCGAAGCGGCGGTGCGCAGCCTTCAGGCCCAGGAAGATGAGGTCAAGCTCGAGATCCGCAACGACCTGCGGGACCTGGTCGAGGCCCGCGAGGGCATAAGGATTCAGGCCCAGGCCGTTACCCTGGCAGAGCGCCGGGTGAAGAGTACCGGCCTCTTCCTGCAGGCCGGTCGGGCCTGCAACGCGACCTGGGACTGCTGCAGGTCGACCACCGGGGACTTTGGACCGAATACCTGGGCGCTGCTGCACCACCGCAGCCTCGCGAGCCGGCCGGTGATGCCCGGCTGCCGGAACCGTCGGCTCCAGAGCCACCCACCCCGGCCCTTGAAGCGGTTTCTGCGCCTGCCGCAAAAACGCCCGCCCAGGTGCCGGAGGGACGGCCGCGGTTGAAGGTCGGAGCGATCCGTTACCGACAGAGGGCTCGGGACTCCCTGGCCCTGGTCAACGGGGAGCCGGTCAGGCAGGGCAGCGTAATCCAGGGAGCCAAGGTGGAACAAATTCTCAAAAACCGGGTACGCTTTCGATTCAAGGGCGAACTTTTCGAGTTACCGGGCAGTAAAATGGACGGAAATTGAGATGATGCGACAAACATGGAAAGCCTGGATAAAAAGACAACCGGCCTGGGTGCGCTGGCTGCTGGGCACATCAGCCCTGGCACTGGTCGCCATCCTGGCCTTGCGACTTTTTGCCGGCGACTTAAAAACCACCGACGAGCCGACCTTTGCGGCCCAGCGTGGGCCCCTGACCATCAGCGTACTCGAATCGGGCACCATCCAGGCCCAGAACCAGGTGACCCTGAAAAACGAGGTCGAAGGCCGAACCACGATCCTCTACCTGATCAAGGAAGGCACCCGGGTCAAGGCGAAAGAGCTGCTGGTCGAACTCGACGCCAGCGCCCTGCAGGACCAGTTGATCGACCGCCAGATCAAGCTGCAGAATGCCGAGGCCGACTTCATCCGTTCCCGCGAAACCCTCGAGGTCACCAGAAACCAGGCCAAGAGCGATGTGGAAAGGGCCGAACTGGCCGCACGTTTCGCCGCCGAGGACCTGACCCAGTACCAGCAGGGCGAATACCCCAAGGAGATCAAGGAGTCCGAATCACGCATCGCCCTGGCCCAGGAGGAGCTGCGCCGGGCCGAGGAAAAACTTGAATGGTCCAAGGTGCTATTCAAAGAAAAGTACGTCTCCCAGACCGAACTACAGGCCGACGAACTTGCGGGAAAAAAGGCCCAGCTCGACCTCGAACTTGCGGTCTCAGACCGGGATTTACTACGGGATTACAGCTACAAGCGAAAACTCGCCGAACTCAAGAGCGAAGCCCGGCAAACGCGCATGGCTCTCGAGAGGGCCAGGCGCAAGGCTTCTGCTGACGTGGTGCAGGCCGAAGCCGACCTGCGGGCCAAGCAGTCCGAATTTCAGCGGGAGCAGTCGAAGCTCGACAAGGTCAAGGACCAGATTGCCAAGACCAGCATCACCGCCCCCATCGACGGCATGGTGGTCTACGCCACCTCGGCCGAACGCCATCGCCGCGGCAACGCCGAGCCGCTCGCCGAAGGGCAGGAAGTCCGCGAGCGGCAGGACCTGATCATTCTGCCGGCGACCGATTCGATCATGGCCGAGGTCAAGATCCACGAATCGAGCCTGGAGAAAGTCACCGTGGGACTGCCGGTCAGGGTGACCGTCGACGCCCTTCCCGGACGAAGCTTCACCGGCAAGGTAGCCACTATTGCCCTGCTGCCCGATGCGGTGAGTATCTGGCTCAACCCCGATCTTAAGGTCTACAACACGGAGATCCACCTTGAAGGCAGCTCCCGCGGGCTGCGCACCGGAATGAGCTGCCAGGCGGAGATTCTGATCGAGGAGTACGCCGACTCTCTTTTCGTGCCGGTTCAGGCAGTGACCAAGCTCAACGGCAAGCTGAAGGTCTTTGTGGTCGACGGCGACAAGCTCGAACCCCGCGAGGTCCAGATCGGGCTCGACAATAACCGCATGGTCAAGATTGACGGCGGGCTCAGAGAGGGCGAGAGGGTTCTGCTCAACCCGCCCCTGGCCCCTGGCGGTGCCAATGGGGCCCCGCGGACCGAAGCTGCCAAAGCCTCAGCAGATAAAAGGCCGGGACAATGACCGAGGCGGGGATCATCAGCCTCAGGAATGTCCGCAAGACTTATCACCTCGGCGGCGAAGCGATTGAAGCGCTGGCCGGAGTTTCTCTGGACTTTGCTGCGGGCAGCTTCTGGAGCGTCATGGGGCCGAGCGGCTCGGGAAAAAGCACCATGCTCAACCTGCTGGGCTGCCTCGACCGCCCCACCTCGGGCAGCGCCCTGCTCAAAGGGCAGGATATCGGCCTGCTCGATGACGACGGCCTCAGCGCCCTGCGCCTGAACCACCTCGGCTTCGTCTTTCAGAGTTTTAACCTTATCGCCCAGCTTACGGTTCAGGAAAATATTGAGCTGCCCCTCTTCTACCTCGGCTGGGAGGCCGCAGAGAGTGCGGCACGGGCTATTGAACTGGCTGAACGCGTGGGCCTCGGGCCCCGCCTCTGCCACCGCCCCAGAGAGCTTTCCGGGGGCCAGCAGCAGCGGGTGGCCATAGCCAGGGCCCTGGCCAACGACCCGGCGATCCTGCTTGCCGACGAACCGACGGGCAACCTCGATTCAGCGACCGGCGAGCAGATCCTGGCCCTGCTGCAGCAACTGAACGAGCAGGGCAAAACCATCATCATGGTCACCCACGACCCCGAGATCTCGGCCCGCGCCGGTCACCGCCTGCACCTGCGTGACGGGCGCATCGACCGCATCGAAGAGGCCAGCTGATGCGCAATTTGCGAATCGCCCGCAACATCCGCCTGGGGCTGCGCAACCTTGTGCTCAACGGCATGCGCTCGCTGCTGACCATGCTCGGCATGGTCTTCGGGGTCGGCAGCGTGGTGGCCATGCTTTCGGTGGGAGAAGGAGCGAGCCGGGCGGCCCTCGAACAGATCAGGCTGCTCGGCAGCAACAACATCATCCTGAATTCGGTCAAGCCGGTCGAAGAGGTTACGGCCAGCCAGACCCTGGTGCTGATGAGCATCTACGGGCTGACCTACGAGGATGAGCGGCGGATCGGGGAAACCTTTTCGACCATCAAACGCACCGTTCCAGTCAAGCTGGTGCGCAAAGAGGCACGCAGCGGAGAGCGGGCCGCGGAGGTGCGGATGGTAGGCACCACCCCCGACTGGTTCGAGCTGGTGCGCAGGCCGCTCATTGCAGGAAGAACCCTGAGCCCGAGCGACCTCAAAGAGCACGCCGGGGTCGCGGTGCTCACCGAGCGGGTGGCCAGACGCCTGCTTGTTCTGGAAGAGCCCCTTGGACACGGAATCCGCATCGGTGGCGATTATTTCAGGGTGGTGGGGATTATCGCTGGCGCAGATAGCTCCAGCGGCACCGAGCAGCTACCCGATCAGGCGATGGATGTTTACCTGCCGATCAATGTCGTTCGCGAACACTTCGGCGATATCTCGGTGCGCCGCATGGCGGGCTCCCGGGTCAGAGAACGCGTGGAGCTGCACCAGGTCATTGCCGAGGTCGGTTCCATCGATCAGGTCGAAAGCACGGCCCGGGGCCTTGAGGCGATGCTCAAACGCTTTCACGCCCGAAACGACTACCGGGTCAGCGTCCCGCTGGCGCTGCTACGCCAGGCCGAGGCGACACAACGCACCTTCAACATCGTGCTCGGTTCGATCGCCGCCATCAGCCTGCTGGTCGGCGGCATCGGAATCATGAACATCATGCTCGCCACAGTCACCGAACGCACCCGGGAGATCGGCATCCGCCGCGCCATCGGCGCCAGGCGCCGCCAGATCATCGGCCAGTTTCTCATCGAAACCATGGTTCTATCGACCTCCGGCGGCCTTATCGGACTGGCCGTCGGCCTGCTGATCCCCTGGCTGATCACCCGGTTTTCGGGACTGGTCACCATCGTCACCCCCTTCAGCCTGGTCCTGTCCCTCGGCATCAGCATGGCGGTCGGGGTCATTTTCGGCCTCTACCCTGCGGTGCGGGCGGCACGGCTCGACCCCATCGAGGCTCTGCGCCACGAGTAAGGGCAAAACGACTTCAGCACTGGAAATGTTTTTGCAGATCGGTTACAATTCTTTCATTTCCAATTTAATGCCTGCTTTTTTCCCTCATCCAGCTCCAATCGCCGTCCAATCGTCTACCACCATTGAAAGGAGTCTCCACGATGAGTCTGATCGAAGAACTCACCCCGAAAACCTGCGGACAACTGGAAGAGGAACTCAAAGCGGCTGTGGAAACCATTGCCGAAAAGTACGGCATCGAGGTTAAAATGCTCGAGGGTAGACTCTCAGACGATGCCACTGTTTTTGTTCCCCGATGCCAGTTTGCCCTCCCCGAGCGTAAAATGACCGCGGCCAGCCCCAAGGAGGAAAAAGACTACCTTCAATATGCCGAGAGTTTCGGTGTCAAGGGGCGCTGGCTTGGCAAGGAGTTCAAACGAGGCAATTTCACTTACAAAGTGGTCGGCCTCAGGGTCAATGAGACCAAAAAGTGCATTATTCTCGAGCGCTCCGACGGCTCCCGCTGTTACGAAAACGGCAAACTGGTCGCCAACCACCTTCCCTGACCCAAGGGGAATAGGGCTGGGCTGGGCTGGGCTGGGCTGAACGCCCCAAGAATACCTTGCTAAAACAGCAATAGCCTCCAGGTATCAACGACCTGGAGGCTATTTAAGTTGACGGCTGAGGCACGAAGCCAACTCCTCAGGGTCCACCGCCGAAATGAACAGCTCGCGGGGCCTTCTCGCCACTTACACCAGGAGGCAGGGAGGAATATCGGTTTTTGAGGTTGACAACGGGCAGGGGGTGGGATAATCATTCGTTCCGGACCCTCCAAACATGTAAGATGGAAGCCCGGCCTCGAAATTAACCCCCTCTTTCCAGGTCCAATATTTTTATGACACCATACAGCGCTATTTTGGTCGAGATCGCAATCCCCGTACTCCTGATGCTCGGCGCCGAGCGATTCGCCGTAAGCCGGTTTCTGCGGACCCCCCGGCAGATCGCCTGGGTGCGCAATCACTTCTGGCTCCACCCCAACTCCATCAGCCGGGCGCGCTATCCCATGGGCTTTATCTCCGTAGCCATGCTGCACATGGATTTTCCTCGGCTGTGCTTTTTGTTCTTTACCTTCTGGATGATTACCGACATCACCGATGGTGATATCGCCCGCAAGTGCGACCTGCACACCGAGGAGGGGGAAACCATCGACCCCTTCTCCGATAAGCTCATGTACTCGCCCATGCTGGTCTACATGGCCTGGCTGGGGTGGCTGGACCCGGTTCTGGTCGGGCTGTTTCTGGCCTTCGATGTGACCGGGCAGGTCTCACGGCATTTCACCAAAATCAAGGCAGCGAACCTCTTCGGCAAGGCCAAGACCTTTCTCGTAGTCGTGCTGCTGATCGTCGTTGGGCTGGAATGGATCTACGGCCCGCTGCCCCTGCTTGGCCGCACCATTCAGCCCTTGCTCGCCATATGCGCCTGCCTTGCGTTCTGCTCTACGGCCTTCAAGCTCATTCCCAATTACTGGTACGCCAATATCCTGAGCCTCATGAACCTGGTGTGCGGGCTCGCCGGTTGCTGGGTAGTGCTCAGCGGCCGCCCCCTGGTCTATGCCCTCGGGCTGGTCTTTCTGGGGCAGTTTCTCGATCTCTTTGACGGCCGGGCCGCCGAGCGATGGGGCTCAACCCCCAAAGGGGAACTGTTCGACGACGTCGCCGACGGAACGAGTTTCGGCCTCACCGTGGGACTGATCGTCGCCGCCTCTTTTTCACAGCTGTGGGTGGGATTGACGATCGGCGCACTTTACCTGGGCGCGGTGGTGTACCGGCTGATTCGCTTCGTGGTCGAAAAACGCAGGCAGGGGATTCTCGGCGGGGTAGCCACCTTCGCCGGGCTGCCGTCACCGGCAGGGGCGCTGCTGGCCGGAACCACCTGTGTCCTGATCCCCAGCCAGATCGTCAACGGAGTGCTCGTCGTCACAACCGCCGTGCTGATGATCTCCCGGGTTCCCTATGCCCACTTCGGCCGCTCCATACTGCCCAAAATCCCCAAGATTGTTCGGGTGCTGGTTCTCGGGGCCTTTCTGTTTCTCCTCGCACTGGGCATCCGCCGCGACCACTACATCGCCCCTCTCCTCATCGCCTTTGCCGCCGCAATGAGCTACCTGCTATGCCCGTTGTTTGCAGCAAGAGGCAAAAAATCGACCGCGGACTGAATCCAGGTCAGTAGTGTCCGGGATAGTGTAACCACTTTAAAACTCAAAGCCAATGGGACGCAGATTTACAGGATTTACAGGTTTAAGATCTGCTCTTATCCAGCCTTTTCCGTTGTGATCTGCGTCCCCTGAAATGATTTTGCTGTTTCTCTGTGTTCTCTGTGGCAAAGGGTTTTGCCTTTGAGGGGAGAACCGCAACGCCTGCAAAGTTCTAACTGGTCACTACCGAATCCAGGTGGAAGTTCAAAATATCGAAATCCCGGTCTTGGTGGTGAACAGCTCAAGCGCCCTGGTTCCGGCCAGGGAATTTCCAGAATCATCCAGCCCGGGAGACCAGACACAGAGACTGAAGCGCTTCGGCATGACGGCAACAATGCCGCCGCCGACGCCGCTTTTACTTGGCAGGCCGACCCGGTACGCGAAGTCGCCGACGGCGTCATAAGTGCCGCAGGTCAAAAGCAGCGAATTGACGTATTTGACCTGGCTGGGGGTCATGATGATGTCGCCACTCATCGGGGCGATGCCGTTGTTCGCCAGAAAGAGGCTGGCCTCACAGAGTTCATGGCAGCTCATCGCCAGAGAACAATGGTGGAAGTAAGCCTCGAGAACCCGGTCGGGATCATTATCAAGGTTGCCAAAGCTTTTGATGAAGTGCGCCATGGCCTTATTGCGGTGCCCGGTGAGCTGCTCAGAACGGGCCACCGCCAGATCGAACTCGATGTCGGCCTTGCCGCAGAGGGCGGCGACGATATCACGCACCGTCTGGGTGGCCTCGTCGAGGTAACTGAGAATGACATCGGTCACCACCAGGGCGCCGGCGTTGATAAACGGATTGCGCGGCTTGCCGTTTTCGTACTCCAGTTGCACCAGGGAGTTGAAGGGATTGCCCGACGGCTCGCGACCGACCCTCTTCCAGAGCGCATCGCCGGCAAGTTGCACGGCCATGATCAGGGTGAACAGCTTGGAGATGCTCTGAATGGAAAAACGCTCCTCGGCATCGCCGATGGCATAAGAGGCCCCGTCGACAGTGCGCACGGCCATGCCGAAACGTTCTGCCGGAACATTTGCCAACTCAGGGATGTAGCTGGCAACCCGACCCATCTTCAGGCAGGGGCTGACTTCGCCGTGGATCTCTTCAAGAATGGCCTGGATATCCATAGGGCGCCCACCTTTCACCTTTCACCTTTCACCTTTCACCTTTCACCTTTCACCTTTCACCCCCTGGCCCCAAAATACCGGTACAGGGCATCGCTCCACCAGGGGGAGTTGATCTTCTCGAGCAGCACCCGGTTCGCCGGTTCACGAAGAGGGCTGCCGGCCGGCAGGGCGATGCCGTAGTCCTGGCGCTCGAAGGTCTGCGGAACGGTGGAAATCGCCGCATCGGGGATGGCGTTGGCAAAATAGCGCAAAATGGGGGCATCATAGACCACCGCATCGACTTCCCCGCCGGCCAGCGCCTCCAGAGCGGCCACCGGCGCGGCAAAGGATCGAAAACCTATGCGTTCGCGCTGCAGGTAGGTGGCGCTGGTCGAATCGGCGACGGTTGCCACCCGCACCCGGGGCAGATCCTGCGGACCGCGGACCCGGGATTCGAGGCCGGTCAGGGTCAGCGACGAGGTGATCGCCGCGGTAAAGCCTGAAATGATGATAATCGCGGCAAACATCCACACCATTCCCACCAGTCGCCCACCGAGGGTTGCCGGAGCTTTATCTCCGTAGCCGACGGTGGTCATGGTCACTGCCGACCACCAGAACCCCGCGCCGATCCCTTTCAGAAGGCCCCCCCCGAACTGCTCTGGATTTTTTCGCCGCTCGAAGAGCCAGACCAGAAAACCGAAGAGCAGCAGCACCAGGGCGAGCGACGCGATCACCTGGAGAAACCGCAGGGAGAAAAACCGCTCGGCAACCGCAAGCCAGCCCCCCTTGTCGTCGGCGCGAACCGCAATGCCCAGCCCCGAGGTGTGAAAGGGGTGGGTAAAGTCCATACGCTGCTCACGCTCGGCGGTAATGGTCAGCGCCGCCACTGCCGCATCGAGGGTACGATCCTCGACTCCGGCCAGCAGCCCCGCCAGGTCCCGCTCCTCGAGGGTGAACGCCAGATTCTGCCGGGCGGCGATTTCACGCCACAAGTCAATACTCAGCCCGCTCCAGCTGCCGTCCGGGTTTTTAATCGCAAAGGGCGGAGCGACCTTGGTGCCCACGATCAGCGGCCCCTCGGCCAGAGCCGGAGGAACGCTCCAGAGACTCCCCAAACCCAGAACCGCCAGCGCCCCCACCAAGGCGAACAGCCTCCTCCCTAACAACCTGCTCCAGTCACTCATCGACAACAATCCTTTCTTCTGTGTAAATTCATATTATTTCAACAGCTTACCATGTTTTCTTGAATAAGAAACCGGGCAAGGGCGCTAAACCGCTGAGATAATCACCCATTCAAGGCAGCCATCGACCGCCAACTGGTCGGCGGTGCGAACAATCTGCACCGCCGGCTCCTGACAAATCCCTCAAACCTGCTAAATTCTTTGTATTCAACATTTTCACCAGGCACTGTTCGGTGAGGAGTTTGCGCGCACCGGGCAACCTGCTTTTCTTCAAGGATCTGCCATGTCAGCAGAAGACAGCCAATTGCCAGTCCTGGTCGCCGGAGCCACCGGCTACATCGGCGCCCGCCTGATCCCCCGTCTGCTCGAGGCGGGGCACAGGGTGCGGGCCCTGGCCCGCAGCCCGGCCAAGATCAGAAGCCGCCCCTGGGCCGGGCACCCGAACCTCGAGATCGTCCGGGCCGACCTGCTCGACCGCGAATCGATGATCCAGGCCTGCCAGGGCTGCCACGCGGCTTACTACCTGATCCACTCCATGAACCCGAAGAGTACCGACTTCGCCCGTACCGACCGCGAGGCCGCCGCCAACATGGTCGCAGCCGCCGAGGCCGGCGGCCTGCAACGCATCATCTACCTGAGCGGCCTGGGCGAAGAGGCCGAGGGGCTGAGCGAACATCTGCGCTCAAGGTTGGAGGTGGCAAAGATTCTGCGTAGCGGCAAGGTCCCGGTCACGGTCCTGCGGGCGGCGATGATTATCGGTTCGGGCAGCGCATCCTTTGAGATCCTGCGCTACCTGGTTGAACGGCTGCCGATGATGATCACCCCGCGTTGGGTTGACACACCCTGCCAGCCGATCGGCATCCGCAATGTGCTGCACTACCTGATCGGCTGCCTCGAAGAGGAGGCGACCATCGGTGAAACCTTTGACATCGGCCAGGAGCAGGTGGTGAGTTACCGCGAATTGATGAAAATCTGCGCTGAAGAGGCGAGGTTGCCCAGGCGGCTGATCATCCCGGTGCCGGTGCTGACGCCGCGACTCAGCTCCTACTGGATTCACCTGGTGACGCCGGTGCCTGCAACCCTGGCCCGCCCCCTGGCCGAAGGGCTGCGCAACGAGGTGGTTTGTCACGACCTGCGCATCCGCGAGTTGATCCCGCAACAGCTCTTCGACTGCCGCCAGGCGATCCGCCTGGCGCTGCAACGGATTCGAGAACACCAGGTCGAGAGTTCCTGGCGCGATGCCGGGAGCATTCCGCCCGCCGAGTGGAGCTCCCCCGGTGACCCGAGCTGGGCCGGCGGGACCCACTACGACGATTCGCGGCAGATTCAGCTTGCCGCAGCCCGCCAGGATGTCTGGCAGGCGGTCATCCGCATCGGCGGAGAAACGGGCTGGTACTACGCCAACTGGCTATGGACACTGCGGGGGTTTCTCGACCGGCTGGTCGGCGGGGTGGGGTTGGGGCGCGGGCGGCGCTGTCCCATTGAAGTCTACCCGGGGGACGCCCTCGATTTCTGGCGCGTCGCCGAGGTTGAAAAACCGAACCAGCTGGTCCTGGTGGCCGAAATGAAAGTGCCCGGCGAGGCGATCCTCGAGTTTCGTCTCGAAGAGCTCGAACCGGGGCAGACGACGCTGAAGCAGATCGCCCGCTTTCTGCCCCGGGGCCTGATGGGGATTCTCTACTGGTATGCGGTAACCCCTTTTCACAACCTGATTTTCAACGGCATGCTCAAGGGCATCGCCAAGGCTATCGGCAGTGCGCAAAGCGGCGAACCGAGCAAGATCACCGATCCCGACAAAACGGAGGGAGGGCGCTGAGGGGGTGAGCGCCTACATGAGTCGTGGCAGAATAGCGGTGGCGAAACTGAGTACGAAGAAGAACCCGCACATGTCGGTGACGGTGGTCAGGATCGGCCCCGAAACCAGCGCAGGGTCCATCTTGAAGCGCTTGAGCACCAGCGGCAGCAGCCCCCCCAGAGAGACCGCCACCAGGGTGTTGGCAGCCAGCGCCCCGCCGACCACCAGCCCCAGATAAGGGTTGCCCTTATAGAGAAACGCCACTCCCCCAAGCAGCAGGCCGAGGGCCAGACCGTTGATGGCCCCGAGGCTCGCCTCCTTGGCCCAGACCCGCAGCACCTCGTTGGGCCGCACCAGACCCAGGGTCAGCTCGCGCATGCTGACCGCCACCGCCTGATTACCCGAGCAGCCGCTCATGTCGCTGATCATCGGCAAAAAGATGGCCAGCGCGATAACTGCCGAAAGGGTGTCCTGGTAGATGGCAATAACGCTGGCGGCAACGATATTGAGCACAATATTAATGCTCAGCCAGGAGAGCCGGCGACCGGAGCGGAGCAGCAGCGGCATGGTGCGGAACTCCTCGCCGCCGATGATGCCGCTGACCCCGAGGAACTGGCTCACCGAGCGTTTGCGCGTTGCCTCCTCCACCGCCTCGGGCAGCACCACTCCGGCAAGCCTCCCTTTGGCATCGACCACCGGCACCCCGAAGAGTTTATGCTGCTCGAAAAAATCGCTCAATTCCTCCAGGTTGGCATTCACTGCCACCTTGAGCGGCGTTTTAATCATCACCTTGCTCAGCAACGATGAGTGGGAGGGAAAGAGCAGGTCGTGCATGCGCAGCACGCCGGCCAGCCGCTGCCTGGTGTCAGTCACGTAGATATACTGCACATGATAATCGGCATAGGTCTCGCGGTGGGCCTGAAGATCGGCCAGCACTTCGCCGATGGTCTGGTCCTTGCGGTAGCAAAGAAGCTCCGAGACCATGATCCCCCCCGCGGTATCAGGGGCGTATTCCAGAAACTGCCGTGCCTCCTGGGCCTCCTCGGGGTCCATTCGGGTGAGGATCGCCTCGGCATCTTCCTCGTCGAGTTCACCGAGCAGGTCGGCCTGCAGGTCGCTCTGCAGCTCTTCGATAATCGCTGCGGCCTGCTGAGGCGGCATTTCCTCGATAAGGTCCGCCGCCTGGGTTTCAGAGACATCCTCGATGACATCTGCGGCCTCGGCCGGAGAAAGCATGGCAAAGAGCTTGCCCTGGTCACTCGCGCTGATTCGGGAGATGGCGCGAGCCGTCTCGGTGGGGCTGAGCTGCTCGAGAAAATCCTGAACCCTTGCGGGCTCTGCCTGCTCGATGAGATGGCTCAACTCGTCCCAGGGTTTGTCCATCATGGCCATGGCACCTTTCTTATCCAAATATTATGGCATGCAAAAGCCCCTTTAAGGCATCAGGTTAGAGCCAGAAAAAGCGGGGGTCAACGGCAAACTGTTCAGCCGCTCGTTTTTCACATTTTTAACCATAGGACCCGAATGTAAAGTCCGCAGCAGCTGTTAAAGTATTAAATGAAAAAAGGTGGTGTGACATATCGACTCGATAAATTTCAGGGCTTATTTTGAAATTCATTCCCCTTTATCTGTCCCTTTATAATCCCGTACGCCTGTGCCGGGTATTTTATTTTCTGCTGACCATCTTTTTGCTTTTGCGGCGAAAAAGGTCCCTGCTCGGCCTGACCCCACTTTCACCGCAAAAGCTCTTCCAAACCATTCAGCGGCTGGGGCCGAGCTTTATCAAACTTTCGCAGGTGCTGGCCACCCGCGCCGACTTTTTCGAAGCCCCGTACCTCGAGCAGCTGCGAAACCTGCACGACCAGGTTCCGCAGATGAAGGCCGGCGAGTTTCAGAAGGTCTTTTCCCGCGCCTTCGGCGACCGGGAGGTCTTTGCCTTCTTCGATCGGCAGGCCTTTGCCAGCGCCTCCATCGGCCAGGTTCACGCGGCGACCCTGGCCGAATCGGGTGAGAAGGTCGCGGTAAAGCAATACACCAAGAACTCCATCGAGGCGGTCCTCGAGGCCTTTGCCCGGATGATCCTGCGTGAGGTCGACCTGGCCGCCGAGCGCACCAACCTGGAGAAGTTCAGTCAGGTCTACGCCGAGAGCGGCATCCGCTTTCCCAGGGCTTACGCGAGGTTCTCCTCCCGCGATGCCCTGGTCATGAGCTTCGAGGAGGGGGTGCGCTTCGATGACCGCGAGGCTCTCAAGGCCCTGGAGGTTTCCTTTGACCAGCTGATGGAAAAGCTCGTGCTCTTCTACACCGAGCAGATGCTGGTCAAGGGCTACTTTCACGCCGACCCCCATCCCGGCAACCTGCTGGTCAACGACCAGGGCGAACTGGTGCTGCTCGATTTCGGCATGGTGACCCGCATCCCCAACCAGACCCGCCTGGCAACCATTTCGCTGGTCAAGGCCGCCTACGAGCGGGACTATGAAATGATGATCTACAGTGCCAGGAAGCTGGGCATCATTACCGGGCAGGCCGATGCCGGAGAGCTTGAGGAGCTCGCTGAGCGGGTGTTTGATATCTTCTCGGATCAAGCCCTCGAGGCGACCAGCATGCAGGAGCTGGTTTACGAGCTGATGCTCTCTCTGCGGCACCTGCCCTTCAAGGTGCCGCAGGAGACGATCTACCTGATGCGGGTCAGTGCCATCATCGAAGGGCTGGGTACGATTTACATCGAAAATTTCAACGGCATCAAGGACATCCTGCCGATCCTCAAGGCGAACCTGCCCCGGGCCCTTGGCGAATACGCCCGCTTGCCCGAGCAGTTTGCCGGCGAGTTCAAGCAGATCCCCTTCACCATCCTCAAGGTGCGAAAAATCATCGACGAACTCCACGAAGGCGAACTCACCGTGCACCTCGACCAGGAGGACCGCAACCTGCTTCTGCAGGAGATCACGAAGTTCGCCCGCAAAGCCCTCCTCTCCCTGCTGCTGATCGTCGGCGCCTTCTACGTACGAGAAGTCCCTTTTGAGGGCAACCAGGTGGTGTCTTGGATCCTCTTCGCCCTGGGGTCGATCCGGCTGTTGTTTCTGCTGTAGGCGTGAAATTGCGGATTCTCGTTTGTATGAAGGACTGTAGGAGCGGCTTCAGCCGCGAAGCATTTCTCGAAAAAACCTTCGCGACTGAAGTCGCTCCTACAAAAAACCATACGGATCGGCCGAACACTGCCAGCCCCCTTCGAGCGTTGCATCGAGGTTCAGCCTTACATTCATGTCCGATCCTCTGCCTTAGATATAATAAAAGGTGATGGTTTCGCAAAAACTCTTGAGATGGCTAAGCAAAAATTTCGTTCTACAAGGCATAGTGGTTTTTCAGGGGCGAAGGCATACATGTCGTATGTCGAGGTCCTGAAAAAACACTGTAACGCAGTAGGGCGGACTTTTTGCGACGCCATCAAAGGTGGATTTTTAGTCAGAATAGGATTTACTTCTTAAGTATGAGCAAGATTTTACGTTAGTGGTTCCCCCAAAGGTGCTTTTCATGCCGACCCCCAAAAGCAGCGAAAAAAAGACCGTGGTGGTCATCGGCGGCGGCTACGCGGGCCTCGCCTGCCTGATCGAGTTGCACAAGCGCGACAAAGAGACAGAGCTGCACCTGGTTGACCCGGGCTGGGAGCACTGCAAACTCACCGGCCTGCATAAAACCTTGCGCCTGCCTCTCACCCGGATATGCGTCCCTTACGCCACCCTCAAGGAGAGGTTTGCCTTTACCCATCACCACCGCCGGGTCAACTTTGAGCTGAAGGACCTGCAGGCCTGGCAGAAAGCCGGCAGGCTCAACCTTTCGGGAGAGGATCTGCCCTTTGATGCCCTGGTCATCGCCACCGGAGCCCAGCCGATAAAAGCACCGTCAGGCGCCTGCGCCTTTGACCAGGAGGATTTTCGCAAACACCCTGGCCAGGAACTCCTGGCAGAGTTTTTAGATCGCACCGCAAAAGGGCAGCGGCACATCTCGGTCATCGGCGGCGGAGCAACGGGCATCCAGTTTCTCTTCGAGTTGCGCGAGGCCCTGAAAACAATCGATGCGGCCTGCCACCTGCGCCTGATCGACATCCACCCCCAGGCCCTGCCCGAGTTGCCACAGGCTTTTCATCGCCATGTGCTGAAAAAAATGCAATCGGCAGGCATCGAGTACCTGCCCGAAACCAGCTACCGGGGGCAGGCGGGGACCAGCATTCGCCTGGAAAACCTGGCGACGGGCGAAAAATACGCCCTCGACTCGGAACTGACACTGCTCTTTCCCGGGGTGACACCAAGCCCGCTTAAGCTCGAGACCAACGGCGCCGGCCAGGTCCTGGTCAAAGGCAAGCCTCTTGAGAAGATCTTTGCCGCAGGGGACTGCAGCCACTTCAACTCCCGGGGCCTGAACGCTCTGACCGCCCAGGCCGCGCTGCGCAAGGGAATGTTGGTGGCCGAAAACATCCATCGAAGCTTCCGGGAGCAGACACTCCTCGATTACCGCTACCACGAGCTGGGCTACTTCATCAGCCTCGGCTCCGGCGACGCCATCGGCTGGCTGGGCCTTAAGGCCAACGTGCTCAAGGGGTTTTCGGCCTATGCCATCAAGGAGGCCCAGGAGCGCCAGTACGACCTCTTCCTTGGCGGAATCGATACCTACTTCACCATCCCCGGATTCTGAAAGAAAACCCGCCCTCCGGAATCTGTAAGACCCAAGGTCGCAGAAGTTTTTTACCGATGGCATCCCGCCGGACTGTTGCTAAACTGTCAGAATAAGTTGAAGACAAAAAACTGTATCGAAGAGGAACGCCATGCTGATCCGCATCGGTTACGACCTGGTTTTCGAATTTTGCGCTGAAACGCCGATGATCCTGATGCTCTTCGTCCACCCCGGTCAGGCCCGGGCCCTGGTGCGCAATGACGATATGCAAAGCGATCCGCCGCTGCAGGTGGAGCCCTTCATCGACAACTTTGGCAATCGCTGCGCCCGCATCGTCGCACCAGAAGGTACGCTGCGGCTTTGGGCCGAGACCCTGATCCGCGACAACGGCCAGCCGGAGCCTGTCGATCAGGGCGCGCGTGAACATCCGGTGGCAGAGCTTCCAGTGGAGACATTGCCTTTTCTGCTGGGCAGCCGATACTGCGAAACCGACAAGCTCTGCCAGGCGGCCTGGGATCTTTTCGGGCTGACGCCGCCGGGATGGGGGCGGGTGCAGGCGATCTGCGACTGGGTGCACAGCGAGGTGCGCTTCGGCTACGAATATGCCCGGGCGAACCGTTCTGCCTGGGAGGTGTTTGAAGAGCGCATCGGCGTCTGTCGGGACATCGCCCACCTGGCCGTCGCCTTCTGTCGCTGCATGAACATCCCGGCCCGTTACGCCAGCGGCTACCTCGGTGAGCGCCGTATCGGCAGGGTGCTCATGGCCCGCGGCCGGGACGCCGCCGATACCGCCATGACCACAGCGTTTGGTTTCAACTGCCTGCGCAGCTTCAGCGTTCTGACCGAGGAGGTGCCGGAGCAGTTCGTGACCTGAGCAGAAAGGAACCATTTCGTTCAAAAGTTTCAATCAGCGGCCTTCTGGGGTATAACATGGCTCCATGCAATACCTGAACATCAATGCCCTGACGATCAGCAGATCGTTTAAAACAACCTCGGAGCCCTTGCATGAACATCCTGATCGCCACCCCGGAGCAACCCTCGGCAACCGGCAACTGGGTCACCTCCAAGCGCTTTCGCAAGGGCCTGTCCGCCCTTGGGCACCAGGTGCGCCTGATCGGCACCCCCCTTGAGCCGCATGCGCTCGAGGAAGAGACGGCCAAATCGACCCCGGACCTGGTGATACTGCTACACGCCTTTCGTACCGGCAGACCATGGCTTCTGGCTACAAAGCCTGGCCCAGTCCCCCATATCGTGGTGATGACCGGAACCGACGTCCACCAGGGGCTTGAAGACCCGCAACAGGCCCCGGTGATCGAGCAGGTACTGGAGCAGGCGGCAGCCATCGTGCTGCAAAACCCGCTGACCGTCGAGGCTGTGAAAGGCTCGCGTCCCGACCTGGCCACGCGCCTGCATTACCTTGCCCCCGGCATCGAGTTGGGCACCGACCCCTACCGCCTTCGGGAGCAACACCACCTCTCCCCCGACGCCCCCCTGCTGCTGTGCCCGGCCAGCCTGCGCCCGGTCAAGGGGGTGCTCGAGCTGCTGAGTCTCTGCGACCCCCTCGCCCAATTGTTCCCGCAGCTGCAGCTCGCCTTCTGCGGGCCGAACCTTGATGACGAATACGGACGGCATTTTTTTAGCGCCTTGCAACAGCGCCCCTGGGCCAGCTACCTCGGAGTCATCCCTGCCGAGGCCATGTCGGCGGCGCTGCGCGAAGCCGATGTGGTCCTCAACAATTCCGTCTCCGAGGGGCTGCCCAACGCCCTGATCGAGGCGGCGACCCTGGGCCGGCCGATTCTCGCTCGGGATATCCCGGGCAACGCCGCGGTGGTCGAAATCGAGGTTAACGGCCTGCTCTACCGCGACCAGGAAAGCTTCACCCGGGCTGCCTCGCGCCTGCTAAGTGATGCCGAACTGCGGGAGAGGCTTTCGCGACCCCGCCCCGATCGCTACGACACAGCCCAAGAGGCCAAAGGCCTCGAAGCCCTTTGCCGCCAGGCGCTTGGCTGGTAAACAAGGGCATTCGCCCCCTCAAAGTTTACAAAACAGTTCCCAATCCTTAAGCCCGCCTGCAAAACCCTTCGCGAATGAATTCGCTCCTACAGGTACATACCTGAAACCGGCCTCTCTGTAGGAGCGGCTTCAGCCGCGAAGAATCCGGGCATGCCCGGATTCAGGGATGAGCAAATAAAAGGGACCGGCTTCCGTTTGTGGAAAGCCGGCCCTGGTCATCTTTCAAAAGACAGAAAAACTCTGTCAACCATTCTGGCTGGCGAAAAACTCCTTGAAAGCATCGACCACCTTCGGGATGTCCAAGGGCAAAATGTCGATATGGGTCACCATGCGGATGGAACCGTAACCGCCGACCAGAATGCCGCGCTCCTTGAGATATGCCTTGAGCGGTTCATGCCGCCTGGGGTCGCAGTCGACAAAGACCATGTTGGTCTGCACCGACTCGAGATCGATGTTGATCTCCTCGATTTCTGCCAGCCCTTCGGCCAGACGCCGCGCGGTGCCGTGGTCCATCGCCAGGCGTTCGACCTGGTAGCCCAGCGCAACGTATCCCGCCTCGGCAATGATCCCGGCCTGACGCATGCCGCCGCCGCAGACCTTGCGCCAGCGGTGCGCCGTTTCGATAAACGCTTTCGGGCCGACCAGCACCGAGCCCACTGGGGCCCCGAGCCCCTTGGAGAGACATAACGAAGCCGAGTCGTAATGCCGGGTGATCTCTTCGATGGGCACCCCCTGGGCGACCGCAGCGTTGAAAGCTCGGGCCCCGTCAAGGTGCAGGGCAAGCCCGTTCTCCCTGGCGAACTCGGCCGCCTGGGCCTGATAGCCCAGGGGCAGCACCTTACCGGCCTGGGTATTTTCGAGGCACAACAGGCGGGTCCGGGCAAAGTGAGCGTCGGCCGGCTTGATCGCGGCCTTGATCTCGACAAAGTCGAGGGTGCCGTCCGCCTCGAAATCAAGAGGCTGGGGCTGAACACCGCCGAGCACCGCTGCACCTCCTCCCTCGTACTTGTAGGTATGGGCCTGCTGGCCGACGACATACTCGTCACCGCGCTGGCAGTGGCTCAGAATGGCGATCAGGTTACACATGGTGCCGCTGGGGACAAAGAGCGCGGCCTCCTTGCCGGTCATCTCCGCGGCCAGTGCCTGCAGCCGGTTCACCGTGGGGTCTTCGCCGTAAACATCGTCACCGACCTGGGCCACAGCCATGGCGTTACGCATGGTGGGGGTCGGTTGGGAAACTGTATCGCTGCGCAAATCGATGGTGTGCATTGGAAGTCCTGGACTTTAGAGAATTGGACCTGAATCCGTAAGATCGGGGCGGGAGAAGAGTGTAAGTGCGTTATTGCCCGGTCAGAAGCCACGGATTCAGGTTAGAAAAAGGGGCGAACTGCAGATCATAGGCGACCTGAGGTCGATTTTCCAGGTTTTTGTCGACGAATGCCCTTCGGGTGCCCCGACACTAGGAGGCTGCCGGACATGACGGACCGTAACGAGAACTCGGATGTTCGAGACCAGATTTTCGAGAATTTGAGGGCGAATAGCAGGGCTATTTGTCGAAAATTGTCGAGAGTATGGGCCGATCAGCCGGTTTCGCAGTAGGTTCATGTTAAGCCCGACAGCCTCCTGCGAGGTAAATGTCTGCCGAGGCCCCCCGCAGAGCCAGGATGTCGTTAGCTGCAGAACCAGCCGTTGCGCTTTTTGTCGAAAAAGATGGTATAGAGCTGCTCGTCGTCCCCCTTAACTTTAAAGAAATGCCGTGTTGCGGTGCCCTTCTCTTCTTCCTCCCAGTTTTCAACCGTCTCGAGGATTTCAACCGTTTTGCCATCGAGGTCGAATTCTCTAGGGCAGGTATCATCGGTGAATCCGGGAAAGCGATGGACCTCTATCTTCTTTTCGGCCATGGCATGTTCCTTTCCGGCCCCTGGGGCCTTTTTTATCACTTACTTTAAAGAATACCTTTTTTTTCCAGTGTTAGTTGAACGGCATGCAGGACTTGCCCGCAACCGATCTGCTTGCCGACCACTCAGGTGAGAGAGTCCAAGTCTGGGACTTGCATAACCATCGGGGTTTTTTATAGTTATTTAATAGACTGGAAAGCCTGTATCCACTTCGTCGCGAGTTCACAACAAGGACCACCATGGGCGCCAAATCCGTCTTTTTGCCAACAGGTCGTTTGGGAAAAATTTCAGGGCTCGCCATCGGCTATATTGTCGCCGGCAAAATCGCCCTCCTGTTGGCCCCCTCCCACGTTTACGCTACCGCAGTCTGGCCAGCGGCAGGCATTGCCCTTGCCGGCATCCTGCTGCTCGGGCGCTGGGCCTGGCCGGGGGTGTTTCTCGGCGCCCTTGCGGTTAACCCAGGAATCTTATTCAATGTCAACGGGGTGGCCCAAACAATATTTCTGAGCACCTCGGTTGCAGCCGCAGCCACCCTGCAGGCGCTCCTTGGGGCTTTTCTGATCCGCCGCTACGCAGGTTTCCCCTCTCCCCCCGACCGCATCCAGAATGTCTTCAAGACGATGCTTCTGGGTGGGCCGCTGAGCTGCCTGGTCAGCGCCTCTACAGGGGTTGCCTGCATGCTCATGACAGGCATACTCGAAACCGGCCAGGGACTCACAGCCTGGTGGACCTGGTGGCTGGGTGATGCCTTCGGGGTGCTGGTCGTGATTCCGCTGGTTTCGGCCTGGTGTATCGAAAAACACCGGCAGCGGTTTCGTAGCCGGTTGTCGGTTATCCTGCCTCTTGGCATCGCTGTTGCGATCACGGTTTTTTTGTTTTACCAGGTGCGCAATGACGAGTTGAAACGTGCCCAACTGATTTTCGAACGGCAGACCGACCACCTTGCTCAGGCCCTGAAGGAGGTTCTCAACACCTATCTTGACGACCTTTACGCCATCGAAGGGCTCTTCATGGCCAGCCGCCAGGTTGAAAGGGGCGAGTTCAGGGCGTTCGTGCAGGAGATGTTTCCACGCCACCCGGGGATCAAGGCCCTGGAATGGATTCCCCGGGTACCTGAGGCCGAAGGGGAGCGCTACCAGGCCATGGCGAGGGAAGACGGCTATGTCGATTTCCGGATTTTCGAATTGAACCCCAGGGGGGAGCCGGTTGAAGCTGCCCCCCGCGCCGAGTACTTTCCGGTTTATTACCTCGAACCCCACCTGGGTAACGAGGCCGCCCTCGGCTTCGACCTGGCCTCTAATCCGGTGCGACACGAGGCGCTTAACCGCTCCCGGGACCTCGGGGCTCCCGTAGCCAGTGCCCGCATCAAGCTGGTCCAGGACAAAAGCGAGCAGTACGGCGTGCTTATCGTGCTGCCGATATACGCCCGAGGGGTCCCCCTCGATACTGTCGAAGCCCGCCGGGCACAGCTTAGCGGTTTTGCCCTGGGGGTCTTTCGGGTGACCGACCTGGTGAACACGGCGTTGCAGAGCTTTGATGTCGGCGGCATCAGCTACGGGCTCTATGATGACATGGCCCCGCCTGCTGAGCGTCTGCTCTTTACCAGCAACCACCAGGACACCAGCCCCTCAGAAGGATTACCCCAAACCAGCCGCAATGCATCCCGCCCTGCTCTGCGTTCCGAGTCGGTCCTCGAATTTGCCCAACGCCGCTGGGTGATGGAGTTCAGCCCGACCGCCGGCTTCCTGGATGAACTTGAACTCTGGGAAGCTCACCGGATTCTCAGCGGGGGACTGCTCTTTTCCAGCCTGCTGGGAGCCTTTCTGCTCGTCTGGGCGGGCCGCACCGCCATGATCGAGCGCATGGTCGCTGAACGTACCACCGAACTCTCTGCGGCCAATGCCAGGTTGGCCTCTGAGATCGACGGGCGGCGCAAGATCGACCGGGCGCGCAAGGAGAGCGAGGCCCGCCACCGGGCGATCGTCGATACGGCCGTCGACGGCATCATCACCATCGATGCGCTTGGCACCGTGCGGTCATTCAACCCGGCGGCAGAGGAGATTTTCGGCTACAGCGCTGACGAGGTCATCGGTTGCAACGTCAAGATGCTGCAGCCCGAGCCCTACCACAGCAGACACGACGAATATCTGCGCAACTATCTGCGCACCGGTGAGAGAAAAATCATCGGGATCGGCCGCGAAGTCGTCGGGCTGCGCAAGGACGGGACGGAATTTCCCCTCGACCTGGCGGTAAGCGAGGTGCTGTTGGACGACAAGCGCCTGTTCACCGGAATCATCCGCGACATCACCGAGCGCAAGCAGACCGAGGCCGACTTGCAGGCCGCCAAGGAGCAGGCCGAAGTGGCCAACCGGGCCAAGAGCGAATTTCTCGCCAGCATGAGCCATGAAATCCGCACCCCCATGAACGCCATCATCGGCATGGCTGAACTCCTCGGCGAGACCCGCCTTGAGCCGGAACAACACGAGTATGTGCGCATTTTCAAGTCCGCCGGAGAAAACCTGCTGACCCTGATCAACGACATCCTCGACATCAGCAAGCTCGAGGCCGGTCATTTTGAGCTTGAGAAGATCGATTTCAACCTGCGCGAAGTTCTCGAAAAGACATGTGAAATTCTGGCGTTACGGGCTCACAAAAAGGGGTTGGAGCTGGCCTGCCACCTGGTCAGCGATGTACCGGTCAAGCTGGTCGGCGACGCCCTTCGGCTGCGCCAGGTACTGGTCAACCTGGTGGGCAACGCAATCAAGTTTACCGAACAGGGGGAGATCGTGGTCGAAATCAGACCCGGCAGTCAGCCGCAAGAGCTGCTCTTTTCGGTATCAGATACCGGCATCGGCATCCCGGCCGACAAACAGATGACCATTTTCGAGCGTTTCACCCAGGTCGATGCCTCCACAACCCGCCAGTACGGAGGCACCGGGCTGGGGCTGAACATCTCGCAGCGCATTGTCGAGGCGATGGGGGGCAAAATCTGGGTCGAAAGCAAGTCGGGGCGGGGGAGCACCTTTTACTTTACCGCCAGCTTCGAAGTGAGACCCGGGCCCGAAGAACCGGTTGCGCCACCGCCGGTCTCCATGCAGGGGCTGCGGATGCTGGTCGTCGATGATTGCGCAACCAACCGCCTGGTGCTTCGCGAGGTGCTCTCGGAGTGGGGTGCCGAGGTCCAAGAGGCGCATGACGGCAAGCAGGGCCTGGCCGAGCTACAGCGGGCAAGGAACAGCGCCGCTCCTTTTGATCTGGTACTGCTCGACTGCCGCATGCCCGGCATGGACGGATTCGACGTTGCGCAGCAGATCCAGCAGGACTCAGCTTTTGGCGGCATGACCGTGATGATGCTCACCTCCGACAACCGGGCCGGGGATATTGCCAGGGCCCGGCAGCTGGGGATGGCGGGCTACATGGTTAAACCGATCAAGCGGGACGACCTGCGCAAAGCCATAGCTGCCGCCCTGGCCGAAACCCATGCAACCACCAGCGAAGCTGTGCCGGAACCGGCCCCGGAAACGGGGAAGCGCCCGCTGCATATCCTGCTTGTCGATGATTCCGAAGACAATCGGCTGCTCGTTTCGGCGTACCTGAAAAAGACGCCCCACACCCTGGAGCTGGCCGAAAACGGCGAAGTCGCGGTGACCAAGTTCAAGGCGGGCGACTTCGACCTGGTGCTGATGGATATGCAGATGCCGGTCAAGGACGGCTATGCCGCAACCCGCGAGATCCGCCAATGGGAGGCGACCGGAGACCTGCCGCCCACGCCGGTTGTGGCCCTGACCGCCTATGCGCTCAAAGATGACGCCCAGAAGAGTCTCGATGCCGGATGCACCGGCCATCTGACCAAGCCGATCAAAAAGGAAACGCTGCTCGAAGCAATTGAATCAATCAGCCAGACCATTGAAAAAAAGGGAGAGAGCTGATGGCAGACCGCGATGCTGTACCGGGCGAAAAGATCGTCGTTCATGTCGACACCGACCTCGAAGACCTGATCCCCGGCTTCCTCAAAAATCGGCGCAACGACCTTGAGGCCCTGGCCAAGGCCCTTGAACAGGGCGACTTCGAATCTATCCGCAAACTGGCCCACACCATGAAAGGGGTTGGCGGCGGATACGGCTTCGACGCCATCACCGACATCAGCCGCGAAATCCAGCAGGCCGCCGAAGATCAGAACGCCGAGGGGATTCGCAAAGGAATCAAGGAGCTTTCGAGCTACCTGGATCGGGTGGAGGTCGTTTTTGACTGAACATCTACAAAAACGTACCTCATTCACCACATGTGCAACGCAAAACCGTCGGGACTCGCCCCGACAGGCAACCGACTTTTTGCAAGCCGCCAAAAAGTAGGTAAAAAGCGGCTTCCCCTGCGGGGGGCATTTCTGTCGCCAATATGGTGCCTCCTGTCGCCATGATCGCTGAAAACAGCGGAGGTTCTTCGTGGCAACTCCCCTTATGCGAGACATTCAGCAAGGGGATCGCCTGATGTCGTTTATCGGTCTGGCAGCGCCGGTGTTTGCAACAGCCACGTAGACTGGTTGCGCAGCAATACCGGTTCGCAAACGGGCCCTACGAAGAGCTGCCGCTTCTCAAATGCAGCGACGGTACTCAAAACCAGCGACCTTCGCGCACCCCATGCGGCGCAGCCAGAGTTTCTTTTGGTTACTTTTCTTTGCGCCCAAAGAAAAGTAACCCGGCTGTCGGGCCGGGACCCGACGTTACCCTGATTTTTTTAAAGAAGGACTCACTGTGCGCATTCTTATCGCCGAAGACGACCAGGATTCCCGAGCCCTGCTCAAGAGGATCCTCGAAAAAGAGGGCTACCAGGTGGCAACGGCCGAGAACGGACAACTCGCCTGGGAGCTCTTCGAAGAGGAAGATTTCCGCCTGGTCATCACCGACTGGCTGATGCCCAGGATGGGAGGTCTCGAACTCTGCCGGCAAATCCGCGGCGCCGAGACCGCCGGCTATGTCTATATCATCCTGGTAACGGCCAAAGAGGCCAAGGAGGACCTGGTCCAGGCGATGGACGCAGGGGCCAATGACTATGTCACCAAGCCCTACGACAAAAGCGAACTGCTCGCCCGGGTTCGCTCCGGGATGCGGATTGTCGAACTGGAGCAGAAACTCAGCGACAAGAACCAGGAGCTTCTTGCCGAGCAGCAGAGGTCCGAAAGCCTGTTGCTGAGCATCTTTCCCCGCTCGATTGCCGAGCGATTAAAGCAGAACTCCAGGGTCATAGCCGAGAGTTTTGCCGAAGCCTCGGTGTTGTTTGCCGGTATTCACAACTTTGCCGCCCTGACCGCGCAAAAAACGCCCATCGAAGTGGTCGAACTGCTTAAAGAGGTTTTTTCACGATTCGACCGGCTCGCCGACCGGCACGGCCTGGAGAAGATCAAGACCATCGGCGACGTCTACATACTGGCAGGGGGGCTTCCGGTCGCCAGAACGGATCACGCCGAAACCGTGGCGAACATGGCCCTTGCCATGCAGCACGAGATCATGCAGCTCAAATCTGAAACCGGAGCCTCCCTGCAGTTGCGCATCGGCATCGACAGCGGGCCAGTGATTGCCGGGGTCATCGGTACAGCCCGGCTCGCCTATGACCTGTGGGGAGAAACGGTGAACACCGCTGAACAGATGAAAACCTATGGCCTTCCCGGTGCCATCCAGGTCAGCGCAGCAAGCTACAAGCGCCTTCGGCAGGCCTTTATGCTCGAAGAACGCGGGGAGTTTTTCGTCGAGGGCAAGGGGGCCGTGCTCACCTACCTGCTCACCGCGCCCAGGGCGGACCTGACAGCGGTTGTCTGGACCGTGCTGACGGTCGCGGCACGACCGCGCTTCTGGAAGCGCACCTTGAGAGACGAACTGACCCGGCAAATATTTTTCACCGGCGTCGGCGCAACCCGCTTTGTGATCTATGTTGCCTTTGCTCTGGGAATCTCGGTTGTCGCCCAGGCCCAGATCTGGATGCTGAAGATCGGTCAGACCAGGCTGCTCGGTCCACTGCTGGTGACGGTGTTGATCCGCGAGGCGGTGCCGGTGCTGACCAACCTGCTGGCCATCGCCAGAAACGGCACGGCCCTGACTACCGAACTCGGGGACATGAAGGCCTCGGGCGAGGTCCGGGTGCTCGACGCCCAGGGACTTGACCCCTTTGTATACCTGGCCGTACCGCGCATCCTCGGGCTGACCATCTCCGTCTGCTGCCTTAACGTGCTCTTTCTGCTTGCCGCCTTCACCAGCGGCTATCTATTCAGCAGGCTGCTGAGCCCCGACATCGAGGACGCTGCAAGCTTTGTTCGCAGCATCCTGGCCTCGGTCAGCCCCCTGGACCTGGTCAACTTGGTAACC
>CALZIZ010000153.1 GCA_945787465.1 uncultured Desulfuromonadales bacterium
TTAAAAGAGTTTTTCCGCCCGGGGGTGGAAACCGAGGACCTGCCGGCTCTCTATCCGCTGCTGCAGGCGCGCGAGGCGATCGACGCCTTTATTGCCCTGTTTCGCGGCGGCGACGAAGAGGTCATGATCCGCCTGCTGGTGCTGCGCGAAATTGGCAGCCGGGGCGAGAAACCGACCTGGAGTTCGCAGGAGTTGCGCAGCCACTTTGCCTACCTCGACGAGGTCAAGCTGCAGACCGTGCTCGGCCGCCTGCGCGACAAGGGGCTACTCGGCTGGGACGGCGAAGTCTCCCAGTACCAGGTCAGCCCTTTGGGGCGCATGGCCCTGTCGGCTCTGGCCAGCATGCTCAAATTCACCGAAGATGAGGCGGGCGAGATCGGCTACATCACCTCTCAGCTTGCCGCCGGCCAGGCTCTGGGCAAGCTCGGCGACGAGGATCTGCAGCACCTGCTCTCGCGGCTCAATGAGCTGCAGGACGAATTTAACCGGGCCGTTTTGAGCGCCTCTGAAAACCGCATCCGCAAGGCCGAGAAGAAACTCAACTCGGTGCTGAACTACGTGGAAAAGGGCACCGAGATCCTCAAAGATGTCGCCGCAGACGCCGAACTCGACCCCGCCACCCACCGCATCGCCCAGCGCATCGGCCAGGTGCAGAGCCGCATGCTGCGCATGAGTTCGGTCTTTCAGCGCACCCTCAACCAGCTCGAAAGCCAGAAGGTTCACCTCGGTCAGAGCGGCCTTTCGACTTCGGACATCAGCAAGTGGATGCGTGGCCAGGGGATCGAGAAGCTCTGCGGCCTGATCGGCCCGGGGCTGGCCTCGCCGGTCAAGAGCGGTTTTCTGCTCGAGGATATCGTTCTCGATGTCGCCGAATTCGAGCTGGTCGACCGCATCCGCGCCGAGGCCGAGGAGACCGGCCTGCCCCCGGCGCAAGAGGCTCCGACCGCCGATGCGATGCCGGTGGAAAAAGAAGACCTGATCGCCCTTGCGGACTTTTTGAGAAGTCTGGGCGGGGTGAAAGATGGCTCGAATATCGAGGAGGCGATTCCCGCCGAAGATTTTGCAACCACCTCTTATCGCCTGTCCCTGGCGGCGCTGCTCGGTGACCCCGAGTCTGAGGCCCTTGACGGCGACGTGGCCGACCTGGCCCGGCTGCCGCTGCGCCTGGCGCTGACCGGCGAGACGGTCAAGGTGGGCCGCTACGGGGTAGATCTGATGAGTGCCGGGCGCCTGGTGCGCACCGACGACAAGGGAGAGGATTGATGGACAAGGAGGCGAAATCGCTGGTGGCCAGGTTGCTGGCCCAACAGTGCCTGCCGCGCAAGGACCGCCTGGTGCGCAAGGCTCTGACCGACGAGGCGTTTCGGCACGATATAGACTCCAGGCTGCGCGCCTGCGGGCTCAGGCTGCTCGACAATCCCTATGCCGGGCATGTGGCCCTGGCCCTTGAGCGGGAGATGGAGCAGCCGGTGCTGGGCGAAAACGAGGTCTGGAAATCCAACACCCTGGGGCTTGACCGCAGCGCCCTGGCCCTGTTGGTGGTGATCTGGGCGTTGATCATCCTGCCCAAGCGGCAGCGGCAGATCGAGCGCAAAGAACTCAAGGACGATCCAGGCCAGAGCGAAATGTTCGCCGAGGAAAAACCTCTGGTCACCGGGCCCGGCGTCTCCTTGCCGCTCAACCGCAAGGCGCTGATCGCCGATTTTGGCGACAAGCTCGGCAAGGCAACCAAAATCAAAATGAACCTGGGGACCCTGGCGCGCTTCGGTTTTATCATCCAGCGCCAGGAAGAGATTCACGAGGGGCCACTGCTCGACCTGCTCTTTGACTACAACCAGGTCGCCAGCCGGATTCTCGACGGGGCATTGAGCGACCTGCTCGGCTGCCACCTCGGCGAGGTCCTCGAAACGCAGCAGGAGGAGGCGGACGCCGATGTTTAGTTTTAAAAAGCTCGAAGTGGTTCACTGGGACTTCTGGGAGCGCTTCTCCCTGCCCCTTGACGCCGACGTGATTACCGTGGTCGGGCCCAACGGCAGCGGCAAGACTACCCTGCTCGACGCTTTGCGCACCCTGCTGTGCATCGACTGCTCCTCGGGGCGCGACTACAAGCGCTACGTGCGCCGCAACGACAAGCCCATATCCTGGCTGCGCGCGGTGGTCGACAATCAGCGCCAGGACAGCGGCTACCGGCCGTTTTTTCCGCTGCTCACCGACGAGGTGACCCTGGCCTGCCAGGTGCGCAAGAAAGGCGGCGACTGGACGCGGCAATACCTGGTGGCCGAAGGCGACACCTCCATCGAGGAACTCGAGGAAAAGGCCGACTGGGTCGGGGTCAGGGATTACCGCCAGCGTCTTGAAAACGCCGGGCTCACCCAGGCGATCCGGCACGTGCTGGCCCTCGAGCAGGGTGACACCGACAAGCTCTGCGAGTACAGCCAGCGTCAGCTGCTCGAACTGGTGTTCAGCGTTTTCGGCGACCAGGAGGTGCTGGAGAATTATCAGCAGGCCAAAAACGAACAGATGGAGATCGCCCGCGAGCTCGAAGGCCTCGAAGAAGAGCTCTCGCGACTCGGGGCGCGACTCGGTGAAGCCGAAGGGCGGGTCAACTCGTATCGCGAATGGCGCGCTCTTAAGGATGAACTGCACAGGCTCGAGGCCGAAACCCTGCCCCGGACCCAGCTGGCAGACCAGTACCATCGCATCGCCCAGGTGCGCCCGCTGTTGCGCGAAAAGCGCGTTGAGGTCAGAGAGCGTCAGCGGCGCCACGGGATGCTGTTGGAGCAGAGTCGCCGGATCTCCGCCGGGATTGAACTGGCGCAGGACCAGGAACGCCAGGCCGAGCAGGAACTGCGCCAGACCGAAGAGCTGTTTCGCCAGGCTCGGGATCTGGCGCGGGATGCCGAAAAGGTGTTGCAGGAGAAAACCCGCCTCGAAGAAATCTGCCGCCTGCAGCAAGGCGGGGTGGATATGGCCGCGATGGCCGCCGAGCAGCGTGAAAAAGCCCGCCAGCGTGCCGAAAACGACCGCGAACTCGACCAGAGCCGCAAGCAGGCCCGCGAGCTCAAGGCAAAGCTTGCCGCACTGAAGTCGGGAGAAAAGATCGAGCCCCATTTCGTGCGCGAGTTCCGCCGCGCGCTCAGTGACAAGGGCATCGGCCATAGCCTTCTCAAGGATGTGGTCGAGATCACTGACCCCAAGTGGCAGACCGCTCTCGAAGGGGTGATGGCCCCTTACGCCAACCTGGTGCTGCTCGATAACCCGGGTGACCGCGCCAAGGCCTGGGCGCTGGGCGAAGAGTTGCGTTACAAGCATTTTGTGGTCGCCGAGCGCCAGGCCCTGCCTGCCGCCAGGCAGCGCTCGCTGCTCGAGGTGGTGCGCTTTAACGCCCTGCCACCGAGCTGGCTGGCAGATATGCTCAACCGCATCCGGCGCGTCGAGACTGTTCAGGAGGGCAACGCTTGCGGCGGCGACTCATGGATCACCCGCCAGGGCTACCATCGCGAGCGCCGAGGCGGACGCTACATCGGGGTTGAGGGGCGCGGTTTCCAGTTCGGCGAAGGCGCACGGCGCAACATGATTGAGGAGGGCGAAAAAGAGCTGGCCGAACTGCTCGGCCGCGAGGTGCAGCTGCAGGCCGAAAACGGTCAACTCAGCCGGCGCATCGAAGAGCTTCAGGCGCTGCTTGCCGAGGTTGATGCCGCCAGGGAGTTGGGTGAAAAAAGCGCCGAGTTCGCCCGCGCCGAGGAGGAATTTCCCCGCCTCAGCGCCCGGGCCCAGGAGGCGGCTATCGCCCTCGCCGAGGGGCAAGAACGGTCCAAGGCGGCCACCCAGAGTCGCCATCAGCAGGAAAAAGAGCAGGCCGGCATCGGCTCGGAACTCAAATTGGTGCAGGGTGAACTCGATCGCACCCTGGGCGACTTCAACACCCAGAGGCGCCAGCAGGCCGACCGCATCGCCTATTATCGCGAGCGTCGCAGCCCCATGCCGTCAGAGTGGACCAGCCGCGAGGCGATGCAGCAGCTGGCCCGGGAATACGAGTCGGCCGATGCGGTGCGCCGCGACGTGAAGCGTCTGCAGGAGCGCCTCACCGAGGGGGCCTGGGTAACCGACCAGCAGGTGCTGGCCATCCAGGAGAAACTCGACACCGATTACCGGCAGATGGAAGAGACTATCAAGGTTCGCAGCATCCACCATCACCGCCACCTGCGGGCCACCGACGAAGCCCGCGAAAGCTATATCAACGTGCTCAAGGCTACGGTGCGTCGCTATTCTCGCAACATTCGCGACCTCGGGGAGGTTGCGGGTATCCGCATCGAGGTCGAACCGCCGCAACTGATCAACGATGATCTGGCCCTGGCCCAGGCCGGGCTGCATGTCTCCTTCGACTTCGACCAGAAGGGGATGATGGGGCTCAATGACGGCGAGGCCTCGGGGGGGCAGCAGGTTATGAAGTCGCTGATCCTGCTCATCGGCCTGCTGATGGACGAAAACCGCTCGGGTGGCTTCGTCTTTATCGATGAGCCGTTCGCCCACCTCGATGTCTTCAACATCGACAAGGTCGGCGCCTTTCTCGAGGCGACCCGGGCGCAGTACGTGCTGACCACGCCGAACACCCACAACGTCAACGTGTTCAAGACTTCGGATCTGACCCTGGTCACCCAGAAACGTCGCTATCCCGAAAAATGGGCCCCGCCGGTTGCGTTCGTCCGACGCGGGCGAGGGCTCGAGGTTGCCGCCTGAACCCGCAAACCATTGCAACCCCCTGACAGCCCTCTGGTCCTTTGCGGATCAGGGGGCTGTCCCATTCTTGCCGGTTGCAACAGGTCGGGCGATTTGACCGCAGGCGGGTGTCGCATTACGGCACGTCCGCCTTGGTGCCCCAATGGCCTCATCATGAACGCTCCCGCCTTTTACTCAATTCACAAAGAGAGTATGAATCCAGGCTGTTGAACGACCTGACCGCATCAGGGTGATTGCTGAACAACCGTTTTAACTTATCCGCGCACCATCAATGCCACTCCCAGCACCTACAGACTGTCGGTTTTTGAAGACGGTTTTGCCCCATTCAACGCCGGTCGCTTGCCTGGCGGGCTCTTATGACGCCATTGGCGTTCTGTGAGTTCCCGATACTAAACGGGAAAATCGATCCGGCACGAAACTTGAGAAGACACCCCTTTTCCTTCGCATTCAAGTTGTGAAAGGCGATGCCTGACACGCCGGCATCGTCCATCTGTTCCCAGGGCACGGGGGATTCCTTTTCACCCATGGGACTTGCTTGGCCAGAATCAACTGTCGGCGCATGACGACAGGGTGCGTTTGCATCGACCAGTCAGGGGGGGGATTCGCCCCCATAAAAGAGACAGTGGGTTTGGAAAAACGCATTTCAGGAGGTTATTGGATGAGGACAGGGTTTTTTAGGGGATTGATGGTTCTTGCATTGCTCTGCAGTTCGATAGGACTGTTTGAGGTGCAGGCAAACGCCGAAATTAACGCTCGGCGCAAGGGAGCGGGGTTTCAGATTCTGCATCATGAAAGGCTTCCCGCCATGCGCTGGGCCGATCGCAGTTCGAGCCGGTTTTCGCGTCTGCTCTTCGATGCTCTCGGCCAGAAGTTTGAACTGGATCTCGAGCCCAACGACCGGCTGCTGGCGAAACTGCCCAGGGGGCAAAAAGAGAGGCTGCGCAGCGTAGCCGATCTGTATCGCGGGCGGATTGCCGGGCTGGAGAATTCCTGGGTGCGCATGACCCGAATCGGCGGGAGCTGGTCCGGCATGATCTGGGATGGCGGCGAGATGTACGTCATTGATTCGTCCGAGAGGGCTAAAGGACTCCTGTCCAAAAAACATGGGGCGAGGGCCTTTTCCGGCAACCCTTACCTGATGATCTATCGGCTTTCGGATACGGTATCCGATGGGGCCCTCTGCGCTCTTGAGCCGACGGCTCAGGCCATGAACAATTACGGAGAAATGGTCGGTGAGCTTCAGTTTCAGGCCCAGGCTCTGTCGGCTGCGGCCCGGCAACTCGACCTGGCTGTGGTCGCTGATGCGCAATTCGTGCAGGCCGGCGGCAGCGACCCCGAAGCGGCGGTGCTGGCCCGCCTGAACATCGTTGACGGCATTTATTCCGAACAGGTCGGGGTTCATCTCAACCTGTCGGAGCTGCGGCTTCTGCAGAGTAACGGTTCGCTGAGCTCCACCGACCCCAGCACCCTGCTCTACCAGTTGCGCGACTATGTCGCCGCGCCGGGCTTTACCAATCCCGGTCTGACCCACCTGTTTACCGGCCGAGACCTGAACGGCTCGGTGATCGGCATCGCCTTTATCGGCTCGCTCTGCAACTCCCGTTACGGGGTCGGCCTCAGCCAGACCGCCGGCACCGGCACGGCCGGGGCGCTGACCATCGCCCACGAGATCGGCCACAACTTCGGCGCACCCCATGACAACCAGTCGGGCTCGGTTTGCGGAGGAACCTACAACGGCTTTATCATGAATCCTTCGTATAACGGCAGCGATCAATTCTCGAACTGCAGTATTGAGCAGATGCTGCCCCACATCGCTGGGGCTCAGTGCATTACCGAGATGGCCGCAGGCTCCGACCTGGCCCTCAGCATCCCTGCAAGCCCCTACCAAGGGACTGTGGACACACCGGTTGAGCTGGTCATCGAGGTGGCCAACAGCGGGGCTGACGCTGCTGCCGGCGCCCGCGCGCTGATCTTGTTTCCGGCATCCTTAAGCCTCTCGGCTGCAACGGTCGACAGCGGCAGTTGCGTTGCCAATGGGCCCGGCGCGGTCGATTGCAATCTGGGCACCATCGCCAGCGGCAGCGCTCGCACCCTCAGCCTGACTCTGCAGGGCTCTGCGACCGGCACCTATGCAGCAAGTGCAACCGTCTCGGCCGATAACGATCTCAACCTGAACAACAACAGCGCCGAGGCCCTGGTCACCCTGAGCCCGGGGCAGCCGGAACCGACCCCGGAACCGACACCGGAACCGACCCCGGAACCGACACCCGAACCGACACCCGAACCGACACCCGAGCCGACACCCGAGCCGACACCCGAGCCGACACCCGAGCCGACACCCGAGCCGACACCGGAACCTGTGCCGCCGAAGGCCATCATTTTCGAGACCCATTTCGATTCGAGCAAGGGCGGATTCACCTACTTTGATGACACCTTTCGCAACACCAGCCAGCGTCGCTATGCCCGGGGCTATTACGGGGCCAACTACGGTGTTGAAGGCGGCGGTCTGCGCATCCGCATCGGTGGCAGGAACAATTATCGGATCCTGGGGATGTCGGGGGGATGGCAGCGCAGCTTTACCCTGGCCGCTCCTCAAAAGGTCAGCCTCTCGCTGGCGTTCAATCTGTCTCAGACCTCGGAGTATGAATCAGATGAATTCAGCGAGGCCCTGGTTGCGGTCGATGGCGTTCTTGTCGGCACCAACGGGAGTGATTCTTTGGCCAGAATCGGCGGGGACGGCAATGGTGGGGCCGACATAGAGACGGGATGGACGCAGGTGACTCTCGATCTGGGGACCCTTTCGGCCGGAACCCATACCCTGACCATCGGTGCCTTTAATAACCAGAAGGATTCCCGCAAAGAAAAGACCAACCTTTATCTCGACGACGTGATCCTCAACGGGCTTTGAGATTTTCTCTGTCATGAGATGGTGGGGCACTTCCCGGTAAGACGGGGAGTGCCCCTTTTTTTAGCTGCTTTATCTGCAGGGTAAAGCCAAACAGAGATTTGCCACCAAGGCACCAAGACACAAAGAAAAACTAAAACCCGGGGTTTAAGTTTTTTGGTGTTCTTGGTGTCTTCGTGCCTTGGTGGCACTTTAGATGATTTTATCTTTTCTGGTCGTTGGGTTTCGACTTACGCGACCTTGGTTTTAAACATGGTCAGCAGCATCTTGAAACGCTTGACCGCCTTCACCTTGTGGGAGATCCCCCCCGGCATCAACACGATCTGACCGGCATTGACCAGGCAGGGCTTGCCGCCGATGGTGATTTCGGCCTGGCCGTCGAGGACCTGGATAAAGGCGTTGAAGGGCACAGTGTG
>CALZIZ010000154.1 GCA_945787465.1 uncultured Desulfuromonadales bacterium
CCCCACCCCCTGCTTGGAAGGCACTCCGTTGCGGTCGTAGAGCTTGACCCGCTCCATGCCGCTTGAAGGGGAGCGGCTCTTGAAAATGAAGCCGCAGAGGTCCTCCTTTTCAAGCTCGGCGACCCGCCTGCGGGCCCAGGCCTCCATCCGCTCGGTAATATCCTCACCACTCTTGGAAAAGACCAGCCGGGGATGCTCTGAAACCCCAACCAGGCGAAGGGTTTCCCTGGGGGTGGGCAAACCGAGTTCGACCTCGGGGCAGACCGGCACAAACTCCAGAAACGGGCCAAGACCATCCCGGATCAGTCGATCGAGTTTATGACCGCCGTCGAAGCGGACCGCTTCACCGAGCAGGCAGGAGCTGATGCCGATACGGATCCTCTCTTCCATGAAATTTCCCCTTCATTCGAATTCCCAAATGACGAATTTTTGCTAGTATTTAAACGTGTTTATTATAATTGCAAAGCCGCTGGTTGGCAAACCGGTCGCCGGTGCAAGGAGGACGCTTCATCCATGCCCAGAAAACTTGTCCACAGACCCGCCAAGAAGATCGGCGCCGCCCCGGGGACCCTGGTCTTTACCGGGGAAAAGAAGGTCGAAAAGTGCCGCATCCGGGTGATCGACTACAACCCGCAGCAACTGACCGAAAGCGAAATCCCCGTTAAGGACGTGGCTCAGTGCTGCCCCCTTAAAGATACCCGCAGCGTCTCCTGGGTCAACGTCGACGGCCTGCACCTGATCAAGGTCATCGAGACCCTCGGCAGCTGTTACGGCCTGCACCCTCTGGTCATGGAGGATATCCTCAGCACCGAGCAGCGCCCCAAGGTCGAAGACTACGAAAACTACCTCTTCATCGTCATCAGGATGCTCACCTTCGACGAAGAGCGCAGTGAAATCAAGGCCGAACAGGTCAGTTTCATTCTCGGGGAGACCTATGTGATCTCCTTTCAGGAAGTCGAGGGGGATGTCTTCGACGGGGTGCGCGAACGTATCCGCAACGGCAAGGGCCGTATCCGCAAAATGGGGCCGGATTACCTGGCTTACGCCCTGCTCGACTCGGTGGTCGACAGCTACTTTCACATTCTGGAGAAGATCGGCGACCAGATCGAGCAGCTCGAAGAAGAGCTGGTCACGGACCCGACCCCGGAAACCCTGCGCAAAATCCATGAATTCAAGCGCGAGATGATCCTGCTGCGCAAGTCGATCTGGCCGCTTCGCGAAGTGCTCAACGGCTTGCAGCGTGACGAGACACCGCTGGTGAGCGAAGCCACCGGTATTTTCTTTCGCGACGTCTACGACCACACCATCCAGGTTATCGACACGGTGGAAACCTTCCGCGACATCATCTCCGGCCAACTCGACCTCTATCTGTCGAGCATCAGCAACCGCATGAACGAGGTGATGAAGGTATTGACCATCATCGCCACCATCTTCATTCCCCTGACCTTCGTGGCCGGCATCTACGGCATGAACTTCGAGTTCATGCCCGAGTTGCGCTGGCGCTGGGGATACTTTGCGGTCTGGGGGGTGATGCTGGGGATGGGAGTGCTGATGTTTATCTTCTTTCGCAAAAAGAGGTGGCTGTAGCATGAACCGGAAACCGACCAAGGACTCGGAGCAGAACAAACGCCCCTGGGCTCCCTCACAGCTCTGGCAGAGGGCCAAGGAGAAACTTGCCAGATACCGCGAGGCGGTTGCGGCCCTGCTGCCGAATAACCAGGCCGAGGGCGCCGGCGTTTCGCTGGTTGACCGAATCCGGGCCCTGGTCAAAGGGCTCGAAGCGCTGGTTGCCGATGAGGGCGAGCAGCAGGAGAAACTTCTTGGTTTGGCAGACCTGCCTTCGGTCGCCGAACTTCAGCAGCGGCTGGATAGTCTGCCCTCGCGCTACCGGGCCCTTTTTACCCTTGAGCCACTGAAAGCCGACGAGCTGCTGGTGGCCCGGGAAGAGGAGTTCAAGGTCTTTAAGGATATCGTCAGCCGCTGGGAGGCCGGACGCGCCTGCAGCGTCGCGCTCATCGGTCCCGAGGGAAGCGGCAAAACCTCTCTGGTGAACTGTTTCGCCAACCGCTGGGAGAAAGACAACAACCTTCTGCGCCGAGACCTCGACCGGCGCCTGCGCACCGAGCAGAATCTGCTGCAGATATTCACCACCTGGTTTAATCTTGTGCCACGGCCCACGAGTCTCGATGAATTGGTGCAGCATCTTCTGAGTCTGCCCAAAAGCATGCTTCTCATCGAGGGGGGCCACAATCTGGCCTTGCGCACAGTCGGCGGCAGCGGGGCCGCCGAGGCCTTTTTCTACCTGGTCACAGCCACTCGCAGGCATCACCTGTGGCTGGTTAGCTTTCGCAAGGCGCCCTGGACACGAATGAACTACCAATTGCGCACCGAACGGTTCTTCACCCACCAGCTCAACACTCTTTTCACCGACCAACAACAGGTCCGCGAGGCCTTGCTGCTACGCCAGAAGAACTCGGGTTACCCGCTGGTGTTCCGCGGAAAAAACGGTGCGGACCCCGGTCCCGACCAGAAGACCCTTGAGGATGCCTTTTTCCGGGAGATTTTTGCCGCAAGCGGCGGCAGCTTTGACGCCGCACTCTACTACTGGCTGCTGTGCCTCGAATTTGACCCTGCGCAACAGTCCCTGCAAGCCTGCACGGTGTCCAAGGTCGATTTCAGCTATTTGCGCAAGCTCGACCCAGACCAGCTATTCACTCTTGCCGAAGCGCTCAATCACGGCGAACTCGCCGCCGAAGAACATGGGGCGATTTTTCACCAGCCCCCGCTTGCGAGCCTCCTGCAGCTCGAATACCTGGCCGGCCTCAATCTGCTGATCGGCGAAGGCGAGCCCGTACGCTACCGGCTCAACCCGATTTTCTACCGACCGGTCACCAGCACCCTTGAAGCGATGAACATCCTCTACTGAACGGAAACGGCCATGCAGGACCAGACCCTCAAGACGATTATCGAGCAATTTTCCCTGTACAGGCTGCTGATCGCCTCGGTCTTCTTTTTCATGACCTGGGCCTTCGTCTCACTGCTGCGGCTGGCCGCAGACCGGCTTGCCGCAAAGTTTACCCGCTACAGGTTGCAGATTTCGAGCGTTTACCCGGTGCTGCGCCTGCTGATCTGGGTCGGCGCCATGGCCTTCGTGGTCTTTGCGATTTTCAGCCCGCCGATCAACACCATCATCGCCATCAGCGCCTCGGCCGGCCTGGCCATCGGCCTCGGAGCCCAGGACCTGATCAAAAATATCATCGCCGGGGTACTGATCCTCTTTGATCGCCCCTTTCGGGTCGGCGACATGATCCAGACCGGCGATCATTACGGGGAGGTCACCATTATCGGCCTGCGCTCCACCCGCATCCATACCTTTGGCGACAGCCTTATCTCATTGCCAAACTCACTGCTTCTGGGGCAGGCGGTTTCCAACTCCAACTCGGGTGAACTCGACGAATTGATCGAGGTCGAATTCAATTTGCCTGCGCACCTCGATGTGCAGAAACTCAAAAAGTTGGCCTGGGAATCGGCCGCATGCTCCCCCTACGTCTTTTTAAAAAAGCCGGTGCGGGTAATGGTCGAGGACCGTTTCGACCGCACCTTTCTCACCCGGCTCAAGATCAAGGCCTATGTACTGGACATCCGCTACGAAAGAATGCTGGCCAGCGATATAAGCGAACGCTTCAAGCAGACACTGGTCGAACACAGGCTGATCACCGAAGCCACTGCTCTTGGGCTGCTGGCCAGCCAAGGCGAATAAAGGCGATATGACCGAGGTCCCTGATATCCGCATCAACGCCGTAAACCAGCGCCCCATCCGGGGCGAGGGCAAGTATGTCCTTTACTGGATGATCGCTTCTCGCCGAACCCAATACAACTTTGCCCTCCAGCGTGCTGTGGACAGGGCCCTGGCACTTGGCAAACCGCTGGTGATCCTCGAGGCGCTGCGCTGCAACTACCCCTGGGCCAGCGACCGACTGCACCGCTTCGTTATCGACGGCATGGCCGCCAACGCCCGCTGCCTGGAGGGGCGCCCCGTCCTCTATTACCCCTACCTCGAGGCAGAAAAAGGCGCCGGCAAGGGGCTGCTCGAGGCCCTCGGGAAAGAAGCCTGCATGGTCGTCACCGACGAGTTTCCGGCCTTTTTTCTGCCTCGCATGGTGGCAGCCGCAGCGAAAAAGACGCCCGTCGCCATGGAGGCCGTGGACAGCAACGGCCTGCTGCCCCTGCGGGAGGCCGATAAAGACTTTACCGCGGCCTACCATTTCAGGCGCCACCTGCAGAAGGTTCTCCCCGGGCACCTGACCTGGTTCCCCCTGCCTGCCCCCCTTGAGAAGATCGAACTGCCCAGCCTTGCCAGCCTGCCTGAAAAAATTCTCGAACGCTGGCCCGATGCGAGCCCCCTGCTCAGGGGCCGGGGCTCGACCATGCTCTCTTCGCTGCCCATTGACCACAGCGTGGCCCAAGGCTTTGCCACCGGCGGCAGCACAGCGGCCCGCCGGCGCCTCGGGCGCTTTCTGCGCCAGGGGCTGGATCGCTATGCCGAGCAGCGGAACCAGCCGGAACTCGAGGTGACCAGCAACCTCTCTGCCTACCTACACTTTGGCCATATCAGCGCCCACGAAATCTTCTTTCGCCTGGCCGAGCGCCAGGGCTGGTCGCTCGGTGACCAGTCCCACGAAACCAAGGGCAAACGCTCTGGCTGGTGGCGCATGGGCGAGGCGGCCGAGGCCTTTGTCGACCAGCTGGTCACCTGGCGCGAGCTGGGCTTCAACATGTGTTCTCTGCGCAGCGATTACGAACAATACGAGTCACTACCGGGCTGGGCCCTCGATACCCTGGAGCTGCACGCAGAGGACCTTCGGCCTTATCTATACTCCCTGGAGGAATTCGATCAGGCCCAGAGCCACGATCCGCTCTGGAATGCCGCCCAGATGCAGCTGGTGCGCGAGGGCCGAATGCACAACTACCTGCGCATGCTCTGGGGCAAAAAGATCCTCGAATGGACCCCCCACCCCCGCGAGGCCCTTGCAGTGATGATCGAACTGAACAACCGCTACGCCCTCGACGGCCGCGACCCCAACAGCTACAGCGGCATTTTCTGGTGCCTGGGCCGCTACGACCGCCCCTGGCAGGAACGACCGATCTTCGGCAAGATCCGCTATATGAGTTCGCAGAACACGGCGCGAAAGGTCAAGGTTGAGAACTACATCAAGAAATATGCACCGGGGTAGGGGTTTGGCAAATTTTGAACCTGCTTATGCACTGGTCTCCAGTAAAATCAACCTCGGGGGTCATTTGCTGTCGTGGGTTTTGCTAACGAGAACTCAGACGTCAGAAGGTAGGATCCAGAAGAAAGACCCAAACTCTTTTTCGTTATTTCTCTTCTACCCTCTAAATTCTGCATTCTTTAATTCCCCGAAATCAGCAGGGGAATCAAGATAGAGGTCGGTATGCCAAGGGCCAACTGGGGGCAACTTGAGGAAAGTGCAAAAGCAGATATGGTAATTCAGAAAGACCTTCCGCACGGTGGAGAAATTCACCACCGGGCGCTCGCCTGGGGCAAGCATGGGGCTGGCCAATCCATTACCGAGAAGGAGCACGCACTTCAATGAAACTGACCTTCCTCGGCACCCGAGGCTTGATCGAGGCCTCAAGTTCCCGCCACCCCCGCCACAGTTCTCTGCTGATTGAGCAGGAGGGCCGACGGGTTCTGGTCGATTGCGGAGCTGACTGGCGCGACGACCTGCCGAGGCTTTCCCCCGATGCTATCGTACTGACCCACGCCCACCCCGACCACGTCCAGGGACTTGCCCCCGGAGCCCCCTGCCCGGTCTACGCCAGCGCCGAGACCTGGCAGCTCATCGAGGATTTCCCGATCACCGAGCGGCAAACCCTTCCGCCAGGGGATCCATTGGAACTCTGCGGATTGACGATTAACGCCCTGCCTGTGCACCATTCCCTGCGCGCCCCCGCCGTCGGCCTGCGCATCAGCGACGGCACGGTCGATATTTTTTACGCTCCTGACGTGGCGGAACTGATCGACGCAACCCGCTGCCTCAAAGGTGCTCGTGCTTATATCGGTGACGGCTCCTGCCTCGATGATGCTCTGCTGCGCATGGAGCAGGGCCAGCCCTGTGGCCACGCGCCGGTCTCCACCCAGCTCGACTGGTGTGCTCTTCAGGGGGTTCACGAAGCCATCTTTACCCATTTCGGTACAGAGATTGTTGCCGGAGCAGAAGAGCAACAGGAACGCAGGATAGAGGCTCTTGCCGCTAAAATGGGCTTAAGAGCCAGGTTTGCCTTTCACCGGATGACCCTGCAGTGGCATTGACCCGAGCTTTTGATTTCGCCCCCCCCTCCCCCCCCAGACTAAAACAGCCTATTTAAAAAAGACCAATCTGTAGTAAGATTTAAGGTCGCAAGCATTCCCTCCCCCAAAAAAGGAGAATTCATCATGGCAAGGATGGTTGCATTGGTTCTTCTGCTGCTGGTGAGCGCCACTCCAGGGTTTCTCGTTGCACAGGAACCGCCTCTGGGGCTGCCCCCGGTGCCTATTCCGGAGGACAATCCACAAACTCCGGAAAAATTACAACTTGGCGACAAACTCTTTCACGACACCCGCTTCAGTTCCACCGGGGAGGTGAGCTGCGCCACCTGTCACGACGCCAAGAAGGTGTTTACCGACAGCCCGCTGCAGGTTTCTGAGGGGATCCACAAGCTCACCGGAACCCGCAACGCACCGACGGTGGTGAACTCAGCTTACTTTAAATCGGTTTTCTGGGACGGACGCTCACCGGATCTCGAAGACCAGGCCCTGCACCCCTTTTTGAACCCTGTCGAAATGGGCCTCAAAGACCACAAGCCGATCCTGAAGATCGTACGCAGCGATCCTGAATATGTCGAGGCCTTCAAAACGGTTTTTGCCAAGAGCGGCGAGCAGATCACCATGAAGGAAGTCACCCAGGCCATTGCCGCCTTCGAGCGTACCATTGTAGCGGGCGACTCGCCTTTTGACCGCTGGTATTTCGCCGGCGACGAAAAAGCGCTGAGCCCCGAGGCGGTCAGGGGCTTTGAGGTCTTTATCAACCAGGGCCGCTGCGTTTCCTGCCACGTGGTCGAGCAGACCCAGGCGCTTTTTACCGACAGTCGCTTCCACAACATCGGCGTCGGCATCAACCGCATACAGGACGACATCTCAAGGCTGGTTGGAGAATTTCTCAAGGCCAAGGCCGAGGGGACCGACGTTGACATTGCGGTGCTGACCGACCAGAAAACTTCCGAACTCGGGCGGGTTGCAGTGACCGGCAGGCTTGACGATATCGGCGCGTTCAAGACGCCGACCCTGCGCAACATTGCGGTGACCGCCCCCTACATGCACGATGGCAGCCTGAAAACCCTCAAGGAGACCGTGGTTCACTACAACAACGGCGGCGTCGCCAAGGAGGGTGATCGGGTCAACGATTTTCTAAGCGGCGGCATCCGGCCCCTGAATCTGAGCGAGCAGCAAATTGATGACCTGGTCGCTTTCATGGAGGCACTGACCAGCCCGCAGTTTGCCAAAACAGCCGTGGCCGAATCGAAATAGAGGAGATGACCATGAGCAATGCCATTGACCGTCGTGTCTTTTTAAAGGGCGCCGGCGCGATGCTGGCAGGGGCCTGCCTGCCAATCAGCCTGGTGGAACTGGCCTTCGCCGATAGCGCCGAAAATTTCACCTTCGCCTACATTTCCGATGCCCATATCCAGCCCTGATCCGGGCGGTCGCTGAAACCAATCTGCTCAACCCCAAGCCTGATTTTGTCATGTTCGGTGGGGATCTCGCCCAGCTTGGCACCAAGGAAGAGCTTGACCATGGAGCGGAGATCATGTCCGCCCTCAATTACAAGGTTCACTATGTCTTGGGCGAACATGACTATTACCTCGATCTTGGCGAGTACTGGGAGAAGCTCTTCGGCCCGCAGTACTACAGCTTTGACCACAAGGGGGTGCATTTCGTCGTGCTCAACAGCATCCTGACCTACGACGAGTGGACTTACGAACGCTGGCCGAGCGCGCAACAGCGGATGCTCGAAATGGCAGGGCTGGACAATCCCAACGGCTCACCATTCATGGTCGGTGAAAAGCAGCGCCAGTGGCTGAAGCAGGACCTGGAAAAAGTCGACAAAAAGACCCCGCTGGTCGTCATGTCCCACTCGCCACTGCAGAAAATCTACAAAGGCTGGAATTTCTGGACCGAGGACGCCCAAGAGGTGCAGGACATGCTCAAGCCCTTCAAAAAGGCGACGGTCCTCTACGGCCACGTCCATCAGATCCAGTACAACCAGATCGACAACATCAGCTTCACCTCGGCCATGGCCACCGCCTGGCCCTGGCCCTACCCGCAGAGCTACGCCCAGGCCGAAAGCCAGTTGCCCAAGCTGACCGTGCCGATGAACCGGGCCGACCCCTTCTTCGAGCGCGATGCCACCGGCTGGCAGCTCATCAACCTGGCCTCGGGTAAGGCTGACGTTCATTACACCCTCTACGACAACAAGGAGCGAAGCGTTCGCTTCGATCGCAAGTCGGGCCAACCCGAAGATACGGCGTTTCAGGGTAAGGACCAGCGAGTTGCCCCGCAAACACACTATTAAGGGCCGGTGTCAGGTGTCAGGTGTCAGGTAATATCTGGAGCATGGAAACATAAAGGGAGAAAAACTATGAAGGTTCTGAAAATATTCGCAGGGGTACTGGCGGTGTTGCTGGCGGGTCTTGTCTTTTCGGCCCAGGCCGATGAGTTTACCAAAAAGGATGTCGAACGCTGGCAGGCCGAATACATGTCGGTGGTCGAAAAAGGGCGGGGACTCTGGACCAGCCCTGAACTCGGGACCAACGGCGTGGCCTGCGCCCAGTGCCATCCCAATGCCGCCAATACTCATCCCGAGACCTACCCCAAGTTCCAGAAACAGCTTGGCAAGGTGGCAGAGCTTCGGCAGATGATCAACTGGTGCCTGCAGCACCCCCTTGAAGGTGCGGAACTGGCTGCCGACGACCCGAAAATGATCGCCATCGAGGCCTATGTCAACTGGGAACGCCGCGGAGTCCCCCTGGCGCCAGGCAAACATTAAAGGGACAGGGCCGACCCCGAAGGGTCGGCCCCAATCACCAATCACCAATCACCAATCACCAATCACCAATCACCAATCACCAATCACCAATCACCAATCACCAATCACCGATTTTTACGCAGAAACTCCAGCACACAGGCATTGAACGCTTCGGGTTGTTCAAGGTTCGCCATGTGTCCGGCATCGGCAAGAATGTGGCACTCTGCTTCGGCAATGGCCGCTGCCAGGCTGCGGGAATGTTCGGGCGGAATCGCCCGGTCCTTCTCGCCACCTATGACCAGGGCGGGTATGCGGATATGGGGCAAAAGGTCCGTGCAATCCCTGCGGTCGCGCATGGCCAACAAGCCGCCGGCCAGAGCCTTGGGCCCGGTTGCGCTCATCCAGGCACCGACTTCGGCGACCAGCTCAGGTCGCGTTGAAGAAGTCTCCTCGGCAAACAGCACCCCTGCAAAGGCCTCGGGTACCGCCTGAGCCTGGCCACTCTGAACCAGGCGAGCCATCTCGGTGCGTCGCGCCTTTCCAGCCTCGTCGTCGGCACCGCTGCGGGTCACCACGAACAGCGCGGCTGCCACTCGCTGCGGGTAGCGTTCAAGCAGATTGAGCAGCAGGTATCCCCCCATGGACATCCCGGCGACCGTGGCCAGCTCAATGCCTAGGCTATCCATCAGCCCGACCAGGTCATCGGCAAGCAGATCCATCGAGTAGTCTGAATCGCCTGCTTCGGACTCTCCGAATCCGCGCAAATCGGGAGCGATCACCCGAAAGCCTGCATCGGCAAGGGCCTCAAGCTGGGGTTGCCACATTTTACGGCAAAGGGGAAAACCGTGAATCAGCAGCAGGGCCGGACCCGTCCCGCGCTCGTCGTATGTTAGATTGATACCATTCACTCTGACCTCCATCGCAACCTCCTAAGATCGGGATAACAATAGGCTGGGGTCGCAAGCTCTTTGCCGGCACCCCCAAGAAAAAAGGGGCCAAAAGCCCCTTTTCCCGTTCATAAATCTTCAACCGCTTACAAAAACCCGAATTTTTTCATCCGGTAGCGAAAAGCGTCGATCCCAAGGTTGAGCTTTTTGGCCGCCTTGGACTGGTTACCCTCGGTCACCTCGAGGGCCTGGCGGATCAGCTCCCGCTCGACATCCTCGATGTCGAGGCCTTCGGCCGGCAGATTGAAGCTCATCGGGCTGCCACCGCCGCCACCGCTCTTGGCCACAATCTCCTGAGGCAGATGCTCGAGCAGCAGGGTTTCTTCGTTTTCGAGGATAATGGCACGTTCGATCACGTTTTTCAGTTCGCGAATATTACCCGGCCAGTTGTATTCGGTAAGAAATTTTTCGGCCATCTTGGAGATGGTCTTGACGTTCTTGCCGAATTCCCGGTTGAAGTGGGCAATGAAATGCTCCACCAGGGTGATTATGTCATCGCGCCGCTCGCGCAGTGGCGGTAAATAGATGGGGATGACCTGAATGCGGTAATAGAGGTCGGCGCGAAAGGTGCCGTCCTCGATGGCCTTGAGCAGGTCCTTGTTGGTTGCAGAGATGATGCGGACATCGACCTTGACGTCCTTGGTACCGCCAACCCTGCGGAAGGAGCGTTCCTCGAGCACCCGGAGGAGCTTGGCCTGCATGCCCAGTTCCATATCACCGATTTCATCGAGAAACAGGGTGCCGCCGTCGGAGAGTTCGAACAGGCCTTTTTTCTGGGCCTTGGCATCGGTGAAGGCGCCTTTTTCATGGCCCATTAGCTCGCTTTCGAGCAGGGTGGAGGGAACCGCGGCGCAGTTGATAGCCATAAAGGGTTTGTCGGCCCGGGCGCTTTCATAATGAACCGCTTTGGCGATCAACTCCTTGCCGGTGCCGCTCTCGCCCTGGATCATGATGGTGCCGGCATCGCTGTGGGCGACCTTTTTGACCATGGTCAGCACATTGGTCATATGTCGGCTGCTGCCTATGATGTTACTGATCCCGTACTTGCTCGATTGCTCTGAGCGAAGGTGCGCAACCTCGCGCCTGAGTTCGCTGGTCTCCAGGGCCTTTTTGATGACAATCGCCAGCTCGTCAAGGTTGAAGGGCTTGTTGATGTAATCGAAGGCCCCCATGCGCATGGCTTTGACCGCCGTTTCAAGCACGCCCAGGGCCGTAATCATGATTACGATAACCTCGTCCTCCATCTCCTTGATTTTCTCAAGGACATCGAGACCATTGATCCCTGGCAATTGAATGTCCAGCAGCACCAGTTCGGGGGGGTCCTCCCTCAGCGATTTGAGTGCCTCTTCGCCGGAGCCGGCGGTGAGAACCTCGTAGCCCTGCTTTTTGAGGTTCTGCTCAAGAGACCAGCGGATCAGGTGTTCATCATCGACCACGAGAATCTTATGTTGGCGCACTGTCGTCCTCTTCTACATCAATGGCTGGTGAGGCCGTTACCGGAAATTCAATAAAAAAGACACTTCCTTCACCCGGCTGGCTTTCGACCCGGATGGAGCCACCATGCTGCTCGACCAACTGGCGGCAGATCGGCAGGCCCAGGCCCGTCCCCTGGGTTTTGGTCGTGAAGAAAGGTACGAAAATCTTGTCAAGCTCCTCAGCGGGGATGCCTCTGCCGGTGTCAGCGATCTTGACCCGGCCGAAGGGCCTGTTTTCGTGGCGCACCGCATCGGTTGCAACCAGCAGGGTGCCACCGCCCGGCATGGCCTGGATGGCGTTTAGGATCACGTTGAAAAGGACCTGCTGGATCTGCTTCTCGTCAATCCATACCGGCGGCAGATCTTCGGCCAACTCTTCGGTTCGGTGGACATTGCGGGCCTCGGGATGCTGGGAAACAAAGAACAGCGTCTTTCTTACCAACTCATTGAGGTCCACATAGGTGAACTCGGGTTTACCGGGGCGGCCGAAAAAGAGCAGATCGGTTGCCGTTTTATTCAGCCGGGCAATCTGCTCGAGCACCTGCCTGATAATCTCCCTGCGCGGATCATCCTCAGCCAGGTCGTCTGCCAGAACCGAAACCGCTCCGCTGATACCGGCCAGGGGGTTCTTAATTTCGTGGGCGATGCCGGTGGCCATTTCGCCCACCGAAGCCAGGCGGTCGGCACGCTCCATCTGCTGGTAGTGGTAGCGCTCCAATTCCTGCTGAGCCTCTTGCAAGTTTTTGACCATGGAATTGAAGCTGTGCATCAGGCTGCCAACCTCGTCCCCTGAGCGAGGGTAGGTTCGCACCGAGAGGTCGCCTCCCGCCACCTGGGCCATCTTATGCCCGACAATGATCATTGGCCGCTTGACCAGGCGCAAAAGAATAAAAGCCCCGCCCCCGGAGAGCAGAATAATCATCACCACTGTGGAAAAGGCGAAAAATCGGGTCGAGGCCTGCAGCTTGGCGATGGTATCGGTCAGCGAGTAATTGAGGTTAAGGACCCCGATCACCTTCTTGCCGACGCCATGGCAAAAATAGCAGCGTTCATCGGCCACGATCGGCTTGATAATGCCGACCACCTCTTCGCCGTCAACCCGGAAGATCGCTTCGCGATGATTGTTCTCAAAGAGCGCCCGGTCCCGGGGATTGACCTGCTGGCCGATCTCCTGAGGCCGGGCTGAGCGCAGGATGGTGCCGTCGGGGGCGAAAATCCGCACATTGGCCAGGCTGGAGTTTCTCCCGATCATCTCCAGCACCGCCTGAACATCGGCGCTGTTGCCCATGCGCATGGAGTTGAAGATCGACTTTTCGACCGTCTCAAGAAGCAGTTCGGCACTTTGCCTGGTGGAACTGATCAGATGATGCTGTTCGCGCCGCAGGTGAAACAGGGTAAATGTGCCGATGCCGATGGTCAGAAGCAGGACGTTGAGGATGATAACCCTGCTGATGAGACTTTTAAAGAACAAGACCTGGCTGCCCTTTCCCTTCCTGCAAACTAATCCCCGTAGCATCCGGGGCCGGGCCGAAGTCCGGCAGAAGTTACTTGCGCTTAAGCACCCTTTCAGCTGACTCCACGAGGTTGGCGGGGGTCAGACCGTAATGAACCAGCAGTTCATCACCGGTTCCGGACTGGCCAAAGACATCCCGCAAGCCGACCCGTTCCACCGGAACCGGATGGCTTTCTGCAAGCACTTCGCAAACCGCGCCGCCGAGGCCGCCGATGACCGAATGTTCCTCGGCGGTGACCACCGCCCCGGTTTCTCTGGCCGCCTGTATCACCAGGTCGACATCCAGGGGCTTGATGCTGCCCATATGAACCACCCGGGCGGAGATATTCTCTTCAGCGAGTATGTCCGCCGCCTCGAGGGCCTGGGCGGTCATCAACCCGGTCGTAATGAAGGTCAGGTCCGTTCCCTTGCGCAAAGTCGCCCCGCGACCGATTGTGAACTGGCAGTCCTTATCAAAGACCACCGGCACCTTGGCGCGGCCAAGGCGCACATAGACGGGCCCCTGAAAGGCCGCTGCCGCTCGGATTGCCGCGGCGGTCTCAGGCCCGTCAGCCGGGCAGAGGACCGTCATATTGGGCAGGGACCGCATGATGGCCAGGTCTTCCACCGACTGGTGAGAGCCGCCGTCCTCACCGACGGTAATGCCGGCGTGGGTGGCGACGATCTTGACGTTCATCTTGGGATAGGCCAGAGACTGGCGAATCTGTTCAAAGGCTCGCCCGGCGGCGAACACGGCAAACGTGGAGGCAAAGGGAATCATCCCCCCGGCTGCCAGCCCGGCCGCCATGCCAACCATGTTGGCTTCGGCAATTCCGGCGTTGAAAAAACGCCCGGGGAACTCTTTGTTGAACATGCCGGTCTTGGTGGAACCGGAGAGGTCGGCATCCAGGGCAACGACCTTGCTGTTCTCGCGGCCCAATTCGACCAGGGCTTTACCGTAGGCATCTCGCGTTGCGATCATTTCAGTCATAAAAAACCTGTAACTGGTGATTAGTAATTGGTGATTGGCAAAAAAGAAAATTCAGAACGCGGGACGAAAAATTTGTGAAAGGGGATTCGGATTTTACCAACCACCAATCACAAATAACCAATCACCGCCTTTCAGGCATGCCCTAGTGCTTCGAGGGCCTGGTTGAGTTCCTCGTCACTGGGCGGAACCCCGTGATAGCTCGCCTTGTGCTCGAAAAACGAGACCCCTTTGCCCTTGACGGTGCGGGCGATGATCATGGTCGGTTGCCCTTTGGCCTGCTCGGCGTCATCGAGGGCGCGGCCAATGGCCTGCACGTCATGACCGTCCACCTCGAGCACATGCCAGTTGAAGCCAAGGAATTTCGGCCCCAGGGGACCGACGTTCATGACCTTCTCCACCTCGCCGTCGATCTGCAGACCGTTCCAGTCGAGAACGACGCAAAGGTTGTCGAGCTTGTAGTGTGCGGCCGCCATGGCGGCTTCCCAGATCTGGCCTTCCTGCACCTCGCCGTCGCCGAGCAGACAGTAGACCCGGTGGGACTTACCCTGCAGACGAGCGGCCAGAGCCAATCCGACAGCCTGACTGAGCCCCTGCCCCAGAGATCCTGTGCAGACCTCGATCCCGGGGGTTTTGTTCATATCGGGATGGCCCTGCAAGTGACTTCCCAGACGCCGCAGGGTCTTCAAATCATCGCGGGAGAAATAGCCGGCTTCGGCCAGGCAGGCGTACTGGGCTGGAGCGGCATGGCCCTTGGAGAGGACAAAGCGGTCCCGGTCTTCCCAGGCGGGGTTGCTCGGGTCATGGCGCATCTTGTGAAAATACAGCACGCTCAAAACATCGATCGCCGAAAGGCTGCCGCCGGTGTGCCCCGACTTGGCGGTATTCAGCATTTTGAGAATTTCGACTCTTAGCTGCCGGGCGGTGTTTTCCAGGTCCCGAACGGTGTCCTCAGTCAACATCTGGCGGTTGCTCCCTTTTCATTGCCCCCTGGCGGGGTTTGGTTTGATGGCTGGGGAGCGAGCCAACGCTCCGGCCAACACAAAGATTTAGCCCTACCGCTTGGGGGTGCAGCGGGAAGGGTCGTATTTTTATTTACTTGCCATCCTCTCCCATCAAATAGGAGAGGATTATTTCATCCAGGCTGGCCTCGGCGACCGCGCCCTTTTTGGCCGGCTGCTTTACTGGCTGGGGGCTCCGGGGCCTTGCGGCAGCGGGCTGGGTCTTGGGCTTGGCCGCTTCAGGAGGCGCAGGGGGCGCCGGTCTGGCCGCAGAGCATTTGCTGGCGATAATTTCATCGAACTCGCCGTTTTTAAGCTGGCGCAGCATCTCCCGATGCTGCTCCTTCATTAACTCTTCGACGACCTGTTCAAGGTTATTGACCTTGGTAATGTCGGCATAAGAGGTTTTTTTCGACGACAGTATGGTCCCGCCCTTATATAAAAGAGTAATGATATGCGGGCTTTTCAGGCCGCTATCTTCGGTCTGGACGTGAAAGACTTCGCCTTTGTATCGAAAATTGTGATTGAATCCGACGACCATGGCCACCTCTTCAAAATCTGGTGAAAAATCGCCTTATTGTTAGCACAGAGCAGCCCATGGCGCAAGCAGCAAACCTGGTAAACCCGGTGACGGGTGACGGGTAACGAGTGACGAGTGGAGTCTATTGTTTTAAGCCTTTAGCCTTTATCCCCGAGCATGTCCTTGATCTTGCGCACCGCCTCCAGGGCGTCTGCGGCGTAGAGGTCGGCACCGATGGAGTCGGCATATTCCTGGGTCACAACCGCCCCGCCGACCATGGTAAAGACCTTGATTCCGGCCTCTTTCAGACGATCGATGGTGACCTCCATCTGCTGAATGGTTGTTGTCATCAGCGCCGACAGGCCTACGGCATCCACCTCCAGATCTCTGGCCTGCTCGAGGATGCGCTGGGCCGGGACATTTTTGCCCAGGTCAATGACCTCGAAACCGTGGTTCTCAAGCAGGGTACAGACGATGTTTTTTCCGATGTCATGAATATCCCCTTCGACAGTGGCCATGAGGATCTTGCCGAGACTCGGGCCGCAGTCGCCAGCCATCTCTTCTTTGATCCGGGCAAATGCGCTATGCATGGTGTCGGCAGAGAGCATCACCTGGGGCAGAAAGACCTGGTTGCGACCGAATCGCTCGCCGACCTCCTCCAGTCCGGGCAGCAGCCCCTCGTTGCTGATCTGCAAGGGGGTCAGCCCTTCGGCAAGGGCCTGAGCCACCAGGGCTGTAATACCTTCCTCGTCGCCCTCGATGATGGCGGTGGCAAGCTTTTCGCGAATGCCGAGCTCAGTTCCTGCCGCAACCGGCACGGCAGGGGCGGCAGTCACCCCCCCATAGCTGGCGATAAACTCCTCGGCCCTCAGGTCGTGGCACAGCAGCACCATGGCGGCACGAAAGGCATCCATCATGCGCTCTTCTTTGGGATTAATGATGGCCGCATCGAGTCCGGCGGCCAGTGCCATGGCAAAAAAGGTCGAAGAGAGCACCGGACGACAGGGCAACCCGAAGGAAATGTTGCTGACCCCAAGCACAGTGGACAGGCCAAGCTCCTGCTTGACCAGTCGCAGCGCAGCGAGAGTTTCCATGGCCCGCTTCTGTTCGGCTGAAACGGTCAGGGTCAGGCAGTCTATCACCAGGTCTTCCTGGGGCAGCCCCTCGGCCATTACCGCGTCACGGATTTTTCTGGCGACCGCGACCCGGCCCTGAGCGGTTTCGGGGATTCCCGTCTCGTCGAGGGCCAGACCGATAAGGGCGGCCCCGTACTTTTTTGCCAGGGGCAAAATGGTCTTCAGGCTCTTATCCTCCCCGGAGACCGAGTTGATTAAAACCTTGCCGTCGGCAGCCTTCAGGGCGCGCTCCAGGGCCTCGGGGTCGGAGGAATCGATAACCAGCGGAGTTCCGCTCATACCAGAAACGGCGTAGACCGCCCTTTCCAGGGCTGCGGGCTCATCGACCCCGGGCGCCCCGCAGTTGACATCGAGCAACGATGCCCCGGCTTCGACCTGGGCCTGGGCCTCGCGGCGGATGTAGGCGGTTTTGCCTTCCTGCAATTCTTTTGTGTAGGCCTTCTTGCCGGTCGGATTGATGCGTTCACCGATAACCGCGCAGGGCGCTCCGCCGCCGACCGGCACCACCGCGGTGCGACTGGCGAGATAACAGCGCCGGGCAGGCGGCTGCCAGTTCTGGTCGCGCCCTTCGAGGCCCTGGCGCATGGCCTGGATATGCCTTGGGGTGGTGCCGCAGCAACCACCGATGACCCGCACCCCCAGAGCGATCATCCGCTCATGATAGGCGACCATCTCCTCCGGAGTCCCGGGAAAGACGGTTTCACCGTCGCGCAGCACCGGCAACCCGGCGTTGGCCTGGGAAATCAGCGGCCGGCCTGTAACTGAACGCATTTTCTCCAGGATCGCGTAAATGCCGTCGACCCCGAGGCCGCAGTTGGAGCCGATTACATCGACCTGCAACGCATCAAGAGTCACTGCCGCGGCCTCTGGCGGCGTGCCGAGAACGCTGCGGCCGCCGTCATCGAAGGTCATCATCGCCATCACCGGAAGCCGTGAGAACTCCCGGCAGGCAACCACCGCGGCCTTGAGTTCGCGAATATCGAGGAAGGTCTCGCAGGTGATCAGGTCGGCACCTGCTGCAACAAACGCCTCGATCTGCTCGCCGAAGGCTTCGACAGTTTCATCAAAAGCGGCGTCGCCGACCGGTTCGAGGAACCGTCCCGTCGGGCCGATGGACGCCGCCACAAACCGCTCGGCACCGGCGGCCTTACGGGCGATTTCCACACCGCGGGCGTTAATCTGGGCTACCCTGGATTCGAGCCCGTAATGGGCCAGTTTAAAGCGACTGCCCCCAAAGGTATTGGTGACCAGGATGTCGGCGCCGGCTTCGGCATACTCCCGGTGAACCCCCTCGACAACATCGGCTGCCTCGAGGTTCATCTCTTCGGGGCAGGCGCCGGGCTTCAGCCCCCGTTCCTGCAGCAGGGTTCCCATGGCACCGTCCAGAACCAGTACCCGCTCTTTGATCGCAGTTAAAAAATCAGCCATTCAGTCCTCTCTTGGCAGCTGTTCATATTCTTGTGCCGGCACCTCCAGCGGAGGCTCCAGTGACTTGCCCTCTTGCTCATACTGTCGCCCGAAGGAAAAATCGGCCGCTACCGGCTCGCGCAGATCCACATGCCCCTTGAGGGTCACAACCGTCTCGCCCTCGACCAGGATCAGCGCCTGCCGAATATGGGGGAAATTGACAGCAAGAGTGTTGGCCAGGCCATAGGCGGTAAGCAACTCGGATTGACTCCCCCCCGGATGCCCCCTGATCAGGTCACGGCTGAAATCAACGGTAGCTACAGTACCTTCGACCGCCACCTGCCGAACCACGGTGTGGGAGGGAAAAATTGGCAGCAGGTCACCGATCGGTCCGTTAACCAGCGCCTGCACCGTCGCCAGCAGGCACTCCTCTTCGGTCAGGCAATCCTCGATTTCCCGCGCCTCGACCATAAGACCTGCCCCATCGGGCGCCCCGAAATAGAGCATGATCTCACGCAACTCCCGTGGCGCCTCGACCACTGAAACCGGTTCGGGCACAGTTTCGCCAGGCCTGGAAAGCCAGTATTTACGCGCCACCAGGGAGCCAAACACCACCAGGACAACCAAAAATGCCACCAGCAGCAACCGGTCTTTCAGAGGACGTGGACTCATAATGAAAAAAACTCCTAAAGAGCGGCCAAGGGCTTTAAAATCGAAACATTTAAAAGCGTAATAAGTAACGTGTGATGTGTGATGTGTGACGGGCAAAAATAATGAACCTCACTCATCACTCATCACTCCTCTAGCCTCTAGCCTCTAGCCTCCAGCCTCCAGCCTCTAGCCATTACTTTAACCCGCTTCTATACTCACCTGCTGCACACCCTGGAGCACTTCGCCGAGAAATGCTCCGCCCACCCGTTCGAAACGGGTCGGAACATCAGAGACGTAGAATCTGGGACAGCAGGGGACGGATGCCCGGAACAGGCTTCGACTGCCGAGCATTTTAGCCACCACCCGGCCGGTTTCCTCGGCTGAGTCGACCAGGGCCACACGGTCACCCAGAACCTGGTGAAGGGTATTTTTCAACAAAGGATAATGGGTACATCCAAGCACAAGGGTGTCGATTTCGTGCTCAAGCAACGGTGCGAGATATTCCTCGGCAGCCATTCTGGCGATAGGATGCTCGGCCCAGCCCTCTTCGGCCAGAGGGACGAACAGCGGACAGGCAGCCCCATAGACCTCGACGGCCGGGTCCAGTGCCTGAATCGCACGGGTGTAGGCACCGCTCTTGATTGTCCCCTCGGTGCCGATCACCCCGACTTTGCCATTGCGGGTCAACTCCACAGCCTTTTTTGCCCCGGGCTCGATAACCCCGACAACCGGCAGACTGAAGCGATCTTCGAGGACATCTAGGGCCACCGAAGAGGCCGTGTTGCAGGCAACCACCATCATTTTGACCTGGCGTTGAGCCAGAAACGCGGCAGCTTCAAGGGCATAGCGCAGCACCGTTCCGGGACTCTTGGTGCCGTAGGGAACCCGGGCGGTATCACCCAGGTAAACCAGTTGCTCTGAGGGCAGTTGACGCAAAAGTTCTTTAAGAACTGTCAGGCCGCCAACCCCCGAATCAAATACTCCAATGGCGCGTTCGGGCACTGCGTTGTCTTTTCCTGAGGCAATAGTTGCCAGAATGAATGTACCGTTAAAAGGACCAGGCGCTCAGCAGCACTACCGCTGCCGCCGGTTAGGCTGAGAAAAAACCTGAATCCGTAGATTCTGGCCGGGCAACAGCACATGCCATTGAACGGCCCAAGCGTCAAACAATCACCGGCGAACCTCTTGGATGCGCCGCAGATTTCCTGAAACACTTTTGGACAGACCGGGCACTTGAACGTTTCCCCGCCCCAGCCCATGGATCCCTGACAAACAAGGCATGCCATACTAGAAAAGCCATTACCAAAAGTCAAGAACTGGCGGCCTTTTACCCTTTACCTTCAGCCCGTAAAGCTGGTATGCTGCCAACTTGGTTCAAAAATCCTAACATCCCCGTCATATCCGCAGGAGCAAGCGATTATGGACATGTCTGCCATTGCAGATTTTTTTCGTCAGTTCGAAACGGGACGGGTCCTCGCCATGCTTCAGGACATGAATGCCGGC
>CALZIZ010000155.1 GCA_945787465.1 uncultured Desulfuromonadales bacterium
TGGGGTGAAGAGGCGGCAGCCCGCTATTTGCGCAAGCAGGGGATGAAGATCCTCGAGCGAAACATGAGGACCCCGGTGGGCGAGATCGACATCATCGCCCGCCAAGGGAAAACCCTGGTTTTTGTCGAAGTCAAAACCCGGCGCTCGCTGGCTTTCGGTTCGCCCCTCGAGGCCGTCGGCCAATTCAAGCAGCGGCAGATCCGCAGCACTGCCCAGTGGTATCTTGGCCAGGGCAAGGGCAGGGGGCTGCAGCCGCGTTTCGACGTTGTGGCCGTTCATGCGGTCGGTGACCGGGCCGAGATCGAACACATCGCCGATGCCTTCGGTGAGTAGTTTGCGTATGAAGCTGTGATTTTGCCGAAGAGCCTTAGTGTCGGAAGGTGATTTCCCGGCATGAAGATTGCCACCCGTTCGCTTTGCTCACTGGAGACACAGAGGTTCAGAGGAGAATCCTGTTTTTGGCAGACTGACATTAAGACACTCTGTGCCTCTGTTTCTCTGGGGCTAAGACTTTTGTTGCTAATCACTACATGTTCAAAGCAAAACCGTCGGGACTCGCCCCGACAGCCGACCTACTTTATGCAAGCCGCCAAAAAGTAGGCAAAAAGCGGCTTCCCCTGCCGGGTGCATTGCTGTCGCCTGGATGGTGCCTCTGGTTGTTATGGCTGCTGATGACAACGGAGTTGCTTCGTGGCGACTCCTCTTGTGCGAGGCATTCAGCAAGGCAATGACCAGTTCTTGTTTTTTTAGGCATAGCAGCGCCGGTGTTCGCAACAGCCGGGTAGAGCGGTGGCGAAGCACTCCAGTGCGCAAGAGGGCTCGAAAACGGTGAACCGTCTCTCGATTGCAGAGCCGTCTCTATGAACCGGCTCCCTTTGCGCACCCCATGCGGCGCAGCCAACGTCCTTTCTTTGGTGACTTTCTTTGGACGAGCAAAGACAAGTTACCCGGCTGTCGGGCCGGGACCCGACGGTTTTAAACGCTATTTGCTGAGGTGCTGAACAGTTCCGATTTTTCAAGACTGCAAACAATACGCTGTCGCTCTAATGCAAACTGGCCTACTTCGTAAATTGCTGTCACCGAGGGGGATGGAACCGCCAGGTGCACCTTTGTGTTTGGAAGGTTTGTGTTCTGGCTCCCTTTCTACCCCTTCAACCCTCGCCGAATATCCAAAAGGGCACTTCCGATCTCCTCCCGGATATCAATTATTGGGGCTGCGTCAATTATGTTTTTCAAAAAATCAAGGTGCTCAAGCACCGAGCGAAACTCCCTCGGTGACCCGTCCCGCTTTTTGACCTCGAGATAATCCGCAATAATCTTTTCTTTGTGCAGGGCCAGGTCCTTCTTCTCCAGATGTTCCAGAAGCCTGCAGTCCACACCGGTTATCGCCATCCAGAAATCAGGGTATTCGCGATACCTGGTGGTGGCACTGGCGGCGCCCTTTTCCAAAAGCACTTTGAAGTCGACTGGTTTTTGAGCCTTTCCGCCGAGCAGTTCCAGCAGGACCTGGGCAGTAAGCCAGTTGAGCAGTGGATAAGGGGCAATGTTGCCTTTTTCCCCTTCATGGTCATATGCAGCCTGGTAATTTTCTGACATCCTCCCCAGAGAGTCCTTTTTGCCCGCGAGATCTCTGGCAATCATCGCCTCACGTTTGGCAATGCTCCCCAACAGGCTGTAGCGCTCGGCGGTCGGTTTCAAGGCCTCGATGATAAGATCCAGCTTGCGCTTGGCCTCCCTGACAAGACTGTCCGCCCCTTTGGGGTCCTCTTCTGATTTCTCTAGCGCCCACCGGGTTTGCAGATTGCAGAGCTGCTCGACCGCCCTCAGGGGGAAGCGTGCTTTTTCAACGTCCTGGACAGCCTCGTAATGCTCCACCGCCTGTTCAAACAGATCCAATTCACCGTAGACTCGGCCCAGTGCTGCACGCACCTCACCGATTTCCAGCCATTTTTTCGAAAGGCCGCTCGAGATTGTTTCCAGTCGCTCTCTGACGTTGGCAACCTGACTGTCTGAGGCGGTTGTTGCGTCCTCGGCCATGTTCTCCAACTCCAGGATGACTTCTGCCGGCGCTGCAAAATGGGTCTCGCCCCCCCCTGCCCTGCGTCCGGCATCTTTGCGTAGCAGGCTGAACGCCGGGTCGCCGTAACACTGGTACGCCCCCCAGGTGTTGACGCTTGGGTGCTTCTCGTAGGTCTCTTTGCGTGCATGAAAAACCGCATCGCCAAAAGGCGTCCCTGTCAACATTTCGCTGTAGAACCTTTTAGCAAAAGTCTGAGCAGCCCTGTCATCGACGGCCCAGCCGGCAGCCACCACCGCCCGGACCCCCATGTTGATGAGTTCTTTGGCCAGGTTTGCGGCCAGTTTGGGAAATGGTTTTCGCCGATAATCATGCCGGAGATCCCTTGCCCCTTGGTCTTCGAACCACAACAGTCGCAGGTGGTTTTCTTTTGTGGGTCGTAGTCATAAACCCCGTGGCCGGCCAGATGCAGAATTCGGTAATCCCGGGCGTAAATCTCCTTGAGAATTTCTTTGGCGCTTTTACGAATCAGGGAGGTGACCTGGTAGCCTCTTTCACTCAGGATCCGGGTCGTCTCCCGGGCTTCACTTTCGGCGCCGGGCAGGCTGGGGAAGTTGCTCGGCGGGTCGCCCACAACCAGCGCGGCTTTCTCTGCAGCCATCACCACCCGCTCACGATATTCGGAGGTCTGGAGCTGTCGCACCATACCCGCCTGGATCGCCAACGGTTCGGGTGCCCATTTCGCCGGTGTCCCGCTTTCGGTCGGGCGTTCCTGCATCAACTCCCAGGGGTAGCGGGAAGAGCCATCATTGAGAACCAGGACAAGATCCCGGCGGTCAGGGGCGTATTCCTTGAGTTCGTTGGGGATGAGCATCTCGAAAAGGGTGATTGCGATATTTTCATCGGTTGCGGTCGTGCTGATGGCATCATCGATGAACAGGTCGACCAGCATCCGCTGGGTCAGTTGAAGATGGACCTCGGACCGGGCGCGGTCGGTGAGAAGGTTGAAGGACAGACGCTCTTTTTTGTCCTCCACGATCTCCAGCCGTTGCCACCACGGCGGTTCCTCTGCAAAACTGGCCCGCTTGCGGCCGCCGCGCAAGCCCTTGATCTGCAGTTTGGGGTCGACATTGAAATTGCGGGATATATCCAGATCCCTCCCCGCCCGGACCAGGGATTTGGCGGCTTGTATGGCGCAGTCTTCATAGAGTTCGATAAATTGCACCTCGTCGATCAGAACCCGCTCGGCATAGTTCGTTTCTTCGAGGTTCTGGTTGGCGTGAGCAATGCCGCGCAATATGGCGGTGACGGCATCGCCTACCGAAATGCCGCCGGCACCGGTACCGATCAGCAGGCATGAGATGCTGGCTGTCTGCCGCTTGGTGGCCGTATTTTCCTGGTGATTTTTTTCCTCCCACAGGGCCTTGGCATAGGAGCGGGCACCGCAGGAGATCGCCTGCATCAACCGCCCCGGAGAGAGGCTGCCAACGGCACCCAACCCAACGACAATGGCCCCGGCCGGTTCTTTACCAGGATTGAGAAAGACCTCAGCGGTGTTTTCTTTGCCTGGATAAAGTCCCAGGCTTTGCAGGTCGCGCAAGCGGCCATCGAGAACTCGATCCAGGTGTGCCTCGGCACTGACAATAGTGTCGCCCTCATAGTGGCCCACCATGATCGGGTTTCGGGCATAGCCCAGATTCCCGTGGGCAATGCTGACCTGGACGCGGTGGACGGTCTTTTCTTTTTTAAAGGTCTTTTTCGAACCGATGGCGCTGCGGGCCAGGTCTTCCAGGTCGGGGAACAGGGGCGTTTTTTCTTCGGCCATTTCGAAGAGCTCGGGAACACCGCGGGTCTCAGGCGGTGTTATAAGCAGACGGTCTGTGGTGCCCTTCTCAAGCAAATCGAGGATGGCGTCGAAACCGGGTCTGTGATCGGCCAGATCACCGTGGCCGGTCTCCATGAACCATGTCCTGACGCCGGGCAACGTCCCGGTGGCCCAGGGGACCCGCCCGTCCCCATGGGAGGTGGCGAGGAAACCAATGTCCTCGTGTCCTTTCTTGTCTTTAACGAATAACAAGTCGACCGGGGTGGCCGGGGCATGCCCGGCGACGTAAAGCATGCGCCGGGGGTCGATCGTATTATCATCGTTCAAGATGCGATCGCGTACTTTCCTGGCGGCAGCCAGTTTTTGCCTTTTGGGCGTTGGCCAGGTATTGCCGTCACCATCGGCTTTTTGAATTTTGTCCCATCCCTCCGGAGAGAACAGGTCCAATGTGTTGTGGGTCGGCATCATTTCGAGAAGGCCGGGAAATTCGGAGACGATCTCCAGCAGGTCTTTCTTTTTGTTCTTAAAATCCAGCAGCGCCAGTTTTTTTATCATCCCGTCCCGCCCGGTCAGGACCATGGGAATCACGTAAGAGCCTCCGTTGGGTGTCCCGAGCATAACCAGGCGGGACTCAGGATGCTTGCATATTCGCTCCCAGACTTCGGGGCGCAAGGTGATCATCGCACGGGCCACCAGCCCCCCCATGGAATGGGCCAGGATGCTGACCGGATGATTGTGCTTTTCAGCCTCTTCGATCCTGCGCAAAATCGCTTCGGCCAGGCGCTGCGCCTCGGTTTCGATGGACAGGCGCCAGTCATAGGGGAAGGGTTCAACATCGTGGGTGTTAGCCAAAAACTTGGTCAGATCCCCATAGGCCATCCATACCGGAGATTCGGCACGCACACCCTGAGCATTGATTTTCAGTTTGGACAGGCCACCGAAAGCCAAGTCTCCAAAATCGAGCCAGACCCGATTATTTCCCACCTCAAGATGAGAGCCCATGATCCCCGGCAGGAGAAAAACCAGCGGCTTCGGCCGCCCCTCATCGCGGCGATAGGGAGGCTCGCCGGCATCGGTCTTGCGCACACGGTAAAATTCAAAGTCATCGGGCTTTTGCGGGCCACGAGTGATGGTATCGGCCAGATCCCGAGCACTGTCGCTATTTTCGAAGTAGTTGAAATGACATACGTTGTCCCCCTGGTAAAAGCGGAAAGCGGCGCCGTCCGTGCGCTCTGCCCCTCCGAACATGGCGAGGGTGTTTACCACCAGATCATGGTCGTCCCGGTAGAGAGGATCGGTCAGGAGGGTTCCCAGATTGCTTAAGAGCTTAGACCCCTCGATATCTCCGGCGATGACCCGTAACTCCCCTTCTACCACGCGGTCCGGGCGATTAAGAATCCTGATGAGCGGAGAATTGGGAATCATCGCTTCGATACCGGGAAGAACCGCGGGGTCGGAGCGTTCCTTAGCGATGGCCATGATCAGTTCGGTCAGAATATCGTAGGCCACCCCGCCAGGGCCGGCTTTGAAAACCGGGATTTTTTCAAGAAAGCTGAACATCAGGGAAAGGTAGATGTCGAGGCGCTCCGAAGCCAGGGTCGTCCCCCAGGCCGGACAGGCCACCCGGACGAATCGCTCCACATGGATGCGCCTTTTTTTGAGCAGGTCGCTGAGTTTTTTCAGATCGCCGCGTTCTTGCTTTGGATCGTTTTCCTTGAAGAGGTTTAAATCCAGTTCGTCAAAGGGATCGCTTGCCCCGGTGATCTGGGACCGGCAAAGCAATTCGCCGACCAGTCCGCCCCGGGAATGGGAGATGAGATGCAAACGGGCCCCGGTGGGGAGGTAGTTTTCAACCAGTTCAATGACATTATGCACCGGCCCCAGAGAAAGACTTGGGTGCTCAAGACAAAAAACGTTTTCCTGGTAGTGGGCGAACAGCTTATCGCGGATCGTCTTTTTGGTTTTTTTCTCTTCTGCCGTATCTTTCTCCCCCTCCCACAGCTTGCCGAAGCTGCCTTCGGTAGAAGAAGCGGTGCCGTGCAGGAAAAGGAGAATCGGGCGATCGGTGGGGATTTGAGCAGGATTTTTTTGGAGTTTGGTCAGGTTGAAGGTGTCTGAGGTCGAGCAGCGATAGAATCCGGGACCTCGGCCTTCATCCTCTTTTCCCAGGGTGTGGCTTTCCCAGAATTGGGAGATGACCTCGGCAGCCTTTTCAGACACATCGACTTTAAAGAATTTGAGGGTCTTGAAAAGAAACGCCCCGATGATGCCACGCGAAGGGCCCTGCAGTGGAAGGGATGCCGGAATATCGAGTGGTTCTCCTGCCTCGCGCTTTCCTTTGAGTTTGAGAATGTCATCGCAAAGCCGCTCGCTGGTGGTGATGAGGCGAGTGCCGTCTTCCAGTTCGATCTCCACCACCTCGTCGGGGTCAAACTCGTGGAGGGGGGCATCCGCTTCGCCGGCGCGCGCCGCAGAGATAAGGTAGGAACGGGATTCCTTTATGGTGAAATGTTTTGGATCAAGGTCCTTTATTTTTCCCGGGACAGCGGTGTCTCTTTTATCCTCGATCCCGGGAATACGTAATGTTCTTTTGGTTCCCTTGTCTTCAGGCATTGTTCTCTCCCTTTTACTGTGGCTTGAAACCCTGAGCCTCTACCGGCAAAATAGCGCAGGTCATTGGGCAACCTAGGAGGCTGTCCGACAATAAGGGCCGAAGCGAAAATCCAGAAGCTTGAGAACAGATTTTGGCTCGTTTGAGAGCTCATAGCCCTAGCTATGGGCCGAAAAGGAGCTGAAATATGGGTCAAGCAGCTGGATTTGTAGCCGGTCATGGATTGTCGGACAGCCTCCTAAACGGTGAAACAGAAAACGCGGTACCTCAAAATCGATACTCTCGAAAAAATTCCCCCAAAAACCCGCCAGCGGCTTTCAGGTCTCCCCTTCATTGACCGCCTCGGCGATCTGCCTGCAAATCTCTTCTAATGCCACATTCTGTTCCTCTTCTGTTAAGTCGGACAAAGGTTTATCCAAATCCCAGGCGCTCTGTATGTCATTCAGGGCCGTATTCCGATAGTCGCAATCCGCTATGTTAAACCAGATCAGCCGAACCTCTTCGTTGCGAGCCACGCTGACCAGATACGACAGTTCTTCTTCGCTGATAAAGTCCGAGCCCAGAAAGTTCGGACTGACCAGCAGCACTGCCACCTTGGTCGAGGCGAGTGCGGTACGGATTTTATTCTTCCAGACATCCCCCGGTTTGATGCTCTGGTCGTCCCATACCACCATATTGCGGCTTGATGTGTGATTCCTCAGCTGGTTCTTGAGCCGCTCCAACCAGTCGGCATCCTCGTGACTGTAGCTGATAAAGACCTGCTCCCGCATCAGCTTAGGCAATTTGCGTTGAAATCCGGTAATCAGCTCGGCGGCTTGCTGCTCTGCCAGATCCTCGGGGCTTTTGGGGCCTCGATCCAGAATCAGGGGTTCGGGATTGACGCTCCACAGGTCGTCACCCAACTCATCCAGCAAAGAGCTGGCCGCCTTTCTGCCTGCGGCGATCAGATCCATTTTCTGGCGCTCCGAAAGGTTGAACTGGTCATGACGCACCCCGCCGCAGGGGATCTCGATGGATCGGACCCTCGGGAGCTGTTGGGTATAGTAATAATCCCGACTGTAAATGCCTGAAACGAAGGCATCGATGAGGTAATTCAAAAAGAAACGCGGCGTTTTGTCCCCCTGGTTGGGCGGCTCGGCCGAGAGGGCCACAATAGGCAGGTAATCATCATGGCCGGCTGCTATCCAGATCGGGCATTGCGTCATCACCGCGGCATCAACCACAATGCGGCGGCCCGATCTGTCCCGGTGAGGGGGATAAGCACAGGGAACGGCCGTTGCAATCTGGATTGCCTCGGAGACATGCATCTCGGGATGCTGGTCCGCGGAATAGACCAGAATCCGGTCCGAGGCGATATCCACCCCTGCCAGGGCAAGGGGGATCTGGAGTTCATTGAATTGTGGGTCTCTGCCGTTCAGAATCTGACGGAAAAGGCCTTTGAAGCCGGGCTTTTTATACATGGCGAAGGGCCATTTCAGCAGACCGAGGAGACAAAGCGGCCCGGGCAGAACCTTCTCCCCAGCGATCCTGGAGAGGTTCTGCGACAAGACCTGCTCCTCCAGCTCACCGGGTGAAAGACCAGCACAGAGCAATGCACCGATTAAGGTGCCAGCCGAGCAGGCGGAGACGCTGGCAAAAGAGACACCCCGCTCGGCCAGGACGCTAAGCGCCCCAACATAGCTGATACAGCGTGCACCTCCCGCTCCGAGCACCAGATGCACCATGTTTTCGCTTCCAGCTTTTGGCATTGGTCCTCTTTTAGCGGCCCGACCGCCCTGATGTCCTCATCGCTTTGCCGCCTGCACATGCATCCAGTCATAGTTTCGGGTACGACCTAGACTCAACCACCCCTCTTCTTCCCAGAAACGCCACCAGGCGTCGTAATCGGGGTGGGCAAACGCGGCTCGGTCCCGGCCCCATTTGTACCGGTTGCGTGCGGGATCGTAGTCCATGGCGATGCCCCAGGAGTGCATCGACCACCTGGTGCCCCCGCGCATCTTGCGCACGTTGAGGCAACCGCCCCAGCGGTCGAGCCCCAGGTCCTTGATCCTCTCCATTCCGTAGTGATCGAAAACGCCTTGAAGTACCCGCTTGGCACTGTCATGCACCTTGACGTTGCAGGAAAAGGAGTTGACGGTAGTCCTGAGGTCCCAAGCGAGGCGATGGGGATAGGGAAGGATGAGCCGCACCAGCTTCACCTGGGGCGTGTCGACCTTGCCGTAAAACTCGTTGAGCTGCGCTTCGTCCTGCTGTGGCCAGCCGTTGGGATTAACATCAAGAGGGGTTTCGTCGCGCCAGGGGTGGGGCATTAACCCGTTTTCAAGAAAATATGCCAGGGTGTCGAAGGCAAATTCGGTCTGCGGCCCCCAGAATCCGTCGATCTCACCGACCTCGATGCCCTGGTCCTTGCACAACAGCTGGAGATAGGCGACGGTTTTGCGAGAATTCGACCATTGGAGCCAGTCATTCGGCAGATCGGCCTTGCGCCCCTGAAGCGCCTGGTCGACCGCCCCATAGGTTTTAGAGCCGGTTTTACCGTCGACTTTACCAGGATTGAACCCTTCGGCGATAAGTGCTTGCTGTATCACTCGAACTGCCGCTGCTTTCATGGTTTTCTCCTCCTCGGGTCACCGTACCATTTCGAAATAACCACACCCACGCTGGGCGCAAGGGTTTGTCGTCCTTCTCAATCGGCATAGAGCTCCAGAGATTGCCGGAACACCAGATACTCCTTCAGGTAGCGCCGGCGCGCCTCTTCGTTGCGGTATTTGATGCCAATGATGGTCTTCACCGAACCCATCTGGGCAACGGTTTCCATGTAGGAACGGCGGTACCCGCCGTCTCTGGCCTCGATGGTAAACCAGCGCAGTTTGCGATCCGCTTTCTGCAGGGACCGCTCGGCGACCAGTCGCTCGCGTTCAGGGTTCAGGTCGATGTCGGCGGCATTCCCTCCCCACTGGGGGGCAAAAACGTAAAAGGAAACAGAGCCATCAGGGGACGCGAACTCTGCGCTGTCATACCCTTCGCCCGTGGCACTCGGTAGGGACGGCTTTGCAGTGAAATCGGCCGGGTAATGAACATCGAACCAGGCGCCGTGAAAAATGAGAACGCTCCCGGCGTTTCCTGTTTTTTTCTCGGCTCGGCCTGCCGCATTCAGGCTGCCTGCAAGCAGAAGGGTCAATGCCACCAGCATGGCAGCCAGAAGACCACCGAAGTTCTGTCGGCATATGAAGATTATGACTCCGGCTGCCCTTTGCCTTTTCATGCTGCCCTTCCCCTTTCTAGTCCAAGTCTGCTTTCAGCACGTGACCAGGCCAGGCTGATGCAGTTCACCTCTTCGGCAAGTTGTTGCCGGCTCGGGACTGCACAGTCAAGCCCATGTCAGGTCTCGTTCTTCAACTCAGCACGCCAATCCAGTCCTCCTTCACGACTTTCAGCTCCCCCTTCCCCGCCAGAAGCAGTCGAGCCAGCACAGCATCCAGCGCGGTAAACTGGGGCAACGCCAGGGGCACCAGTTTCTTGATCAGAGCGACACGCTTCGCTGGATCCAAACCCGGAGAGGCCAACGCCTCTGCGGCCAGGCGGGCGGCAAGCAGCGGGATGAACTCGGGGTCCGGGACCTTGACCTCCTTTCCTCCGGGAATCGGCTGGTCCGGTTTCCAGGCCGGGCGCCTGTTGAGCCGCTGGAATCCAGGCAGGGGGCGCTGGTAGGCTGCGCTCAGTTCGTTCAGAGTGGTTGCATTGACCAGGGGATAAGGCAGGTCGAGTTTTCCTGGCTCATCGGTCCTTTGAGTCCCCTGTCGGACTGCTTCCACCATTTTTTTCGCATGGCCGTGACCCGCGCCGTGACCCGGGCGCAGAACACTGCATCCTGGATGTTGTGGGCGGCCTTTTCGGCCTCGACGAGGGCCTTTTTAATCGCCGACCTTTCGCCGGGGAAGCAGATGTGGAAGGTTTCTGCCACCGTCAGCCAGGCCGGAGCCTGATAACCGGCAAATCCTCCGGCCATAGCGAAAAGGTGATGCAGCAGACCATCCACCAGCGGCCCACTATCGAGGAGGATATGACAGGCCTCGGCGAGCGCGGCCAAGCGCCGCTTGTGGCTCGCCCAGGAATCGTTGAGCCCGCGGCTTTCGTAGAGCTGGGAAACCTCCTTGTGGGCCTTGGCGATCCGATCCTCGAGGAATTTTCGGCTCTTCTCTTTACCATTCATGGCCTGGACCGCCTGCAGGGCGAAGGGAAGCGCCTCCCGAAAAATCAGCCGCTCGCGGGCCAGAGCGCTTTTCACCAGCAGCACCACCATCTCACGGGTCCAGTCCTGCTGCGGATGCTGCAGAACTGACCCCAGCAGCAGCCAGAGAGAGAGGTTACGGTACTGCACATAGTTGTTGGCGGCGTGCAGGTCGATGTATTTTTCCAGGTGAACCTTGCCCCGTTCAGGGTTTGCCGTGGCAAAACCGACCAGGGTCGGCCCGTCGCGCTGGGCCACGTAAACCGGTGCCTCGCCTCCCATTCGGTGCAGGGCCTCGACCATCGGCTCGGCGACTATCCCCGAAACAAACTCGAGCACCGGCGCCCCCTGGGGGTTCTGTTCACTCTGGGTTTTCATCATCCCCATCGATTCCAGAACCGCTTTGGCACCCTCCTCGGAGGGAGAAGGCAGTTGTGGAGGGAGATTGGGCATCCGTCCCTCGAGGGTCGCCCGGACCCGCTCTTCGAGGATATCGAGAAGTACCAGCGTGGGCCGCATCAGCTCTTCTTCGTCAGGGAGCGGAAGCGAATGGGCGGTCACCGTATTCAGGAATTCTTCTGCGCTTTTTCGATACTCGGGAGTTTCTGCCGCTACCCAGGTGGCGCACAGCAAGGCGGCCCGATGCCAGTATACCTCGGCGGGAAAGAGCGAAAGACAAGCCTCGGCCGCCTTGAGATCACCTGCCCTGGCCGGCAAAAAGACGATGTCTGATTTGAGCTCTTCAACCTGGAAGGAGACCAGCCCCAGAGCCGCCCTGCCGAGAAGGGCTGCCGATCTGGGGTCGCCAAAGGCCACGGCGTGCTCGATGCAGGACTTGAGCTCCTCCAGGAAGATGACCGGATCCCAGAGCCGCTGCATGCGGATTTTCTGGTAGGCAGGGTCTGAGATCAGGGTCGTCAGCCGGTTAAGGATCGAGTAGCGTTTTTTTTCAGAAAGCCTTTCGGCCCACTGGGCAAGGTGCGAGGGCAGATGCTGAAGGTAATAATCGGCCATCGCAAGCGCGCCGCTCAGATAGTCCTGCCAGCCGGATTCTCCCAGCCGCGCATGGCCTGCCTGGGTGCTGATGAGGTAAGGGCCGGCTTTTTCCCGGTCGGTAAGCCAGTCGATGACCGACCGGTGAAAGGGCCTGATTTTCCCTTTTTCCACCGGAAAGAGCGAACCCAGGGCGTCCAGGGTCTGGTCCTCCTCGTAATCGGACCAGTCGAAAAGCTCGCAAAGAAATTTCACTTCGGGGTCTTCCCGGGCTGCCGCCACCGTTTCGAGCACCGCCCGATATTTGTCCCTGAACAGTTTTGGGTCCGGAAACTGGCGCTCGAAAAACTGCAGGTAGATCCCCCCCAACCCTTTGGGAAACTCCTCGACCTGCCCCAGGGAGAGGTTGTCCTTTTTCAGCTCTTCACGGACCCAGTCGGCATAGAGGAACAGGCCTTCACTTTTTTCCAGAAGAGTATCCAGGGTTTGTTCCGGGACCTTGCCCTCTTCGGCAAAGGGCTGCAGCTCCCGCTGCAGGTAAGTGCGGAGGTCTTCCTTGTTTTCTTTGCGTGAGGCATCGAGCTGGTAGGGTCTCAAGCCCTGCAGCGGCGTGGTAACCTCCGGTTCGGGCCGGCTGGTGATGATCAGCCGCATCCAGTCCGGCAGCTTGTCGGCTTCGCTGGCGATGAAGGAGGCCAGTTCGTTACGGCCGTTCTCGGTCGCTTCATCCAGCGCGTCGATGAGGATCAGCACCATGCGCTCGGGCCGGGGAAAGTTCTGCGATAAGGGCTGAACAATCAGGCTGTCGAACAGGGTCTTCGGATTGCTTTTGGCCAGGATCTTCTCCAGGTTCAGGGTGGTGTTGAGCCGCTCCTGGTAATCAAACAGCTGGGTGCTGAGCTGGTAGGCGATGGACAGGACCACCTGGCGCGGATCGGCCTTCTGGGTATGGCCGTGGACACACATGTGGAAGGCCGCCACTTCGGGCAGGAAGGTGCAGAGCCAGACCGAGATGGCCGACTTGCCGACCCCAGGGCTGCCGCAGATCCAGAACACCCGCGAGCCTTTGGGTTTGGCGAGCCAGCTGTCGATTTCGTCAAAAACCCACTGACGACCGGTAAACCGTGCCAGGTGTTTTTTGATGTCGGCCTCAAAAGGAAGCGGTTCGAGCCGCTGGCGCAGCCGGGCCTGGATTCCCTCGAAATCGAGCCGGTCCTCTTCGATGGCTTCGGCCAGACGTTTGAATCGTCCCTGGTAGTTCTTTTCTCGCTCAGGCAAGGGCCAGCAGTCCTGCATCTCCAGATACTGGATGCGGCAGATGGAGAGCGGCGGCTCGCAAGGGCTGATCATCGCCGGGATGGGTTCGAACCCCCGGCTCAGGGCCCGAGCCAGCTCGTTCAAACAGTACCCGAAACCTTCCCCGTCTCCCTTTTTCTTGGTACGGCGCACCGAATGGGGGGTCATCAACAGAACAAACCGTCCCTCCTTCGCGGAGGCGGAGGCCCACTCCAACCCTTGTTCGATGTAGGTCTCCCAGTCCCCGCCAACCTTGATCCGTTCAGCGTCGTACCAGACCTCGTGTCCGCGTACTTCAAGGTCTTTTTTCACCCGCTCGGCCAGAGCGGTATATTTGTCGTGCCCATAACTGAGGAAAATCCGTTTGGTGGACGGGGCCTTTTTCTGAAGCTTGAATTTGTGGTCGCAGTCCGGACAGACGTAGAGTTGCCGCTTCTGGCTGAAGACGGCGTTTTCACAGGTGCATTTCGGGCAGGTTGCGAATTTGGGGGTCATATTGATAATTTATCTCCCTCAGGGTGGTCGTCAATGAGGGAGGACCACTTTTTCTGCGACCAGGGCGGCCCTGAGCGATTAAACTAGCCGGAATCAGGTGTGGTGCCAGACGGGAACATGCCGATGGGTCAACCTGAAAACAACTCCCTGGTGTCGATGATGATCGCCTTGGCTCCTCGGGCCTGGGCCTGCGCCACCATGTCGTCGGTGCCCCCGGGCCCATCGCCGCGCTGGCCATCCCACAGGGCGATCAGGGTCACATGGCACCCGCCAAACGCCAGGGCGTTAAACAGGGTCCAGAGGTTGTTGCGTTGCCAGATAGTGTAGTTGGCCTTCTCGTGCAACCACCTGGGCAGCTCCTGGGTGGCCGACAACACGCGCGATTGAAGGCGCTGGTTGAGTTCGTTGAAGCGCTCGACCCACTGCGCGCCGCCGTGTTGCACCGAGGTAACGAGGTACTGCTCCTTGGGCAGGGCCAGGTAGATTTTGGAGGGGATGCCCAGCTCGGCGCACACCTCGTGAAACAAGATATCCCCGCCGCAGGCACAGCCAGCCATTCCCACGACCGCCCCCTCTACCCTGGCCAATTCTGCCGACACATATTTTTCTATTTCCTGTCGCGCCGCAGATTCCTTATCGGCGGGAAACCTCGGCTGCACGCGGTCGGGTTGATCGATCATGTGACCGGTAAAAAGCAGCACATGGGTCGGTTGTTCCTCCTCTGGCTTTGCACCCGAAGCCAATGCACTGATCTCCTGGAGCGCGGCCTGGACATTCTCTTGCCGGACACCTAAGGCCTGCAGCATCAACAACTGGCGAGAGGCGGAATCAAACGAAAAGGGATCGACCTTGGCGAAGGCCCGTCGATAGGCCTGCGCCACCCGGTCGGGATGATCCAGCGTCAGGCAGCGCAGATCCGCGCAGGTGATATCAAACCAGAGGTCCTCCTTCTCTGCGCGCTTGAGCCGCTCTTTTTCCGCCTCCAACGAAATGGCCACGGCACTCGCCAGTTCCTCACGCCGGGCATTGAGGCGTTTCAATCGATAGGCCGCCTCGTCTTCATCGTCAAAACAGTTGCTCCAGACCTCGGGCAGCCTCGCGGCCAGCTCGGTGATGACCACCAGCAGCGCCAGGGCATTGATCCCCGAGTAGTAATGGTTGAGTTCCTGGAGGTATCCCCGCTCGTAGGCTTCGAAGGATCGCTGCAGATGGGGCGAGCGCAGGGCGTTTTCAGGTTGGTCTGCTTCCTCGGCACCTTCCCAATCGTCTAACCAGCAG
>CALZIZ010000156.1 GCA_945787465.1 uncultured Desulfuromonadales bacterium
CGAGAGGCCGGTCCAGGCGGACTTCGCCGGGAACCTCGACAAACAGGTCCTCGAGGGAGCTCACCCCGATGGTGTCCAGCATTTGCCGGATATCTTCATCTGTATGAGGGATATAACGCATTTTTCGTCTCCCTTTATTGGTCGGCTAAAAAGGCGCGGTAGGCGTCGGCATCCATCAGCTCTTCGATTTGGGCGGCATCGGCCAGCTTGATTTTCACCATCCAGGCATCTTCATAGGGAGAGGTATTGACACCGTCGGGGGTGTCGGGCAGCTCATCGTTAGTCTCCACTACTTCACCGGAAACGGGGGCGAAGAGGTCAGAGACGGCCTTGACCGACTCCACCACGCCGAAGGGCTGGCCGGCATCGACCTGAAAGCCGATCTCGGGCAGTTCGACAAAGACCACATCCCCCATGGCGTCCTGGGCGAAGTCGCTGATGCCGACCGTGGCTATGCCGTCCTCAACCAGAATCCATTCATGATCCTCGGAGTATTTCAGTTCGTCACGAATTTCCATTGCTTTTCTCCTTTTTGGGTATGCCTGCGATGCAGATTAGAGTGATAAATGAAACGGAAATATAACCCAAAAGAAAGTAACCAAATATCAGCCACCAAGTCACGAAGGCACCAAGAACCCCCAAAAACACTAATTCCCGCAAGCGTTGAGTCGATTTTTCCTTGCATTGGGTTATTGGGGTCATAAATCTCCAAGATTGTCTTCGTGTCTTGGTGCCTTGGTGGCAATCTCAGCCTTTGTTTTGGTTATAGCTTCGAAATAAAATGTTTAAACAAAAGGCGTCTTGGCCACTTCGGCCGAGACTCTGCGGTTGCGGATGCCGATGCTGACTTCTGTCCCGATGCTGTGGTGCCCGGTGGCAACCAGGGCCAGGGCCACCCCGACCCGCAGAGAAGGGGACATGGTGCCGCTGGTGACGATGCCGACTTCTTCATCGCCGACGAAAACCGGGTAGTCCACCCTCTTTCATCCGGCACAGGGGCTCCTTGCCGATGAATGAGGGCTTGTCGAGCTTGGTGATCCAGGCGATGCCGCCTTCGAGGGGGGTGATCTGTGAGGAGAGTTCGTGTCCGTAGAGGGCGTACTTCTTCTCCAGGCGCAGGGTGTCGCGGGCTCCGAGACCGATGGGCAGAAGGCCCTCGGGCGCGCCGGTTTCCATCAGGGCCCCCCAGATTTTCTCGGCGTCCTTGGGGGCGAAGTAGAGCTCGAAGCCGGCCTCGCCGGTATAGCCGGTGCGGGAGATGATGGTCTTGGCCCCGGCGACCTCGCCCTCGGCGAAGCGGTAATAGGCGATCGCTTCGAGGTCGGCGTCGGTCAGGCGCGAAAGGATGGCGTCAGAGGCAGGCCCCTGGAGGGCAAGTTGAGCGTAGGAATCGCTGAGATTGGTCAGGGTGACATCGGGGAACTCTCCCTTGTCCAGTACCCCCTGCATCCAGGCGAAGTCCTTCTCGATATTGGATGCATTGACGCAGAACAGGTACCTATCTTCGGCAAAGCGGTAGAGGGTGAGGTCATCAACCACGCCGCCGTTTTCGTAGCACATTGCCGAGTACTGCACCTGGCCATCGACCAGTTTCGACGCATCGTTGGTGGTCAGCTCCTGGATGTAGTCGAGCGCTCCCTTGCCGCGCACCTCGATCTCCCCCATGTGAGAGACATCGAAGATCCCCGCGGCTTTTCGTACCGCGAGATGTTCATCGATAACGCCGCTGTACTGAACCGGCATGTCCCAGCCGCCGAAATCGACCATCCGGGCTCCCAGCTCTCTGTGGACTTTGTTCAAGGGTGTAGTTTTCAACATGGTTCCTCTCTAAAAAGCGGTGATTGGTGATTCGTTATTGGTGATTGGGTAAAAAACTGTATCCTGCTCAGATGTGCAGGGCCTTGTCGAAGGCGGCGAGCACTGATTCGTGCATCATCTCCGAGAGGGTGGGGTGGGCGAAGATGGTTTGCATCAGCTCCTCTTCCGTCGATTCGAGGTTCAGTGCGATTCCATAGCCCTGGATCATCTCTGTAACCTCGCTGCCGATCATGTGAGCCCCGAGCAGCTTGCCGGTATCGGCATCGAAAATGGTCTTGACCATGCCCTCGGTTTCTCCCAAGGCGATCGCCTTGCCGTTGGCTGTGAATGGAAATTTGCCAATCTTGATGTTCCCGCCACTCTCCCTGGCCTGAGCCTCGGTGAGGCCGACGTTGGCGACTTGGGGGTGGGTGTAGGTGCAGTAGGGAATCCGGTCTCTCTTCAGAGGATGAACCTGTTCATTCCCGGCGATTTTCTCGACGCAGATCACTCCCTCGTGGCTTGCCTTGTGGGCCAGGCAGGGGGCTCCGGTGACATCGCCGATGGCGTAGATACCCGGTTCGTCGGTCTGCAGCCATTCGTTGACCTGAATCGCCCCTTTTTCAACCCGGACGCCTGTATTTTCCAGCCCCAGGCCTTCAGTGTTGCCGACAACACCCATGGCCAGCAGCACCCGATCCACGGTCATCTCCTCGCTTTCGCCATCGCTCTCGATGGTGACGGTGACCGAATCTTCTTGCTTCTCCATGGCTTTGAGCAGGGTTCCTGTGCGGATGGTGATCCCTTTTCTTTTGAGCTCCTTGGCCAGCATGGTGGAGATTTCCTCGTCTCCAGCCGGCAGAGCCCGCGGCATGGCTTCAACCACGGTGACCTTGGTCCCGAGTTCGTTGTAGAAGCTGGCAAACTCGAGGCCGATGGCGCCGGCACCGACGACCAGCAGACTTTTGGGGGTGCTTTCGGGAGTCATCGCCTGCTTATAGGTCCAAACCAGTTTGCCGTCGGCTTCAAGCCCTTTGAGCTGCATGGGGCGGGCGCCTGTGGCCAGCACGATGTGTCTGGCGGTGACTTCGGTCCTCTCACCGTCCTTTTCAACGCTGAGTAGGCCGGGCCCCTCGATTTTTCCATTTCCCTCAATAACGGTGATGTTGTTTTTCTTGAGCAGAAAACCGACCCCTTTCTGCAGGCGGCTGGAGATTCTGCGGGAGCGTTTGACGACTTCGTCTAGGTCGATTTCGACATTCGCCGCCTTGAGGCCGTAGCGTTTGGCGTTCTTCATGTTGCGGCAGACCTCGGCCGAGCGCAGCAGGGCCTTGGTCGGGATGCAGCCCCAGTTCAGGCAGATGCCGCCGAGGTGCTCCCGCTCTACGAGGGCGGTATTGAGCCCCAGTTGGGCACCACGGATTGCCGCGACATAACCGCCGGGGCCCCCACCAATAACAACCAGATCGAAAGATTGATTCTCCACACGCTGCTCCTTTAGAAAAAATTCCGGACCGGTCATCTGCGCCGGTCCGGGTACCGGCAAACAGCCATGCGGGGAGGTTCGTTGCTGGCTGTCAAGGGTTATGGAATCGCAGGAAAACCGGATTTGCGAATTTTCCGTTTGCGATTGAGGGATTGTTTTAGCAATGCCCTTGCCAACCCCGGGGTAAAGCAAGGGCCACCGACAGGCATCAGGGCGCCGGGAAGGGCGCCCGTCTATAATCAAACGCTGTTAAACACTGAAGGGAGCGTGGATTGAAAAGAAAAATGGATAAAGTGGAAAAAGATGACTATGGGAGAGGTTTGGGACGGTTTTAGAGGCGTTTACTGGAGGAGAGAGCGTTGTGGTTGGAATGATTTCGTTCCGGATTGTAAGCTCCCTGTCGCTAAGGTCACGAAACTAAGCGAAAAAACATAAAGTGGAACAAAAGCATTCCAATGGAATGTTTTTGTTCCAATGTTGGCGGTTCCCCTTTATACTATTGAAGCAGGGAGGGGGCAGGGGCACAGAGAAGCAGAGTTGTTGGGCGGGAATCTAGCCTTCTTTCTTGACTCAAGAGGATTCCGGGTTGCTGAATGGTAACCATTTTTAACACAATCGGGAGGTTCCAGTCCGTGCGTGGCGGGGTAGTTGCATCGCTTCCTTTATGGGAGTTCCCCTGTTATACAGAAAGTAATCGTCCCGCAGCCATTGATCGAAAAACCTCCCCCAACTTTTTGCTACACTGGTGGTTCAATGACATTTTCAACAATAGATGAACGCTGCGATGCGCAAGCCGTGAACAAGTCGCTGATCATTCGACAGCTGGGGCTGCAGCCTTATGAGCCCATCTGGCAGCGGATGCAGGCTTTCACCAAATCACGTGATCAATATACGCCCGATGAGATCTGGCTGCTTGAGCACGAGCGGGTCTATACCCAGGGAAAGTCTGGCAAAGCCGAACATGTTCTTGCGCCCGGCGATATCCCAGTGGTTCAGGTCGATCGGGGAGGGCAGGTGACCTACCATGGCCCCGGCCAGTTGGTCGGCTATCTGCTGATCGATTTGAAGCGACGCAATCTGGGGGTCCGAACGTTGGTGACGAAGATTGAGGAATCGATTGTCGAGACCCTTGCAGACTATTCAGTTGAGGGGCAAACCAGGGCGAATGCTCCCGGGGTTTATGTAGCTGAGGCCAAAATAGCCTCTTTGGGTCTGCGGGTGAGCCGGGGGTGCAGTTTCCATGGCCTGGCGCTGAATCTCGATATGGACCTGGAGCCTTTTTTACGTATTAATCCATGTGGGTACAAGGGGTTGCAGGTCACGCAATTGAAAGACCTCGGCGGTTCGGTACCCCTGGCCGAGGTCAGTGCAAGGCTGGCTGCCCGGCTGGTGGCCAAACTTGGATATGACTCGGTTGCAGCTCAACAAGGCTGGGATACAGACCCATGAATCAACCCAGGAAGTCGAATCTCAAACTGCAGCTCATATTTTCTGACCGGGTGGGCATTGCAGCGGATGTCGCGACCCTGATGTCCGAACAGAGGATCAACATCGCCTTTTTCGAAATGGATGTGCGCGGTGACCGGACGACCATCTATCTCGAGGCAGAAGGCACCCCCGGGATCGACTGGAAGGTTTTTCTCGACAAACTGAAAACCATTCCCGACCTAAAAGAGGTTTTTACTATCCAGACCCTCCCTCAGGAAGAACGCGAAAAGCGGCTCCAGGTCGCATTGGACAGCATCAGTGACGGGATTCTGGGCATCGATAATAGAGGAAGGGTGGCCATCATCAACCGGGTGGCGCGAAACATTCTGGGTTGCGATGACCGCGAGGTTACCGGTACTAACATCCGCAGCCTGAACCGGGCTGACCAGAAACTGGAGGAGTGCCTGTCGGACAGGCCTTTTACCAACGTGAAAAAGAACCTGATTACCCCAAGCGGCCGTTTTCAGTTTCTTGCCACCGGCAAAACGATCAAGGACTCGTCAGGGCGCATCGTCGGTGCGGTTGAAATCATGAAGGACATGCAGGAGATCAAGGAACTCTCCACCGCAGTCGCACCCTCCAATCAGTTCAGCTTCAGCGATATGATCGGCCGCAGCCCTGCGATCATGGAGGCCATTACCTTTGCGCAGAAAATTGCCCGGGCCGACGCGGTAGTCTCCATCTATGGCGAGAGCGGCACGGGGAAAGAACTCTTCGCCAGCGCCATTCACAGCGAAAGCGGCCGCAGCGGCCCCTTTGTTCCGATCAACTGCGCCGCCCTGCCCGAGACTCTGCTCGAAAGCGAGCTGTTCGGCTATGTCGGGGGGGCTTTTTCGGGGGCTCAGAAGGATGGCAAGGCCGGGCTTTTCGAAGTCGCTACGGACGGGACCATCTTTCTCGACGAAATCGCCGAGATGCCTCTGAGCCTCCAGGCCAAGATGCTGCGGGTGATCCAGGAGAAAAAGGTCCGCAGGATCGGCGGAAGTAAAGAGATCCCCATCAATGTCCGGATTATCACCGCCACCAACAAAAACCTTGCCGAGATGGTGGATAAGCAACTGTTTCGCGAAGATCTTTATTACCGGATCAGCGTTTTTCCGATCTACACCCCGCCGCTTCGAGAACGTAAGGATGACATCCCGCTTCTGGTGGAGCACTTCTTGTTTCACCTCAATTCACGGCTTGAAAAAAACTGGCAGTCGCTGTCCCCGGAGGCCGTGGAGAAGCTTCGCCAGCACAATTGGCCAGGCAATATCCGGGAGCTTAAAAATGTCATCGAGCGAGCTGCCATCCTCAGCGCCACGCCCATGATCGAGGCCGAGTTCATCCTCTTCGGCAAAGAGGTCGGCAAGGCGATACAGGGCACAAAAGCAGAAGAGGCCGAGGACTTGGGAACGATTTCGCTTCCCGCACTGGTCGAGCGGGTTGAAAAGCAATATATCGCTGCGGCCCTGAAGCAGACCCGGAGCAAACGCCAGGCCGCACGGCTTCTCGGGCTCACCCACACTGCCCTGCTCAATAGAATGAAAAAATATGGCGACAACCTGGAAAGAAATTGAACCGCTGGAATGCATTCGTTCCATTGGGGCTTTTATATTTAAAATCGGACTCTTATGTTCAAAAATGGCTAAAATGGTGGAACGAATTGGTTCCACTTTGAGCATTTGCCACCTTCCATAAGTCTCTCCTGACCTGTCCAATCCTTTTAAAAAGAAATCGTTCTCTTTTTAATCTGCTTTTCTTTGAGTCCCATATCCCTCCAATATTTAACGTTGTTTTAAAATCCAGGCAACTTTCTTTGAGGCTTTTCTTGGGATGGGTGGCTTTGGTTATTCTTCGATGGCAAGGGCTTTGCTTAATATGGACAAAAACAAACGGCGTTTTCATTTTCTTTTTGCCGATTTTACATTTGTTCAGCTCGCTCCAGACCCCCTCCCGCCAAGTGCCGCCGTCGGGGTCTGGAATAATCTCTTGGACCTCAAAAAGGAGGAACGATTCATGGAGAGTTTCATCGCAATCATCAACCAGATCGGAGGTTGGGTCTGGGGGTTGCCGCTCATCATTTTGTTGGTGGGCACAGGAGCATACCTGACCATCGCCCTGCGCGGCATTCAATTCACCAAGCTTGCCCACTCACTCTACCTCGGTCTGATCAAAAGAAAAGACGATGATGACGAGCCGGGGGATATCTCCAATTTTCAGGCCCTGATGACTGCTCTTTCTGCGACGGTGGGAACCGGCAATATCGCCGGCGTTGCCACGGCCATCGCCATTGGGGGCCCAGGCGCCCTGTTCTGGATGTGGGTCACCGGCCTGGTGGGCATGGCCACCAAGTACGGCGAGGCGGTACTGGCGGTCAAATACCGGGTCAAAGACAATCTGGGCAACATGTGCGGTGGGCCCATGTACTACATCGAGCATGGCCTGGGCTGGAAATGGCTGGCGAGCCTTTTCGCCCTGTTTGCTGCAGTCGCCGCCTTCGGCATCGGCAACATGGTGCAGTCGAATTCCGTGGCCGCCTCGGTGGAAGCGACCTTTAATCTCCCGGGTCCGGTGACCGGGATTGTCTTAGCGATCGCTACCGCTGCCGTGATTCTCGGGGGTATCAAGAGTATTGGCCGCGTCACCGGAGTTCTGGTCCCGGTGATGATCGTCCTTTACATTCTCGGCTCCATTGCCATTCTTCTGCTGCATATGGACCAGATCCCCGGCGCCCTGGCGCTGATTTTTGAAAAGGCCTTCTCTCCCTCCGCGGCGAGCGGCGGCTTTGCCGGCGCAGGGGTCATGCTGGCAATCCGCATGGGCGTAGCCCGTGGAATCTTCTCCAACGAATCCGGCCTGGGGAGCGCTCCCATCGCCGCGGCCGCTGCCAAGACCAAGCATCCGGTCACCCAGGCCCTGGTATCGATGACCCAGACCTTTATCGACACCCTGGTGGTCTGCACCATGACCGGGCTGGTGATTATCATTTCGGGTGTCTGGGACAGCGGCATGAACGGCGCCGAGTTGACCACTGCCGCCTACTCCAACACGGCCCTCGGCTCCTTTGGCGGGCTTATCGTGACCCTCAGCCTGATTCTCTTCGCCTACTCCACCATTATCGGTTGGAGCTACTATGGGGAGAAGGCGATGGAATATCTCTTCGGTGAGAAGTCGATCATGCCCTATCGCCTGATGTTTATCGTGTTTGTCGGGGTAGGCGCATTTCTCAAGCTCGACCTGGTATGGGCCCTCTCGGACTGCTTCAACGGGCTGATGGCCTTCCCCAACCTGATCGCCCTGCTGGCGCTGTCGCCGGTGATTGTTCAGGAGACCAGAGATTATTTCAACCGCAAAGAGGGCCTGTCGGGCATCCGCGTCTCCTGCGATGACTGAGCCCGAGTCGTTAGTTTCAAGCTCCGGAGACTTTGGATGGCACGATTGGACTTGCCGACGAAATCCGGTTTGCTAAAAATGGTGTAAGAGATAGAGCCTGGGGACCGAAGTATTTCGGTCCCCAGGCTTTTTTACGGAATTGGGAGCTTCAATGGATATTGGGGGGGATTCTCGTGTTCATCCTGGAACTGGGGGATCTACGGGAGCTAAGGATTGGCCGATTCGGTCTCCGGGTTGGTAAGCTGACACGAAGGTAGAGGATGAAAAATTTAATGGGAGAGCGGCACCTGGCTTTATTCGGTTGCGGGTGTCTGCTCTTTCCTCCCAAAGCCCTTTTCAATTAAGTCCAGGAAGCTACCAACGCCTTTAGTTTCTCCAGCAACCCACAAATTTCCTCCTCACCCGCCAGGGCGCACTGCTCTTCGAGCACGGCCTCCAAAATGGCCTCGGTGGTCAGGGGGTTGGCCAGCACCACGCGGAAGACTGTGATGATGTCTCCGTTGTAACGGGCTGAGGCGAGTCGGGTGCGCGAGACGAAGGATTTGCCTGCGGCGCGCTGACCTTTCTGGATGGTTTTGGTGATTTGGTCCAAAAGGGCGTTGATCTGGCTGGTTGT
>CALZIZ010000157.1 GCA_945787465.1 uncultured Desulfuromonadales bacterium
GGCGACCCCGACGACCGCGAAAAGAATCTGCAGGGGGTGGCGCAACAGGTAGCGAAGACCGGCCCGCCAGAGAATCATGCCGCGCCTCCCTCAATCAGTCGCCCCGAATCGATGGTCAGCACCCGGTCAGCCAGCTTGGCCACCTCCAGGCTGTGGGTCACCATCAAGGTGGTCATCTCTGCCTCCCGCGCCAGGCGGCCCAGCAGGGCCAGCACCAGGGCGCCGGTTTCGGCGTCGAGATTGCCGGTCGGCTCGTCGGCCAGCAGCACTTGGGGCCGGTGAACCAGCGCCCGGGCAATGGCAACGCGCTGCTGCTCGCCGCCGGAGAGGCGCTCGGGGTAGCTGTCCCCGCGCTTGGAAAGACCGACCTGCTCCAGAAGCTTTAGGGCCCGGCTTTTTTCGCCCTCCCCGACAGCTCCGGTCAGCTCAAGGGGCAGCAGCAGGTTCTCCATCACCGTAAGGGTCGGAATCAGGTTATAGAACTGGAAGACGAAACCGATATGCTGCCGACGAAACAGGGTCCGTCGGTGTTCGGAGAGTCGGGTAAGATTGGTGCCGCCGATCACCACCTCGCCTGCGCTGGGCAGATCGATGCCGCTGATCAGGTTGAGCAGGGTCGACTTGCCCGAACCGCTGCGGCCGAGGAGCACCACGAATTCCCCTGCAAGGATTTCTGTCTGCAGATTACTGAAGATCAGCCGCTCGGTCTCGCCCTCACGATAGCTCTTGCTCAGGTTGCGCAGCTGGATCAGGGGCTGGCTCATGGTCGGGCAGGCTCCGAAAAAAGGGGGTGGAATACGACTACCTTACCAAATCAGGGCGATTTGGCCATGCTCGGCCCCCTTATCCCCTGCCCACCGCCTTGATGAAAGATCGGGCGACTGCGGTGAGACGCTCATCGAGCCGGGCAAAGACCTTCTCTTTAAGCGCGCCGGGAATTGAGCCGAAATGTGCCTCGGCCAGGCTGCCGGTGACGGCCGCAATGGTATCGCTGTCGCCACCGAGGGAAACGGCATTGCGGATTGAGTCTTCGAAATCAGCAGCCTCGAGAAAAGCAATGATCGCCTCGGGAACAGAGCCCTGGCAAGTCACATCGAAGGTGTAGCCCGGGCGTATCTGATCGCACGTTCTTTGCAGGTCGTAAGCGAATCGTTCGATGTAGAAATCACGCAACTGGACCTTGGTGGCGCCGGTGCGCAACAAAAAGATCCCCGCAGCGACCGCCTGGGCCCCCTTGATTCCTTCGGGGTGGTTGTGGGTCACCTCGGCGCTACCATTGCCGAAACTGTTGTAAGGCTCGCTGCTGTCCCCCCGGGCCCAACTGTGGAACCGACCGCCGTACCCCCGGTCGGGGTAGAGTCGGTAGTATTCCTTGAGCTTATCCACGAATGGAGTGCCGCTCATCAGCGAATCGGCCAAGGCAACGGTCAGCACCGAATCGTCGGTAAAGCTGCTCTCGTCAGTGAACAGCTCGAAGTCTTTGCTTTTCAAGTTGTTCCATTCAAAGCGCGAACCGATGATGTCCCCTGCGATTGCACCGAGCATAATACCTCCTCTTTTCATTTCCCATTGTGTAACTGTTCAGCAGGTCTGGATAAGTTTTTAAAGAAATCCTATCCACACCTATAGGACGTAAAGAGCGCTAAAGACAAGATTCTTTTTGCTTCAGGATTGCTCGGGATGTCTCGGGATTTAACATCTCTGGGATTTTGTCCTTATCCGGGTCATCCTGAGTCATCCTGAGTCATCCTGAGGCTGATCATAGGCCTATTCTTTGAGCCCAAAAAACAATGGGCTGAATAGTTACCCCATTGTTTAAGAATAGACCAAGCAGGGCTTTGGTCAAAGACATTGGCCCCGAACCAAAACCGTCTACCCCCTTTGCATTCCCCTTTGAACAGCAAAAGGCCCCCCTGAAACCGGGCGGGCCTTTTGCTCTGCGCTGTAGATATGAACTGTCGTGGCTACTGAATGAAATAACCGGCGACTCTCCACCTGCTGTCTTCTTCCAACATGACTGTGACCGTTTCGGTCGCATTCTCTTTTTTCTGAAAATTTGAGTCGAAGACCAGTTTGATGTATTCACCGTCAGGGCTTTCCTTGGCCGCGGTGGAATAGCTGACATCTTTGGACCTGCGTTCGACCAGCGGACCCGCGACAGTCCGAAGCCTGGACAATTTTTCAACCCATTCCTCCTTTGTCACCTTTTGTTTTAACAGATCTGCCGAAGCACTCCAACTGCTTGCAAACTGGTCGGCATCCACCAGTTCGAGAAATTGGGTCGCGGTGGCGGTCGCCGCGGCGGCTTTATCCGGATCAGGTTCCTGGTGGATTCTTGGCATAACGATGATAGCCAGGCAGGCGATGATAAGAACAACGTGGATACCAACTCGCTTGGAAAACAAAACAACCTCCTGTTATGGCAAACTGGATGAAAAATCAAGGAGTATACTATAAGCGGGATCGGCAAAGAGGGCAAGACCGCATGGATGAGCTTAAGCAAAAAGGTATGAGAGGAGAAATGCCATGACAGCCAACAAAGTACTACCGGATGGGGCCAACTGGTTGACCCCTTATATGACCGTCGCCGAGGCAGAAGCGAGCCTCGATTTTTACCAGAGGGCTTTCGGTTTCACCCCCGGCATGACAATGCCGGGGCCCGACGGCAAGATCGTCCACGCCGATATGACCTATCAGGGAACTTCAATCATCATGTTTGCGCCCCAGGGGTCCTGGGGCGAGACGATGAAAACTCCGGCCCACAGCGGCAGCCAGACCCCGATCAGCCTCTACGTTTATTGCGAGGATGTCGATGCGCTGGTGAAACAGGCCCGCGAAGCCGGAGCCAAGGTCCTGGCCGAGCCCGAAGATATGTTCTGGGGCGACCGGATGGCCCGCCTGGAGGACCCGGATGGTTACCAGTGGTCCTTTGCCACCAAGGTCGGCGAATTCGATCCGAGCAAAATCCCACCGATGTAGGCGTAGGTTGGATCAAGGAGCGCAGCGACGGGCCCAACAATTACCAGCGTTGAGATACTTGTTGGGTTTCGTTCCTCAACCCAACCTACCGACGTTCTCGGCGTCTTCTGGGGCACAGGTTTTTGCCGCTGAGAGAGACGGCAAAATTCTAACCGGACAGGGCATCGCCCCAGCCGAGCTGCTCGAGGACCGCGGCGAAGTTTTCTTCGAGCGGAGCCTGGATGCTGGTCGCGGCGCCGGTATAGGGATGGGTGAAGGCGAGTTCCACGGCGGCGAGAAGCAGCTGGTGGCTGTCAAACCGATCGCGAAAGAAGCGGTTGTGGCGCCCCTCGCCGTGCTTGGTGTCGCCGATCACGGGGTGAAAAATGTGCTTGAGGTGACGACGGATCTGGTGCTTGCGCCCGGTGCGCGGACGCAGTTCAAGCAGCGAGTAGCGGCTTGAGGGGTAACGCCCCACGGCAAAGGGCAATTCCACCTCGGCCAGCCGTCGGTACTCGGTGACCGCCTGCTTCGGGCCCTTTTCGGGGCGGGCCAGGGCGTCGGTCATGCGGTCGAGCTCTTCGGTCAGCGGATGATCGATTACTCCGCGCTCATCGGTAAAGCCACGCACCACGGCAAGGTACCGCTTGAAGACCTGGTGCCGGCTGAAGGCTTCGCCGAACCGGGCCGCGGCCTTCGAGTCCAGGGCGAAGAGCAACACCCCCGAGGTCGGCTTGTCAAGGCGGTGCACCGGGTAGACGTGCTGGCCGATCTGGTCGCGCACCATCTGCAGGGCAAAGCGGGTTTCGCCCCGATCGATCCAGCTGCGATGGACGAGCAGACCCGAGGGTTTATTTATGGCGATACAATGCTCATCGCGGTAGAGAATGTCGAGGGTTTCAGAACTCATGGGGCCTACTTTCTCTTGCCCAGGGCGGGCATCGAAAATCGCCAGCTGCGCTCCACGGTGGGGATAAAGGTTTCGCGGACGAAACGCACGTCTTCGATGGTGTAAAAGGCGTTGGGGTTGAAGCGCTTGATGATTTCGATGACCTTGCGCAGCTTCTTGCGCTTGACGATGGTGAAGATGACCTTGACCGGGCCCGCCTCGCCCTGGGCGTCGACGCTGGTCACCCCGTAGCCCGAATCCCACAGGTAACGCACCAGCTCGTCGGCCTCTTTGCGGGTGATGATGCGTATGATGAGGTTGCCCATGGCCAGGCGCTCCTCAAGCATGATACCCACCAGGTTGCCGGCGGCAAAGCCGAGAGCGAAGGCGATGTAGGTCGTCCAGCTGTTGAGGTTCTGCATCACCTGGCTGATTGCCAGCACCCAGACCAGCGACTCGAAAAAACCGAGCAGGCCGGAAAGGTATTTCATCCCCTTGGAGACGAATATGATGCGCAGGGTACCGATGCTGACATCGAAGATGCGGGCGATAAAAATCAGGATCGGCATGATGACCAGGGTAAAGACCTGGGACTCGGTGAATGCGGCCTCGACCACGAGAGCCTCCTTCTACTCTAAAGCCCTGTTCAAGGGGCTTTGACAAGGTTGTCGGGAGAATTTTTCAAGGTTATTTCTTGCACGTTTCTGGTAGAATTGTCGATAACTAAATGCGGCGTTTTTCAACCCCGCCCAAAGATCGGACAGGCCATGGAACAGCAGATCCCCTTCCACATCTTCGCGCAACCCGACGAAATCACCTGCGGCCCGACCTGCCTGCATGCGATCTACAAATTTTTCGGCGACGACATCCCCCTGCAACAGGTCATCGACGAAATCCCCATGCTTCAGGGCGGCGGCACCCTGGCCGTGCTGCTGGCCTGCCACGCCCTGCGTCGCGGTTACCGGGCGCTCATCTACACCTACAAGTTGCAGCTCTTCGATCCGACCTGGCTGGTGCCCGGCGGCCCCGATCTGGCCAAAAAGCTGCGCGCCCAGATGGCGATCAAGGACGATCCGCGGCTGCAGATGGCCTCAGGTGCCTTTCTCGAGTATCTCGAACTGGGCGGCGAGCTGCGCTTCAAGGACCTGACCACCGAACTGATCCGCAAGTTCGTCAAACGCAACCAGCCGATCCTGACCGGCCTCAGCGCCACCTACCTCTACCGCACCCCCCGGGAATACGGGGTGAACGGGGACTATGACGACGTCCGGGGCGAGCCCTCGGGACATTTTGTGGTGCTGTGCGGCTACAATAAAAAGCAACGCACCATTCAGGTCGCCGACCCCCTGGACCCCAACCCGGTAGGGCCCGAACAGATTTACGATGTCCCCATCGAGCGGGTGCTCTGCGCCATCCTGCTCGGGGTGCTCACCTATGATGCCAACCTGCTCGTTATCCATCCGAGAAAGATGCCCAACCGGAATGAAAAAACAGCTGCTGATCGTCGTTGACGACCCGGCCAACTGGCCCCTCGACATCCCCGGTGTCGAACTGGTCCCGGCCAGGGCCTATCTCCAGGACTCCCGCTATACCGCCATGCGCGGCGCCAGGGTCTTCAACCTGTGCCGCTCCTACCGCTACCAGAGCCTGGGCTACTACGTCTCGCTGCTCGCCGCCGCCCGGGGGCACAAACCGCTGCCGAGCATCACCGCCCTGCAGGACCTCAAGTCGCCGACCATCGTGCGCATCGCCTCTTTGGAACTCGACGAGCTCATCCAGAAAAGCCTGGCGCCGATCAAATCGCAGGAGTTCGTGCTGAGCATCTACCTGGGGCGCAACCTGGCCCGGCGCTACGACCGCCTCAGCCTGCATCTCTTTCGGCTCTTTCAGGCACCTTTTCTGCGGGCGTTTTTTGTGCGCAACCAAAAGACCGACCGCTGGGCCCTGCAGGGCATCGGACCGATTGCCGCCAGCGAGATCCCCGAGTCACACCGCCCCTTTGCCGTAGAGATGGCCCAGGACTATTTTCGCGGAGCGCGCCGCAGGGCCCCAAAAAAGGACAACTGGCGCTACGACCTGGCGATCCTGGTCAACCCCGGCGAGGAGGAATCGCCCTCCGACGAGAAGGCCCTGAAGCGCTTCGTCAAAGCAGCCGAGACGGTCGGCTTTGCCGTCGAGTTCATCGAGCGGGAGGATTTCGGCCGCCTGGCCGAATTCGATGCCCTGTTCATCCGCGAAACGACCAACGTCAACCACCACACCTACCGTTTCGCCCGGCGGGCGGCGGCCGAAGGCCTGGTGGTGATCGACGACCCTGAGTCGATCCTCAAGTGCACCAACAAGGTCTTTCTGGCCGAACTGCTCGAACGCCACCACATCGCCACCCCCAAAACCCTGATCGTGCACCGGGGCAACCGCGACCAGGTCATCCCCGCCCTGGGGCTGCCCTGTATCCTCAAGCAGCCCGACAGCTCCTTCTCTCAGGGGGTGGTCAAGGTCGAAACCAAGGCGAAGTACAAAGAGGCTCTGGCAAAACTGCTCGATAAGTCAGAGCTGGTTATCGCCCAGGAGTTTCTGCCCACCGAGTTCGACTGGCGCATCGGCATCTTCGACCGCAAGCCCCTTTACGCCTGCCGCTACTACATGGCCAAAGAGCACTGGCAGATCCTCAAGCGCGACGGCAGCGGCGCCAAAAGCGACGAGGGGGACGCCGACACCCTGGACCTCGACGAGGTGCCGGAGCGGGTACTCAGCACTGCGCTTAAGGCCGCCAACCTCATCGGCGACGGCCTTTACGGGGTTGATCTGAAGCAGGTGGGCAACAAGGTGGTGGTCATCGAGGTCAACGATAACCCAAGCGTCGATTACGGGGTCGAAGACCAGGTGCTTAAAGACGAGCTTTACCGGCGCATCATGGAGACCATGATGCAGCGCGTGGAAAAGGTGAAAGAGAGAAAAAAGGCATGAGCGAGGTCCATTCGCTGCACCTGTTCGAAGGCTACGGCATCGAGCTCGAATATATGATCGTCGACCGCCAGAAGCTGGCGGTGATGCCGGTGGCCGACCGGGTGCTGGCGGCCCGCGCCGGCGAGATCGTCGCCGAGGTTGAAGCGGGCCCCCTGTGCTGGTCCAACGAGCTGGTCCTGCACGTCATAGAACTCAAAACCAACGGCCCGGCCCAAAGCCTGGGCGGACTGTCCGACGCTTTTCAGGCGGGAGTGCGGGAAGTCAACGATCTTCTGCGGGGGCTCGGCGGACAGATGATGCCCACCGCCATGCACCCCTGGATGGACCCTCATCGCGAGACGCTGCTCTGGCCCCACGAAAACAGCCCGATCTACGATGCCTACAACCGCATCTTCGGCTGCCAGGGGCACGGCTGGGCCAACCTGCAGAGCACCCACATCAACCTGCCCTTTACCGGCGACGAGGAGTTCGGCCGGCTGCACGCGGCGGTCCGCCTGGTGCTGCCGCTGCTGCCTGCGCTGGCGGCCAGTTCACCGGTCATGGACGGTCGCCAGAACGGCCTGCTCGACAACCGCCTCGAGGTCTACCGGAAAAACCAGCGCAAGATCCCCCAGATCACCGGAAGGGTCATCCCCGAGCCGGTCTTCTCACGCAGCGAGTATGAAGCGGGAATCTTCGCCCCCATTTACCAGGCCGTCTCCCCCTTTGACCCCGAGGGGATCCTGCAGCACGAATGGCTCAACTCCCGCGGCGCCATCGCCCGCTTTGACCGCAACACCATCGAAATTCGCGTACTCGATGTGCAGGAGTGCCCACGGGCGGACCTGGCCATTGTGACGGCCATCGTGGCGGTCCTTCAGGCGCTGGTCGCAGAGCGCTGGAGCTCCTACGCCAAGCAGCGCAGCTGGCCCATCGATCCGCTGGCGGAGATTTTCGAAAAAACCATCGCCTTGGGTGAAAACGCCCCCATCGACGACCCGGCGTTCCTCAAACTGTTCGGTTATCCCGAAGGCGCGGCGAGTGCCGGCACCCTGTGGAGGCACCTGGTCGCAACGCTGCTGCCTGAAGGCGAGGCGCAACAGACCCTGAAGACCATCATCGATCAGGGCCCCCTGGCCCGGCGCATTCAACGGGCCCTCGGCGGGGATACGAGCCCCGCGGCCCTGCACCGGGTTTACGGTCAGTTGTGCCAGTGCCTGGAAACCGGAGAGTTGTTTTATGCTTGAACAATTCGCTATACTCCTAACCTGTGAACACGGCGGCAACCAGGTTCCCCAGGAGTACCGCGAGTTGTTCAGGGACCACGCGGGGCTGCTGCAGACTCACCGCGGCTACGACATCGGCATCCTGCCCGTGGCCGAGCGCCTCGCCGGGGAGCTCGGTGCGCAGCTGGTGACCTCCCGCGTGACCCGGTTGCTGGTCGACCTCAACCGCTCGCGCCACAACCGCAATCTGTTCTCCGAAATCTCCCGCAACCTGGCGAAGGAGGAGCGGGAACTTGTCATCGAAAAGCACTACCTGCCCTACCGCCAGAAGGTCGAAAGTTTCGTGGCAGAAGCCACAGCGAAAGGCGGGCGGGTCATTCAACTTTCGATGCACAGCTTCACCCCCGAACTGCACGGCAAGGTGCGTAATGCCGATATCGGCCTGCTCTACGACCCCGGGCGCCCCCGCGAGATGGAATTCTGCCTCCGACTCAAAGAGGCCCTGCGAAAGACAGCCCCGACCCTGCGGGTGCGCCGCAATTACCCCTACCGCGGCCGGGACGACGGCCTGCAAACCGCCCTGCGCCACCGGTTTGCCCCAGACCTCTACCTGGGGATGGAGCTGGAGATCAACCAGGGATTTCCGCTGGGTCCGGAGCAACCCTGGCAGAGGTTGCAGGATGGCCTGCGGGCAGCGTTGAAGGCGGTGATTTCTTCATTCGAATCGGAAATCTGAAAGGAGCTGGGCTAGGAGGCTGTCCGGCAATGAGAGACCGGCTGCAAACCCAGCTGTTTGGCTCATATTTCGGCTCCTTTTCGGCCCATAGCTACGGCTATGAGCTCTCAAACGACCCAAAATCTGTTTTGCTGAATCCGAAAGGTCGGGAACGACCCCTTAGAGGGCAAAAGGCGTGATAAGTAATGTGTAACATGTAAAGGCCGCGACCTTAGCGCCTTACACATTACTCATCACCCATTACATATCACGCCCTTAAGACAGGGGGGATTCTGGGGTTTTAACTCGTCCTGTTCTGCAGGGGCGAAATCTGAACCGGATAAAGACTGTTTATCTTATTAACACTGGCGCGGCCCGGGCCGCCGAAAGCGATACCGATGACCCTGCAGATCTGGCTCACCTACCTGCTGGCCATCTGCATCCTCAGCATCTCACCGGGTGCCGGAGCAGTCAACACCATGAGCAACAGCCTGCGCCACGGGGTGCGCAGGACCTTTTCGGCGATCTTAGGTCTTCAGGCCGGGCTGGCAGCGGATATCCTGCTGGTAGGGGTCGGCCTCGGGGCGCTGATCGCCTCTTCTGTGACTGCCTTTACCATCCTTAAATGGGCCGGGGTCGTCTACCTGGTCTACCTCGGCTATAAAAAATGGACTGACCAGGGCGCCGTCGAGTTGAGCTCAGGCCCTTCGGCACCTCTGAGCGCTATCCGCATGTTCGCGCAGGCCGCTCTGGTAAACCTGACTAACCCCAAGGCGATTATCTTTCTGGTCGCCCTATTTCCCCAGTTCATCGCCCCCAGCCACCCCCAGCTGCCTCAATTGGTGATCCTCGGCTTGACCCTGGTGCTGGTCGATACGGTGGTCATGCTCGGGTACGCGATCCTCGCATCGAGCCTGCGCCAGCTGATCCAGAGCCGGCGCCACATGAAGATACAGAACCGCATCTTTGGCGGCCTGTTTCTGGGCGCCGGAGCGCTGCTTGCCTCGGTCAAATCCTGAGCAGCCACTTTACTGCCGAATCAATGGGCCATTTCCTCGGCGTCATCATCGATCGGCGCCTTGATCAGCCGGTGCTTGATGCGCTGGGTGATCCACCAGACCGTGCCGAGAACCACGGGGACAAGAACAGCCAGGACGTACTTTTTGTCCAGTTTCATGGCCGCAAGGGGCACGCCGTTCAACATATAGCTCAACAACCCCACCATATAGTAGCTGATGGCGGCAACCGACAGCCCTTCCACCGTCTCCTGGAGCCGAAACTGCAGTTTGCTGCGCCTGTTCATGGCCGCCAGCAGGCTCTTGTTCTGCTCCTGCAGGGTCAGGTTGACCCGGGTTCGCATCATGTCGCCGGCCCGTTCGATGCGCCGGGAGAGGTCTTCCATCCAGTCCTGCACCGACTGGCAGGTACGTATGCCGGGGGCCAGACGCCGGGTCATGAACTCGGCGACCGTCATATGCCCCTCGACCTCGGTCTCCTTGATGTTCTGCAACCGGGTCTGAACAAGGTCGTGATAGGCCCGGGTGGCCGAAAAACGGTAGTTGGTTTCGGCCCGGTAACTTTCAAGACGGGCCGACAGGGTGGACAGACGCTCCAACATGTCCCGGTTGCAGTTGCAATTGCCGTTTTTTGGAACCTCGGCAAGCATCTCGGCAAGCTCGCGATCCATCTCGTTGAGTTCGGGGGAAATCCGCTTGGCCAGGGGCAAGGAGAGCTGGGCGAGCAAACGGTAGGTTTCAAGTTCGATCACCCTCTGAATAAGGCGCCCCATCTGGTAATCGGAAAGGCCACGATTCTGGATCAGAAACCGCCCGAATCCGTCGCTGTGCAATTTGAAGGCGGTACAGAGATAGGCCCCG
>CALZIZ010000158.1 GCA_945787465.1 uncultured Desulfuromonadales bacterium
GTCGGTGTAATAAAGCCTTACAGCGGCATGACCGTTCTCAACTCTGACAATCTCACCTTTAAGACGAATATCGTTGTGGGAAGGAAGATCTGGTCGGATGGTCAGGAATCTGGTTTTTGTGGGCACACCCTTGAGCAGCGCCCCGCTCAAACTCAACTCCTCAATAACAATGTCCTTGTTTTTTTCTTCACCACCCGAATTGACAACCTTTGCGGGCAGATGAATGCTGACCCTGGGATCAAGCCTGGCCATTCCGGGCCTCCTCTGGAAAATGCAGTTTTCAATGCATAAAGTGTTTACAGCAACCACACCACAAGTTAGACATCCTATCTCTCATGTTAGCCCCCTTTTTGTGTCTGTCAAATTTACACCCTTAAGAGTTAAAACCTTAGTTTGACAGGGTTACAAAAAGAAGTTTTTGTGCCGCAATCGGGCCAAAAATATACTGACAAAACAGTAACTTTAATCGCCCGACTGGTTGACGGCAATCACTCCATCCGGGTGTTTTTCAAATCCTCGGGTTGGAAGCGCATCTCCAACCTTGGCAATGGCGCCTCCGCTGGCAGAGGCGATGTCAATGATTCGGCTGACAGAGGCTCAGTGCCAAGGCCCTGCAGCAGAAAAAGATGCTTTGCGAGAGAGCGCTCTTTTGCAGCCGTAATCTCGACCAGTTGATCCAAAATCCCCTCCAGTTCTGTACCTCTCGCCTTGTGCGCCAGGCTGCGCAATTTTATCTGTTCTGCGTTGCGATCGACAAGTTCGTGCTGCAGGGCGACCCAGATCGAGGTGGCCTGCTCGGCCTGACGAGAAGCCACCCCACCCTTAGCCGCCGCCTTCATAACCGCCTGGTACCGTCTTTGACATTCCTGCTCCAGGGGGGAAAGCATTTCGGCCCAACCATTTCCGTCGGTTCCAAGAAATAGAATTAGACCAAGAAGAATAATTCGAAAAACCAAATCGTGGCCTCCTGGGGTTTTACTATCAATAGGTCACATAAAGCCCGGTGACAAGGGTATCGATGCTGTCCTCGTTGGTTCCGGTAAAGTCGCTGTCAGCGCTGAAGTTTTCATAACCAAGCTTGATATTGGCATTGTGCCCTTTTATAAAATAGCTCACCCCAAGCCGCAGGGTGTCAAAGCTTCCCTGGTCGTTGGGGCCGTCACTGCTCCAGGTCTCATATCCGAGCCAGGGCTGAAAGTTGTTAATAAAGTAGCCGGTTTGAAAGTAAAACCCGTCGCCCTGGGCTTGCCTGAACTGGGCTGCGTCATCCAGATCGAGATCGATGTAAGCCGCTTCGAAGGTCAGCGCACCTGGCCCAACGGGAAAGTCTGCAAAGACATCGAGGGTCCACATGGCATAATCGACCGATCTTCCGGTCCCGGCCTCATCAGCAACATCAGCCTGGGCATCGACGGCAAACCCGAAGCCGAGGGTCTTCTTCTGCCCCAGGTAGGTCGAGAGGTTGTAGTATCCCGACTCGGCATCAAATAGATTGAGCTGCACCCGGGCGGCATAGCGTTCGCTGTCTTCATCCGACTCCTGAATGCCGTCGTAGATACCGGCATAATATTTAATATGCGTCGTGGGATCCAAAGAGGTGCTGCCGAACAGGGTCAGCCCGGTATCACGCACGTCTACATCCCCACGAAGGCCCGAATCGGTATCGTCGATGGTGGTATTGGCAAATGCTGCCAGGGCCCGTCCGCCCCAGGTGAGGTTTTTGTAGTTGATCCCCGGTCGATCGACGGCCATCAGCCCACCTGAGCTGGTCAGGTTCTGGCGCAGCACGGGGGCCATATTTTCGCCCAGATAGATGTTGGCCAGCGGATCGGGCTTGAGCTGGATAAAGGCGTCGATCACCCGCATGTCAGCGCCGGTGCCACCCTCTTCGGCAAACTCGGTCTGCAAGAACATGCTCACCCATTTGGTGATGTCGGCGCCTAGGCGGATACGGGCGCGACGGACCTTGAAATCATCGACGGTTTCAAAATTCCCGTCACTTGGGGTGTCCAGATCTCTTTCGGTTCTCAGGTACAGGGACTGGAGCCTGAAGCCGAGATCGATGCTCGAATCGTTACTGATCTGAACCTTGGCCCCGGCAAAGGCCGAAGAGCCTCCAACGAAAAGCGATGCCAAAACTGCCAGACAGATAACCGGAATTGGCCATTTCATAGGACCTCCCTTGTTGAATCAATAAAATCGGACCAAAGTTAGACACTGCTCATAAGTCTATCGGAAATTTCTTCGGTAGCAAATACAGAATGAAAATTGGAGAGGGGGGGATCAGAAAGGGGAGCAGTTTGAGGGGGAGACAAAACAAAAGGGCTGCCCCGAAAGCGTAAGACGGGGCAGCCCTTGAAATATCCTGCAATCTATCGTCTTATTCCACAGTGTAGTGAAAATGGTACTGACGCTTCTTGCCGTCGGCAAGCTTGGAGCCGACCTTGAAGTGGTAGGTGCCTTTTTCGGCCATGGTGATATCGGCACCGAAGTGGCCCTGCATACCCATAAGCTTGACCGGCTTGCCTTCCTTGCCGTCGGGGCCTTTGATTTTAACGGCCACGGCACCCTCCTCAAGAGCTTTTCCGCTTTGCTCGTCCATGAGCATGATCATGAAGTGATGGGTCTCTTTCATCCCCATCTTGGCCATTGCCTCTTGAACATCTTTAAGATGGGCCATCCCCTTGACGCCGTGCTCGACCTCTTCACCGAGCATAGCCATGCCGCCTTCCATCATCATGCCGCCATGCTCCATGTCTCCATGGCCCTTGTGGTCCCCATGACTGTCGTGGTCCATGGAACCGTGCTCCTTTTGCCCGCCGTGGCTGTCATGGTCCATTTTTTCCATTTTTTCGGTTTTGCCATGGTCGTCATGTTCGCCGTGGCTCATGGCAAAACCTGCCATGGGCAGAGTCAGCAGAAACAGGGATGCGAGAATTACGGTCAGTCTGGTTTTCATCGTTAACTCCTTGATTGAAATGTGCGGAACGTCCGCAGGTTGAAAAGCGGAAAAAGGCTCACTCTTCTTCGATGTCCCCCTGGGCCGAAGGGGCGGTGGACTTGTCCAGGCTGCGGCCCCGCCAAAGGTAGAAGATAACCGGGTAGACCATCAGTTCCATTATACCCGAGGTGACCACACCGCCGACCATCGGCGCTGCGATGCGTTTCATGACGTCGGCTCCGGCCCCGTGGCTCCACATGATCGGCAGCAGACCGGCGATGATGACCGCAATGGTCATCACCTTGGGCCGGATGCGCTTGACCGCCCCATGGTGAATCGCCTGGGTGAGGTCGCCGCGGGTCAGCATGCGACCTTTTTTCTTCCACAGGCCGTGGGCCAAATCGAGGTAGAGCAGCATCACCACCCCCGTCTCGGCGTCGAGCCCGGCCAGGGCGATCACTCCGACCCAGACCGCCACCGAGGTGTTGTAGTCAAGCAGGTAGAGAAACCAGAAGGCCCCCACCAGGGAAAAGGGCACAGCCAGAAAGACGATGCCGGTCTTGATGATCGACTTGGTGCTCATGTAGATAATCACAAAGATGATGAGCACGGTCAGCGGAATGATCACGATGAAGCGGGCCTTGGCCGCCTCCATGTACTCGAACTGGCCGCTCCAGACGATACTGTACCCAGCGGGCAGCTTGATTCTCTCGGCGACGGCCTTCTGGGCCTGCTTGACATAGGTGCCGACGTCAATGCCCCGGATATCGACGTAGACCCAGGCCGTGCGCCGGGCGTTTTCGCTCTTGATCCCCGGCGGGCCCTTCTTGATTTCGATTTTTGCCACCTGGGAGATGGGAATATGCTTGCCCCCGTTGATGGGGATCAGCACCCGGCCCAGGGCGGGAAGATCGTTGCGAAAATCGCGCTGGTAACGGATGTTGACCGGGTATCTCTCGAGGCCTTCAACGGTCTGGGTGATATTCATGCCGCCTATGGCGGTCTGGATAATGTCCTGCACTTCGCCCACGGTCACCCCATAGCGGGCCGCCTCGGCTCGGTCGACAACAAAGTCGAGGTAGTTGCCCCCCACCACGCGCTCGGAGAAGGCGCTCAGGGTCCCGGGCAGGGTTCGCATCAGGGCCTCGATCTGTTCGCCGATGTCGCTGAGGGTTTTAAGGTCATCGCCCATGACCTTGATGCCGACCGGTGTCTTGATACCGGTCGAAAGCATGTCGATGCGGGTCTTGATCGGCATGGTCCAGGCGTTGGTCAGGCCGGGAAACTTGATCGCTTCGTTTAGCTCTGATATCAGTTCGTCCGAGCTGATGGGGCGCTCCTCTGGCAGTATCCAGCGCAGCGGCTTCTTGGCCCACTCGAAGGATTCGGACCAGCCGCTGTAAAAACGCTCCACCGGCACCTTTCGCCACTCGTCTTCAGGCTTGAGCATGATGGTCGTCTCTAACATCGACAAAGGCGCCGGATCGGTGGCGGTTTCGGCCCTGCCGATCTTACCGAAGGTATGGTGCACCTCGGGAAACTGGTCGATGATGCGGTCGGTCTGTTGCAGCAGTTCTTTGGCCTTGGTCACCGAGATTCCCGGCAGGGTGGTCGGCATGTAGAGCAGGTCGCCCTCGTAAAGCGGCGGCATGAACTCGGAGCCCATCTTATTGAGCGGATAATAAATGGAGGCGACCAGCAGCAGCGCCACCAGCAGGGTCATTTTGCGCCAGTTGAGAACGAAATCGACCACCGGGTGGTAGATCCGGATCAGCAATCGATTCAAGGGGTTGGCATGCTCGGGCTTGATCTTGCCGCGGATAAACCAGCCCATCAGGATCGGCACAATGGTGACTGACAGCAGCGCAGCGGCGGCCATGGAATAGGTCTTGGTGTAGGCCAGCGGCTTGAACAGCCTCCCGGACTGCTCCTGCAGGGTGAAGACCGGCACGAAGGAGACAGTGATCACCAGCAGCGAATAGAACAGGGTCGGCCCCACCTCTTTGGCCGAGGCCATGATGATATCCCAGTGGGGCTTTTTACCCCGGTCGCGCTCCAGGTGCTTGTGGGCGTTTTCGATCATGATGATCGCCGCATCGATCATCGCGCCGATGGCGATGGCGATGCCGCCGAGGCTCATGATGTTGGCGTTGATCCCCTGGAAGTGCATGACGACAAAGGCCATGAGAATCGCCACCGGCAGGGTAAAGATCGCCACCAGGGCGCTGGGAAGGTGAAAGAGAAAGAGCGCGGTCACCAGGGCGACGACGATGCTCTCCTCGAGAAGCTTCTCCTTGAGGGTGTCTACCGCCCGCTCGATGAGCCCGGAGCGGTCGTAGACCGTTTTAATGCGCACCCCCTCGGGCAGGCCGACTTTAAGGTCTTCGAGCTTCTGCTTGACGTTCTCGATGGTCTGCAGGGCGTTTTCACCGAAGCGCATGACGATAATGCCGCCGACCGCCTCGCCCTTGCCGTCGAGTTCGGCCAGGCCGCGGCGCAGTTCGGGGCCGATGCCGACCTCGGCCAGATCCCGCAGCAGAATCGGCGTACCGCGGCTGTCGGTGCCTACTACCACCTGCTTGAGGTCTTCGACCGACTGGATATAGCCTAGCCCGCGGACCATGAACTCGGTTTCCGCCATCTCCACCAGGCGCCCGCCGACGTCGTTGTTGCTGCGCTGAACGGCCCGCTTGATCTGGGGGATGGTGATGTGATAGGCGAGCAGCCGGTCGGGGTCGACGGAGATCTGGTACTGTTTGACGTATCCGCCGATGCTGGCGACCTCGGCCACGCCATCGACGGCGGTCAGCTCGTACCTCAGATACCAGTCCTGGATCGAGCGCAGCTGCTGCAGGTCGTGCTTGTCGCTCTCGAGCACGTACTCGTAGACCCAACCAACGCCGGTGGCGTCAGGCCCCAGGCTCGGCGTCACCCCCTTGGGGAGCTTGCCGGCGGCATAGTTGAGGTACTCGAGCACCCGCGAGCGCGCCCAGTAGAGGTCGGTGCCGTCCTCAAAGATGATATAGACGAAAGAAAAGCCGAAGAAGGAATAGCCTCGCACCACCTTGGCGTAGGGCACGGCAAGCATCTGGGTTGTCAGCGGATAGGTGACCTGGTCCTCCACCACCTGCGGCGCCTGCCCCGGGTATTCGGTAAAAATGATCACCTGCACGTCGGAGAGGTCGGGGATGGCGTCCACCGGCGTTTTGCTGATGGCATAGATCCCCGCCACGATGACGAAGACGGTCAACAGGGTGACCATGAATTTGTTGCGGATCGACCATTCGATGATTTTTTCTAGCATGTTTAGGACCAGTGATTAGTGGTTAGTGATTGGTAACTGGTAAAAACCGAAAGGCATCTTTAAAAAGCTTCGCGAATGAATTCGCTCCTACAGTCGGGCAATTTATTGATTTTTGTAGGAGCGGTTTTAACCGCGAAGCTTTTGGGGCTAATTAAACGGATCGCCAAGATCTTCCTTTTGCTCTTCGTCCTCCATGAACCGGTGATTCGTTCCACCCTGAAAGGCTTCGCGAATGAATTCGCTCCTACAGCGGATTTCATCTTATCCGGGTTATGTAGGAGCGGTTTTAACCGCGAAGCCTTTGATTATTTGAACAAATCCTCCATCTCTTCCTCATCCCCGAACAGATCGTCCAACGCTTCGTCCTCCATGGCGTGTCCGGCACGGGGGGCGGTGTCCTCATCCTTTTTCGGTTCGAGCATCTTCTGGATGGCCTCGCGCAGCTTGCTCTCCGAATCGAGCATGAACTGGGCGGAGACCACCACCCGGTCACCCCTGAGGAGGCCCTGTTTGATCTCGATCAGGTTGTCCTTGCCCTGGAGGCCGGTTTTTACCTGGCGAGGTTCGAACTTGCCCTCGCCCAGGGCGACGAATACGGTTTTTTTGTCGCCGGAGTGAAGCACCGCTTCAATCGGAACCACCAGGGCGTCACGGACCGTCTCGGTGCGCAGACGCACATTGACGTACATGTCGGGCTTGAGCTCGAAGTCGGGGTTGTCGAGATCGATTCGTGCCTTGACGGTACGGGTCTTCGATTCGACATAAGGGTAGATGTAGGAGATTGTCCCCTGCACCGGTTCGCCACCGACAAAGGGCAGTTCGACGCTGGCCTGCTGGCCCACTTTGACCCAGGGCAGCTCATACTCGTAGATGTCTGCATAAACCCAGACCTTGGAGATATCCGAGATTTTGAAGAGTTCGACGCCGGCCTTGATGAACATCCCCTCGTTGACCATCTTCATGGTCACGATCCCCTGGTAGCCCGCGTAAAGGGTGAGGGTCTTTTTCACCTGACGGGTCTTTTCAAGCCGCCGGATCTGTCGCTCGGAAATGTCCCAGAGTTTGAGCCGCTTGCGGGAGGCCTGGTAAAGCCGCTGCGCACCCTCGGCGATTTCTGCGAAGGGGCTTGAGGCAAGAGTGTCGCGGCTTTCGAGGGCCAGCAGAAACTCCTCCTGGGCCGCCACCAGGTCGGGGCTGTAGATATCGAGAAGTGCCTGGCCTTTTTTTACCATCTCGCCAGTCGTGTTCACATACAACTGCTCGACCCAGCCATCGATTTTGCTGTTGATCGAGTACTGCCGGGGCTCTTCATAGCCGACCAGGCCGACGGTGCGAATCGAGCGGGAGAGATCGCGTCGCTCGACCCGTGCGGTGCGCACCCCCATGTTCTGAGAGGTCACCGGGTCGATGGAGATAATTGCCCCCGAGGGGGCCTCGTCCTCGTAGACCGGCACCAGGTCCATCCCCATGGGGGATTTGCCCGGTTCGTCACGAATGTAGGTCGGATCTCGAGGTAGCACTGCCCGAGATGCAGCATCATAGCCCCCGCGAAAATGGCCAACGTCAGGGTGAGCGTAGCGGCAAGTTTGGCTTTGCGAGTCATAGACAGTCTTCCTTATTTCAGCATGGTTCCGTGAGGAGTGAGCCTTACACCTCACTCCTCACGGTTTCAAATAGGACTCAGGGGTGCCCGACTCGGCCTGCAGCCTCGCCACGGCCCGCTGGTAATCGGCGAGGGCCCGATAATAGTCGATCTCGTACCGGAACTGGGTCAGCAGGGCATCGAGCAGGGTAAGAAAATCGACCTTGCCGACCTGGTAGGAACTCATCGCCGCCCGAAAAGTCTGCTCGGCCTGGGGCATAAGGCCGCTTCTATAAAGCAGAACCCGGTCACGGTTGCGTTCCATCAGCGCGTAGGCATCCTCAAGGTTGAAGCGAACCTGGCTGCGAAAATCATCGTACTGGTGCAGGGCCATGCGGATCCCCGAGTCGGCCTCGGCGACCGCCTCGTCCCTTTTCCCTTTATAGATCGGCAGGTTGAAGCTGATACCGGCACTGGCGAAATCGACTCCGTCGTCCACCCGGTTGTCTTCCCGAAACCGATAACCGGCCCAGAGGCTGAAATCGGGTTTGTAATCGAGTCTCGCCAGGTCCCTCTGTGCTTTGAAGCGGTCGATCAGCGCCTGGTAGGCATTGAACAGGGGCCTATTTATCTCGGCCTGACGCTCGAAAACCTCGAGGTTCTCATCAACCTCGGCCATTTCGATCTCCGGCAGGGCCTTCAAGTCTTCGGCCAGGGGGCGATTGACCAGTTTCTCGATGCGCGCCGCAGCGCTGCGGCGTTGTTGCCTGAGGTTAAAGCGTCGGTCCATCAGTTTCGACCGCTCGACCTGGGCCTTTAGCACGTCCTGCTGCAACCCGGTGCCGACCTGGTACCGGGTTTCGGTCAAGCGAAGGAAATCCTTGAGCACCGCAAGGTTTTTTTCGGTAATCCCCAGGGCCTTGTCGATGTAATAGAGTTCATACCAGCTCTCACGCACCGCCAGTCCGAGCTTCAGCTTGGCGTCCTCATAAGCCCCCCGGTACCACAGGGCCTGCTGCTCGGCCATCTCGCCCTTCAACCCCAGTTTACCCGGGAACGGAAACTTCTGGGTGAAGCGGATGTCCTTGCCGGTCATGGGGGTTTTGTCATCCTTGAAGCTGTCCACAGGAAAGTTCACCAGTGCCAGCGCCAGTTGCGGGTCATCAAAGGAACCGGCCGGAACAACCTTTCGCTCGAACATCCGCCAGCGCGCTTCGGCCGCCTGCAGGTCCGGATTATTGGTCAGGGCCTGGTTCACCAGACCTGAAAGGACCTGGGGTTCGGCGGCTAAGGCGGTTCCAGTCAGGGCTATCAGAACCAGGCCGCAAAGGGCTGTTATCATTCTTTTGCACCAAAGGTTCATTGTCTCTCCTGGTTATTCCGGGGAGGTGTTCCCCTACCGGCGATATCGTAAGTCCTTGATTACACAGAACGTGCCCAAATCTGTTTCCTTCATTAGTTTGCGTATTTAGCCCCCATGACCCAATTTGCCGACCTCCAAAGTGTAGAATATTGCTCAACACTGCGAGGAATATTCTCCAATCCATGAAAATAGAAATACCCACAGAATCAACTCTTTCAGGTCGCGGCAGACCCTGCGCCCCCTTGTCCAAGGAGTCAAACATATGCCAGAACACCCGCTCTCAGTTGTCAAAATAGCTGTGATTTCGAGCACTTAATCCATCAGAGGAGGCATCTCTATCATCATGAATTGGTTCTTGGCACAATTCATGATAATAGAAGGTGCTGATAATACAATCCTTACTCCGGGTGTCATGACCAATACTTCACCATCCCAAGAACCGCGCTGGCTTACCCCTCTGCTGCTGCTTGCAGCCCTTGCGGCCTGTGCTGCGTCGCTGGCCGCGCTGCTATGGGGCGGTAACGGCGGCTTTGACCACCACACGGCTCAGGTTGCTGACCTGAGCTTCAATCTCAACGGTCAACCGGTCCGCGAACACTGCACCAGCTGCCACCCCCAAGGCAGCCGCAGCAACGACGAGGGGCCCGAGCCCCATCCCGATATCGCCCCCCATTCCGTTGAAACCCTTGGCTGCACGGCTTGCCATCTGGGTGAGGGGATGGCCGTGGACCGGGAGATTTCCCATGGTCTGCCAGGGCTCGGGGCACGCACCGTCCTCAAGGGGGCTGAACTGCAAAGCAGCTGCTTTACCTGCCACGACCCGGCCCCCCTGCCCGGCGCGGAAAAGGCGTGGAAAGGGTACCAGCTCTACAGGGAGAAAGCCTGCGATGCCTGCCACGATGGAGGGAGGCTCGGTCCCGACCTTGGCAGGGTCGGCAGCACCCTCGGGGTGCGCAATATCATCGAGGCGATCCGCGACCCCAAGCTCGACCCGCCCAACTCGATTATGCCCCGCTACCCCCTTTCGCGTTCTCAGGCCAAGGCCATGAGCTACTATCTCAAAAGCCGGGTGGCAGAGCCCTTCCACAAAACCCCGATGATGCTTGCTGCAGCAGGGGCTAAGACTGCCCCCAGGCTGAAAGAGCAGTCGGCGCTGGCAGTTATGCCTGCCGGGGAGCTTTTGAACGAAGTCAGGTGCCTCGCCTGCCACCAGTTCGGCGATATCGACGGCCGAATCGCCCCGGATCTCAGCACTATCGGTGCAATGCGCAGCCGCAAATATCTGGAGGTTTTCCTCACCAACCCCAGCGCCAAGGTCCCTGGGGCGATCATGCCCCAAATGCCCCTGGATTCCGTGACCAGAAAGCTGGTGCTAGATTCGCTGGTTCAGGCCAGGCCGCAAAAGAGCCTGCCTGCAGACCCAAAACATCTTTTCATGCAGCTGTGCCAGCGATGCCACGCCGCAGAGGGAAACGGACAGGGTCTTATTCAGCCGAACCTCGCGAACTTTCCCCGCGCCTTTACTGGAAACAGGCGGTTTTTTCAGAGCATCGACGATTTGCGGGTGGTTAGATCGGTCAAAAAGGGGATTGCAGGCACAAGCATGCCCCCTTACGAGGGCCTGCTCGACGACCAGCAATTGGAGAGCCTGCTCGATTTGATTTACAGCGCATTTATCGGCAGTTCTCGGCAGGAAAAAAGACTTCTGCCGCAGCTTCCGATAAGACCTCAAGTGCTCCTGGAGGAGGAGTCGGCCGAGGTCCTCTTCATTGACCAGTGTGCCCTCTGCCACGGAGTGGCCGGCACCGGCAAGGGCCCAGAATCCCTGAGTCACCTGCCCCGGCCCCGCAACCTGACCAACCACCCATACTTTGGCAACCTCGCTGACCAGCGCATCCTCCGGACGATTCATGACGGGGTCCCCGGAACGGCCATGCCGGCTTTTGCGCGGCAATTTTCCGCTGTCGAACTCTGGTCACTGGTTGACAAGGTGCGCCGCCTTTCCCACACCCAACCGACGGAGAGGCTTTCCCCATGAATCGTCGCCAATGGCTTTTCAAAGCGGCAATTTGGGGTTTCGCGGGGACTGCTGCAGCCGCCCTGGGATCGGTTTTTATCGATGTCTGGCTGGCCGCCGGGCGGTTTTCTTCGGCCCATTGGACCCCGGTGCGCCCCATCGACGCGTTGCCGGAAGGGCAGCTCTTACCCATGCCTGAATTGCGCATCGCCCTGGTACGCCAGGGTGACCAGATCGGGGCGGTGAGTCTCGAATGCACCCACCTCGGTTGCCTGCTCAACACCATGGACGAGGGCTTCTACTGCCCCTGCCACGGCAGCGAATTCGGCCCTCGCGGAGAAGTCTAC
>CALZIZ010000159.1 GCA_945787465.1 uncultured Desulfuromonadales bacterium
CTCCGATTTTCTGTTCCTCAAGATAGCGACATTTGTCGGTGGCAAAAGCGGATCCGGGGATCTGCTTAATGAGGAAGATTGGCAATTTGTGATCAGAAGTTTTGATGTTGTAACAGATCTGGACCCTTATTTTGTCGACCCCTATGTGCTGGCAGAGGGTTTGTTGGCCTGGGATGCCGGGAAACCCGAGGAAGCCAACCGGTTACTCAGCAAGGGAATGGAATATCGTGCCTTTGATTGGCGTTTGCCGTTCTATGTCGGATTTAATAATTTCTATTTTTTAAAGGATTACGAAGCTGCGTCCGGCTTTATTATGACGGCCTCCCGATTGCCTGGAAGCCCCTCCTACCTGGCAACGTTGGGTGCCCGTTTGGCATATTATGGTGGTAAGTCCAGGACTGCACTCCTCTTTCTGGAAGAAATGCTGGCAGATACGGATGATGTATTCTTGAGAAACCGTTTGGAGACTCGTATGCTGGCCTTGGCGCGGGCAGTCGCTATCGAAGAAGCCCTGGATAAATTTAAAGCTCAGGAGGGCCGGTCTCCAGAGAAACTGGTTGAGCTTATATCTGCGGGCTATCTGAGTGAACTGCCGCTCGACCCGTATGGTGGAAGATGGGTAGTGCTTGAAAACGGCCGGGTTTTCAGTACTAGCAAGTTTGTAATGGCCCCACAAGAGAAGCCTTCAGGCAAGCCCCCAGCCTCGAATTAACGTTTTTTTCTTTTCAGGAGTCAACCTCTTGCCGTTTGAATTCTACTTTTTTCTAGGTTCCGCTTTTATCTTGGGGGCGGTTATCGGCTCCTTCCTCAACGTCTGCATCTATCGCATACCCGCAGGCGAATCAATCGTCTCCCCTCGCTCCCGCTGCCCCAAGTGTGGCTCCGGAATCAACTGGTACCAGAACATCCCCATTCTCAGCTACCTGTTGCTCGGCGGCAAATGCGCCTCGTGTAAGGTGCATATCCCCCTGCGTTATCCGATGGTCGAGGCACTGACAGGCCTGCTGTTCGTCATTGTCATCTACTTGTTCGGCTTCAGCTGGGCTACCCCTGTATATTGGTTGTTTACGGCCTCCCTGGTTGCAATCACCTTTATCGACCTCGATCATCAGATTATCCCTGATGTGATCAGTCTTCCCGGCATTGTCATCGGGTTTGCCTGTTCCTTTGGCATTCCTTGGGTGAGTTGGACCGATTCAATTCTGGGGATTCTGATCGGTGGCGGTAGTCTGTTTCTGGTGGCCTTTCTGTACGAAATTTTGACAAAAAAAGAGGGGATGGGTGGCGGTGATATCAAGCTGCTCGCCATGCTCGGAGCTTTTCTCGGTTGGCAGGCCGTGTTGCCGATTGTATTTATCAGTTCGTTTCTCGGCTCATTGGTCGGTGTGCCGTTGATGCTGCTGAAAAAGGCTGATGGCAAGTTGGCGATCCCTTTTGGCCCTTTTCTGGCTGCCGGAGCACTGATCTTTCTGTTCTGGGGCCGGGACCTGATTCGCTGGTATTTGTCTTTTTTTGTCACCTGAGAATCGCCTTTCCCCTGCCGGTGTTGGTCTGTCTCCCCCTTATGGTGGATAAAGTTTTTCTACTTTTTGTTTACCCCCAAGATCCTGTGGGGGGGTAGTGGGTTTACCCACTATGTTGGGTGTGAGCGATGTTCTTAATGGGGTTTGCTTATTATTTAGGCGACTCAAGTAACCATAATTGCTTGACTGTTATCCTAATTTACATATAATTAAGCAAAATTTTGCTAAATGTAATGACTGGATAATTAAAGATGGCCCGAAATCGCGTAAAAGAGATTCGTGAGTCCTTGCTCATGAGCAAGGCCGAGCTGGCCCGTAAGGCCGGTGTTTCTGCGCTGACCATCGATCGGATTGAGGGCGGTGCCAACTGCCGGATGTCCACCATGCGCAAGATTATCCTGGCCCTTGGGTTGACCCTGGGGGATAAGGAAAAGGTTTTTCCTGAAGATGAGGGATGATCTGGTACGAGGTTTGCTTTGTGTTTTGCCATGGTTAATGGCTGGATGTCCTTATAAACCTGAGTCGGGATCCTCGGATGCTATTAAAAAGCAAAGGGGCTCGGGATTTATCCGCTGTCGCCTGAGGCGATTGTGGATAATGCCATCATGGACTCCAGTTCGGTGACCGATGCGATCAAGAACCTGGTGGAAAGCCAGAAGATCAAGACAAAAAATGTCGCAACTTCTATTTCGGGCCATTCGGTCATCATCCGCAAAATTCAACTGCCCATCATGACCGAAGAGGAGATGGAGGCTTCCATTCAATGGGAGGCCGAGCAGTACATCCCCTTTGAAATTTCTGAGGTGAATCTCGATTTTCAGATCATCGGGCCCGATGCCAAAGACCCCTCGCAGATGAATGTCATTCTGGTGGCGGCTAAAAAGGATTTCGTCAACGATTACGTGGCGGTTTTTCAGGAATGCGGCCTGAGCCCGGTGGTCATGGATGTCGACTGTTTTGCCATCCAGAATTCTTTTGAGATCAATTACGGTGCCTCGGATGAGGAGATCGTTGCGCTGATCAACATGGGGGCCTCGGCCATGAACGTGAATATCCTCAAAGAAGGCGCTTCGGTCTTCACCAGGGATATCCAGGTCGGCGGCAACATGTTCAACGAAGAGATTCAGAAACGTCTCGGCCTCAGCGGCGAGGATGCCGAAAAAGTCAAGCTCGGCGGCGAGGCCGAAGATGTCGACCCCGCTGCGGTGGAAGAGGTGGTCAGCGAGTCGATCGAGAATCTGACCCAGGAGGTTCAGCGTTCTCTTGACTTCTTTTCGGCGACCTCCTCCGATGAAAAGGTGCAGAAGATATTTATCACCGGCGGGGTTTCCAAGTCTTCTCAGGTCAAGGAGTCACTTGAGCAGCGTTTGGGGATTCCGGTGGAAATGCTGGAACCGTTCCGCCAGATCGCGGTCAGCGAGAAGGATTTTGACCTCGAATATATCAAGGCTGTCGGGCCCCTGTTCTCAGTTGCCGTTGGACTTGCCATGAGGAGGTTGGGCGACAAATGATTCGGATTAATCTACTGCCCGTCAGGGCCGCCCAGAAAAAGGAACAACTGCGTGGGCAACTGGTTGTCTTCGCCCTGTGTCTGATCGGGGTTACCGTTGCTTGCGCCGGTTTTTACATGTCATTGTCCGGCAAGGTCAGCGCTGAACAGGAATCGATCAGCCAGAAAGAAGCTGAAATTCAGCGCCTGCGAAAAGCTATCGGTGAGGTCGCCCATTTCAAAAAACTTCAGCAGGAACTTCGAGGCAAGCTCGATGTTCTGGACAAGCTGAAAGAGGGCAAGAGCGGTCCGGTTCATCTGCTTGACGAATTGAGCCGGGTGCTGCCCGAAAAACTCTGGATCACCTCGTTCAGGGAGTCGGGCGGCTCGATCGATCTGGAAGGGGTCGGTCTCAATGAAGAGACCGTGGCTCGCTTCTTGAGAGATCTTGAGGCCTCGCCCTATTACAAGAACGTTGAACTGCGTGTTGTTGAACAGGTTTTGCAAGGGGACTTGAAACTACAGAAGTTCAGCCTCAACAGCCGGGTCGAGACCCCGCCCAAGCAGCCCTCTCAGGGATAAGGACTGGCCATGGATCCCCGCATAGAAAAGATTCTTAAGCTGCCCAGGTACCAACGATCTCTCATTGTCGTTGCGGTCATGGTGCTGGTGGCAGGGGCGTTTTACTGGTTCATGTATATGCCGAAGCACAAGGAATATACCAACCTGCAACAGCGCAACGCGTCGCTGGAGCTTAAACTTCAGCAGGATCGGCGCATCGCCAACAATCTGCCCAAGTTCAGGGCAGAATACGAAAAGATGAAGCAGCAGCTAGAATCCGCCCTTAAAGAGCTGCCCAATAAAAAGGAAATTCCCACTCTGCTGACCAGCATCGCGGCCCTGGCCAAGGACAATGGTCTTGAGGTGCTGAGGTTTCAGCCCGGCGGCGAGGCGGCCAAAGGATTTTACGCCGAGGTCCCGGTTTCTTTGAAACTCGTCGGGTCTTACAATGAGGTCGCCAGTTTCAGCTATGATGTGGGCAACATGTCACGAATCGTCAATCTCAGCAACCTGAGCCTGACCGGTCCTAAGAGTGAGCCGGGGCGGACGGTTCTGGCCATTGATTGTCTGGCAACCACCTTCCGGTTTATTGAAGAGGCATCCAAATAATATCCACCAGAGGGAAGCAGGAATGATTTCTGCCCTTGTGGGCCGGCTGCAGCGAAGAGCCGGCTCACACTCCAGTTCCCCCGGCCAAAAAAGCCGTGGCAGCCAAGCCCAAGCCCCAGCCGGAGCCAGAAGCGGCCGTTGTGGAGCCGGAGAAAAAAGAACCCCAATATGTCTATGACTCGACTGGCAGGCGGGATCCCTTCGAACCGCTGCTGGTCGTTAAAAGGCCGGTTCTGGAATCGGGCGAGCCCCTGACCCCACTGCAAAAATATGACCTGCATCAGCTGCGGTTGATCGGGGTTATCGTCGGTAAGGGAGCCCCGAAGGCCATGGTGATTGCCCCGGGAGGTAAGTCCTTCATCCTCAAGAGGGGGGTCAAGGTGGGCAAGAACAACGGTACTATTGTGGATATTACCGAAGACGCCATACTCGTTGAGGAACGTTACTACGATTTCGCCGGGGAGATTCGCAAGAACGTTCAGGCGATCGAACTTCCTAAGCGGGAAGGAGTTAATTGAAATGGGATATGTAATTATCAGGCAGTTTGCAAATCACCGGGCCCTTTTGGCGATGGGGCTGCTGGTTTTTGGGGTGGTCGGCTTTTTGGCTCTCGGCCAGGTGTTTGCCGCCGAAGGTTCCGTGGTGCAGAATCGGGCCCTTGGGATTTCCGTCGATCAGGATGAAGCCAACCCGACGGTCACGGTTCAGACCGAAACTCCTGTGGGTTATCGTTATACGGTCTATGACGCTTATGATCCCTTGAGAGTGGTGGTCGATTTCCCCGGGATGGACGTATCTACCGTTGCTCCAACCATGGCTGTTGGTTCTGCCGGGGTTAAAGAGTTAAGGGTCTCCGCCCAGGAGCTGGCCACGGGCCAATTGGGTCGTATGGAATTCCTTCTCGATCAGCCGGTTGCCTACAAGGTCTTTTTATCGGGAAATAACTTTCGCGTGAGCTTTTCTGCGATCGCAGGCAAAAAGGCCGTTCCCGAAACGGCCCTGGTCAAAAAAAGCGTGATTGATTCCGGGTCGGAGGTCGCTCCCAAGACGATTTCTGTGCCCCAGGTTGCCTCGGGGGTTGCTGCTCGCAGGGTAACTGCGGTCGATATGCAGCAGGGCCGGGCCAACCTCTTTGCCGACGGCAAAATTGAGAAATTCCGCTATTTCGAACTCTCCGCTCCGCCGCGCCTGGTTCTCGATGCTTATGGCGTTCGCCCTGCATTCAAAGAGCGTTCTTTTAACGCCTCCCTCGGTTTCCAGCAGATGCGGGTCGGACTTTATGATGATCGCACCCGGTTTGTGTTCGATGCCGAAGGTGGGCAAATCCCCAAATTCGCCGTCTCGCCCCTGGATAACGGCCTGCTTGTCACCTGGGGGCAGTCTGTTGCCAAAGCCGTTGCACCTGCCCCTGCGCCCCGTAAGGCGCCTGCCAGAACCCTGGCCTCAGGCAAGGATATTCCTGTAGCGGTTGAAGCCCTGGACTTTAACCTTGAAGGAGGCCGGTCGGTCCTGATTGTCTCCCTCTCGGGCCCGGGGCGGGTCATTGCTCCGGTGGCCAAGGGCAATATCGTTCGGTTCGGGGTTAAAAACGCCTCTATCAGCCGCAGTCTGAGGCGGGCCATCGACTCTTCCGCCTTTCCCAGCGCAATTCGGCTGATTACCCCTTACACGGTTCTGTCCGGTCCCTCCCAGGATGTCCGTTTTGCCGTTGAGCTCAAAGGGTCGGTTCCCTATGAGCTGCAGCGCGAAGGCAACCTGCTCAAGTTCTACGTTGACAACGGCGGCTTTGCCGAGGCCTCTCCGGTCCCCCGGGAAACCGTCAAGGTAACTGTTCCCCCCGCTGCAGCCCCGGCGGTTTTTGCTGGTGCCCCTGCACCGGTGGTGGCCCAGCCCCAGGTCTTTGCCGCGCCGGTTGCGGTGACCGAAGTTGAGAAAAAAGAGTATACAGGACAAAAAATCCGCCTGGTTTTCGATGATGCCGATATCCGTAAGATCCTGCAGCTGATCGCCGAAGTCAGCAACTTCAATATTATTGTCGCAGACGAGGTCAAGGGCACCATCACCCTGCGCCTGGTCGATGTGCCCTGGGATCAGGCCCTGGATCTGATCATGGAGATCAAAGATCTGGGCATGCTGCAGGAGGGTAATGTGGTCAGGGTGCTGCCCAAGAGCAAAATCCGCGAAATGGATGAAGCCCGCTTCAGTGCCGCCCGCACCAAAGAGAAGCTCGAAGACCTCGCGACCGAGGTCATAAGCGTTAGCTATTCCGACCTGGGCGGCGTTGCCAGCCCCAGCCGCGAACTTTTGACCGAACGCGGTAAGATCACCGAGGATAACCGCAACAAGCAGATCATTGTCACTGATATCCCCTCTGCCGTGGCGGAGGTCAAAAAATTGATCCAGATTCTTGACACCCCCGAGCGCCAGGTGATGATCGAGGCAAGAATCGTCGAGGCCAGCTCGACTTTCAGCCGCGATCTCGGTGTGAACTGGGGGCTGTCCTTCGACAACAATGATTCCGGCGGGCCCTGGGATGTCAATTCCGGAAATGTCGGTCTGGGCGGCAGCTTCCTGATCGCCCCGCCTACCGCAGGCACCGTCGGCGGATCCGGGCTCGGTAGCGGCATCACCTTCGGTCGGGTGGGGATCGACAGCACCACCCTCGATCTGAGAATCTCCGCCCTGGAATCTTCCGGCTACGGAAAAATTATCTCCACGCCGCGGGTTTCGACCCTCAACGGTGGGGAGGCCACTATCAGTCAGGGAACGACCATCCCTTATCAGTCCTCCGGCACCGACGGACTGCCCAAGACAGAGTTCATCGACGCCAACCTCGAGCTGATGGTCAAACCGGTCATCAACCCCGATAACAGCATCATCCTTGATATCGAGGCCAACAACAGCTCCCTTGGTGCGAACGTTCAGACCGGGGCAGGGGGGTCGGCCCCCAGTATCGATACCAAAGAAGCCAAAACCAAGGTCCTGGTTCGGGATGGCGAAACGACCGTCATCGGCGGGATTTTCGTTGAGAACGAAAACGAGGGTGAGGCTGGTGTTCCTCTGTTGATGAAGGTGCCGATTCTCGGCCACCTCTTCAAGTCCAAGAATAAAACCCAGACCCGCTCTGAACTGCTGATTTTCATCACTCCGCGGATTATTGAGTGAAACTTTCTCTTGGCAGATGAGCAAAAAAAGGACAGGATAAACCCTGTCCTTTTTTTGCATTTTAGCCGCGAAGTGACGGGGCATCCATGCCATGGCGTTGCTACCCTGGTCCTGTGTCTTCCTGAAGCTGGTGACAGTTAAGTCTATGGTTGAATTGAGCAAGGCTGGAAATATCGTCCTGGTCGGTTTCATGGGGTCAGGCAAGAGTTCGGTAGGAAAAGAGCTTGAGGCTCTTACCGGGTGGAGACTGATTGACCTGGATGCCCTCATCGTGGAGCAGCGCGGCAAATCGATTCCCTCGATCTTTGCCGATGAAGGCGAGGGGGCTTTTCGTGATTACGAAAGCACCGCCCTGGCATCGCTTGCCGAAATCAGCGGGGCGATTATTGCGACCGGCGGCGGGATCATCGGCCGGCCGCAAAATTGGGATCTCATGCAGCGTCTTGGCCCCGTGGTTTACCTGCAGGCCTCATGGCTCTGCCTGCAGGCTCGCCTGGCTGGCTGCGGTGAGCGGCCCCTGGCCGATTCGAGCGCTGGCTGGGATAAGGTGAAAACTCTTTTGGAAGAACGCCTGCCTCTTTACGCGCAGGCGGATCTGGTTGTAAACAGTGAGCAGGGCAGCGCTGGCGATGTTGCCAAGGCCGTGCTGGATGCGCTGCAGAGTTGGAGCGGAAGATAATGGAAAAAATTACCGTAGGGCTGGGGGAAAGAAGTTATCCCATATGGATCGGCGAAGGGATATTGAGTCGGCTTGGAGAAGCACTGCAGGCGGTCGGGTTTCCAAAAAAGGTTGCGGTGGTCACCAATCCGACAGTTCGCGGGCTTTACGGTGCCAAGACTCTTGAGATTCTTGCCGAGAGCGGCTTTGCCGCCGATACCATCGTCATTCCTGATGGCGAGGAATACAAGAATCAGACAAGCCTTATGCAGATTTACGATGGGTTGATCGCCGGGTGCTTTGACCGTTCCAGCGGGCTGATCGCCCTCGGAGGAGGGGTCGTCGGCGATATTACGGGGTTTGCTGCGGCAACCTACCTGCGGGGCATCCCCTTTGCGCAGGTTCCGACCACCTTGCTGGCCCAGGTCGATAGCTCGGTGGGCGGCAAAACCGCTATCAATCATCCCCTCGGCAAAAACCTCATCGGGGCATTCTATCAGCCTCTTCATGTGCATATCGATGTGGCGACCCTTAAGAGCCTGCCCTCGCGAGAGTTTGCTGCCGGCATAGCCGAGGTCATCAAATACGGCATTATCCGGGATCAGGATTTTTTCAATTGGCTTGGAGGTCACCGGGACGCCCTGAGTAATCTTGAGCATCAGGCCCTGGTGGAGGCGGTAAAGAGGTCTTGCCAAATAAAGGCGAATGTTGTAGAAATTGACGAAAAAGAGAGTTCTCTCAGGGCGATATTGAACTTTGGGCATACCTTCGGGCACGCCGTGGAAACCCTCACCGGATACGAAACATTTCGACATGGTGAGGCTGTTGCTATTGGCATGAGTGTTGCTGCACGTATTTCGAGATCTCTGAGGCTCTGTTCATCTGAACAGGTGGTATTGATTGATGATCTGCTGAAATCCTTTAATTTGCCCATTGTTCCCCCCAGCCTGTCTTTGGAGCAATATCTGCAAGCCATGGGGAGGGATAAAAAAGTAAAAGAAGGAGTACTCCGGATGGTGGTCAATCGCGGAATTGGCGATTGTCTTATTCAAGACGTTGACGACCCCCAAAGCCTCTTTTCTTCCATTTTGCCCGACTTACCTAACTGAGTAGGTGCCGACATGTCCCAATCTTCGCCTGATGGCTCCCTTCTTGCCCAAATTGCCAATTATACTGAAATCCTGGCAAAAAAACCCAATTCGACGATCTTCGTTTCCCTGGCCGAAGCTTATCGGCGCATGGGGCTTCTGGATGAAGCCTACAATGTCGCCTCAAAGGGCATTCGCGCATTGCCCAAGTACGGTCCCGGGTACACGGTGCTGGGAAGGGTTTACGCCCAACGAGGCGACGGCTTTGCCGCTGCCGCATCTTTTGAAAAAGCCTTGCGTTTCGAACCTGAAAGTTTGCCTGCGTTTAAAGGCCTGGTTAAAGTCCTGTTGGCTGATGGCGAAAAGCAACAGGCCCTCGAGGTCGTGGAAAAAGCTGTACAGATCCACCCCGAAGACCCGGCCTTGCAAAAGGTGCTTGCCAGTTTCAGGTCCTCCGCATCGCAGGCTGTGACACCTGTTGCGGCTGAGGCGCCTGAGATGGCCGAAACGGCTGAGGTGGTCGAAACGGCTGAAACGCCCCCGGCTGAGCCGCCTCCAGCCGCCGCACGGTCCAGGCGACCGGTCTCTTTGCGGCCTCAGGTCGAAACCATTGATCCCATCACGACCGCTACCATTGCCGACATCTATATCAGGCAGGGGTTTCCCCAGAGGGCCCTGAAGGTCTATCGGGACCTGCTCAAAGCCGATCCCCACAATGTGGAGATTCGTGAAAAGCTGGTCGCCTTGAAGCTCGAACTTGAGGCCCAGGCCGAAACGGAGGTTTCTCCCGAAGCGGCTCCAATGGCAGTGCAGGCCTCAGCGGCTGAGCCGGCTCCTGCTGAACCGACCGTGGATGCAACGCCTGCTGCACCGGCAGTTGTGGATCAAAAGTCCGGACGGATGCGCCATCTTGAAACTCTTAATCGCTGGTTAGAGGCGATCCGTCTCAGGAGAGAATATGTTTAAAACCATTTTAAAAGATATAGTTGAAGGCACTGGTGGGGGGATTGGTGCGGTTCTCATGGGCTATGACGGGCTTGCCATCGAGAACTTTTTCAAACCCTGCGAGGGTGTTGACCTGCAACTGGTGGCTGTTGAGTATGCCAATATTCTCAAAGAGATCAAAAAGACCGCCGAGATCCTCAATACCGGCAACATGGAAGAGGTGGCCATCAAGACTGAACGCTTTCATGTGGTCATTCACACCCTCAACGATGAATATTTTGTTGCCTTGACCCTTGAGAATGGGGGGAATTTCGGCAAGGGCCGCTATCTGCTCATGCGCGAATCGACCCGATTGCGGCAGGCCCTGGCATGAAAATCCTCGTCCTGCACGGGCCCAACCTGAACCTGCTGGGCACTCGCGAGCCCGAGATCTACGGCAGCGAAACCCTTGCCGATATCGATCGCAAACTCCTTGACCTGGGGCGCGAACTGGGGGCAGAGGTTGTCTCTTTTCAATCCAATCACGAAGGCGTCCTCATCGATCGCATCCATCAGGCCCGGACTGAGGATGTCGCCGGGTTGATCATTAACCCTGGCGGGTTGACCCATACCAGCGTGGCACTGCGCGATGCTATTTCTGCAGTGGGTTTGCCGGCAGTTGAGGTCCATTTGTCCAATGTCCATGCCCGGGAGGAATTCCGCAGCCATTCCTATATCGCTCCGGTAGCTCTAGGGCAGATTTGTGGTTTCGGATCGGCCAGTTATGTCTTGGGTCTCAGGGGCCTTTTAGGGAAGTTAAAAGCATAATTATTGTGGGTAAAAGATCTTTATGTTAAAAGACAGAGCGCCACAGGTACAGAAGATTCTTGCCGACGCAGATCTCGATGCCCTGGTTTTTTTGAATTTAACCAACATCCGTTATCTGTGCGGTTTCACCGGGACCGACGGTGCTCTTGTGGTGACCCGCACGGGCAGCAGTTTTTTGACCGATTCGCGCTATACCGCCCAGGCCTCGCAACAGGTCAGGGCCGACTCGGTTGTCGAGTATCGGGTGAAAAATGATAGCATCATCGAGTGCCTAGCTGCTCAGGAAGCCGTCCGGGTCGGGTTTGAAGCCCAGACCACGCCTTATGCAACCGTCCGCCAGTTGCAGGAAAAAGGTGGCGACGAGGTCGAATGGGTCGCGCTTGAAAACGAACTGCAGGCCCTGAGAATTCGCAAGGGACCTGAGGAGATCGCCGCTTTGGCACGGGCGGCGCAGTTCAATGCCAAAGCCTTTGAGGAAATCCTCCCCCTAATCCGCCCCGGTGCCATAGAACGCGACATCGCCCTGGCTCTGGAGTTTGCCCTCAAGCGTCTTGGCGGCGAGGACAAGGCTTTTGATTTTATTGTCGCCTCTGGTTATCGAGGGGCGCTGCCCCATGGTGTAGCCTCGGACAAAAAGATCGAGGCCGGGGATCTGGTTACCATCGATTTCGGGACCCGCTACGAAGGTTATTATTCGGACGAAACGGTGACTCTTGCCCTTGGCGAGGTTTCTGCAAAACAGCGGCAGATCTTTGATGTTGTGCTGGAAGCCCATGACCGGGCCATGGAACTTGTGCGCCCCGGGGTGGCTCTAAAAGACATCGATGCGACCGCCCGCCAGTATATTGCCGACAAGGGTTTTGGCGACTATTTCGGCCACGGGCTCGGTCATGGGGTCGGGCTGGAAATTCACGAATACCCGCCATTGAGCCGGGCATTTACATCCCTGACCTCGGTGGTGTTCGGATCGAGGATACCATCCAGGTGACGGCTCAAGGATACAAAGCGCTGACCCTCATCCCAAAACAGTGGCGGGCTTTGCCTTTATGAATACGGGAGGAGTGAGGCGTAAGGTGTGAGGAGAAAAGGCGAAGGGCTTTGTTATTGTTTGGTGAAATACGCCTCACCCCTCACCCCTCACCCCTCACCCCTTACGGATTCAGCAAGCAGTACGCACGCCCAATCTGGAAATGACTTCTTCTGAAGTCATTTCTGTCATTTGAGCCTATCGGCGGGCCACTAATCCGGGCGCCCTGTGACGGCAGCTTGATTGCTGTCAGACTGATCAAAAAATGATTACCAGGAGGAAATGTAATGGACATCAAGGACCTTAAAACCCTCATCAAATTGGTAACTGAAACCGATATTACCGAGTTTGAGATGGAAAACGCCGACGAAAAAATCGTCATCAAGCGCGGCAAAGAGCAAGAGATTGTTCACGTTGCAGCTCCCCAGGCCTACCTGACGCCCCAGCCCATGCCTGCTGCCGCCCCTGCGCCGGTCGCCCCTGCCGCAGCTCCTGTGGCCGCTGAAGCCGCCGCCATGAGTGATAAGCACGAAACCATTACTTCTCCTATCGTCGGAACTCTCTACCGGGCCCCGTCCCCCGACTCCGATCCCTATGTCGAAGTCGGCTCTGTGGTCGAAAAGGGCCAGGTGCTCTGCATCGTTGAAGCGATGAAGCTGATGAACGAGATCGAAGCCGAATTCAAGTGCAAGATTGTCGAAATCCTCAAGGAAAATGCCCAGCCTGTTGAATACGGCGATCCCCTCTTCGTTGTTGAGCGGATTTAATTGGCAGGAAAAAGGATCAAGGATAAAGGAAAAAGGTAATCCTTTGACCTTTAGCCTTTAACCTTTAGCCTGTTTTTCGGAGAAAAACACATGTTTCATAAAGTACTGATCGCCAATCGTGGAGAGATCGCGCTGCGGATCATCCGGGCCTGCAAAGAACTGGGGATCAAGACCGTCGCCGTTCACTCGGATGTTGACAGTGAGGCTCTCCACGTCAAAATTGCCGACGAGAGCGTCTGCATCGGTGCTGCAGCCAGCGCGTCGAGCTATCTCAATATGAAGGCCATCATCAGTGCCGCCGAGGTCACCGATGCCGATGCCATTCATCCCGGTTACGGATTCCTCTCTGAAAACGCCGAGTTCGCTGAAATCTGCGCTAATTGCGGTATTACCTTTATCGGCCCGACCGCTGAAAACATGCGCCTTATGGGTGACAAAATCCGTGCCCGGCAGACGGTCATCAAGGCAGGGGTGCCGATTCTTCCCGGCACCACCGAAGGGGTTAACACCGTTGAAGAGGCCAAGCAGATCGCCTCCGACATCGGCTACCCGGTCATCATCAAGGCGACCGCCGGCGGCGGTGGACGCGGGATGAAAGTGGTTCACTCTCCGGCCTCGTTGGGCAATGCCTTTGCGGCCGCCCGCAGCGAAGCTCAGGCCGGCTTCGGAAACCCCGAGGTCTATATTGAAAAATTCTGCGAGTGTCCCCGTCACGTCGAAATTCAGATTCTGGCCGACAAGCACGGCAATGTGATTCATCTGGGCGAGCGCGATTGTTCTATCCAGCGGCGTCACCAGAAGCTCCTTGAAGAGGCGCCCTGTCCCGTTTTGTCCCCCGCGGTGCGGAAAAAGATGGGCGAATGCGCCGTGGCCGCAGCCAAGGCGGTCAATTATTCGAGTGTCGGGACTATGGAGTTTCTCCTCGATTCGGATAACAACTTCTACTTTATGGAGATGAATACCCGCGTTCAGGTCGAGCATCCCGTCACCGAGATGATTACCGGCGTGGATATCATCAAAGAACAGATTCTCTCTGCCGCCGGTCAGCCTCTGCGGTTCAAGCAGTCGGATATCAAGATCACCGGGCACGCAATAGAGTGCCGGATCAACGCCGAAGACCCAGTCAAGTTCACTCCCTGTCCGGGCAAAATAGACGGCTACCATCCCCCAGGGGGCCTTGGCGTGAGGGTCGACAGCGCGGTCTACGACCAGTACACCGTGTTGCCCCATTACGATTCGATGATCGCCAAGTTGATCGTGCATGCAGAAACCCGCGAAGAGGCCATCACCCGTATGGCCCGCGCACTTGATGAATACATCATCGGTGGCATCAAGACGACCCTTCCTCTTCATCAACGCATCATGACGAACAAGGACTTCAGGGAAGGTCGAGCCGATACCGGGTTCATGGAACGCCTGGTTTTTTAAAAAACACAAAATGGGCCGGGATTTTTCCCGGCCCATTTTCGT
>CALZIZ010000160.1 GCA_945787465.1 uncultured Desulfuromonadales bacterium
AAAATCTGAGGCGCACCCACAGGTTCGTCGGTGATTTTTTGAACGCTTAGGCAGGTCAATGACTTGCGCTATTGCCCGGTCAGAACTCACGGATTCAGGTGTTAGTGAAGGCTGACGCATCAAAATCACTATTCGTCCTCGTCCATGGAGACGGTTCGTTTTTTGCCTCCGTTTTCAACCACCACCTCCCGCTCACCGACCGCAACCAGGCGGTGGCCCTCGACCTCCTGGCCAGGCAACAACATCACCCCATTGATGTTGGCCATCGTCCAGTCTCCTGAAATCATTGTGGCCCGCAGTTCCAGGGTGACCGGCTTGAGAGCCGGGGCTTGCCCCGGCACCGGGGGAGCAGGCGGTGCAGGTGCAAGCCTCGGGTGTAAAAAGGGGTCATGTCGCAGGGCAACAGCAGGTTCGGCCAGGGCAACACCAAAACCCGAAAACATCAGGACCAGAGTCCCAGCCAGGATCAGACCAGGGCTTTTCACATGTCCTCCGTTGAAGGCCGGTAAGAGACCATTTCCAGTTTCATTTGCAGGTCCCGAGGTGAACTTTGCGGCCTCAACTCGACCCGTTTCACGACCATGGGGCCAAGGGCCTGCTCCACATCGTGCAGCCATTGATACAGGCTGAAATAGCTCCCCGAAACCTCCATGGCGAAGGGGATTTCTTCGAACATGGGGATGGTTTTGGGCTGGCCGGGCTTGATGCCGACAAACCTGATGTCGTGACTCTGGGAGATCTGGTCCAGGCGATCGACTGCGTGAGCCACCATCTCGCTGACCGGCAACAGAGGGCTTTCGCCTTGCAGGCGCCGGGTGAGTTGCGCCACATTGCCCCTGAGGGTCTCGATCTGCCCGGTGAGATACCCGCCGGCATCTACCTTAGCTTCAAGCAAGACCCGCGCCTGTTTCAGCCGCGAATATTCAAGTTGCGGCTTTTTAAACAGATAAAGGTAAGACGCCATCAGGGTCAGCACTACGGCAGACGCCATGGCCAGATACACAACCCGGGGCTCAACGGTCTTGAGCAAATCGGCTCTAATCATCCCTGCCCCCTCGAATCGATCAAAGCAGCGAGACGAAATTCGACGATCTCCCTGAAGGTATATCGCCGTGTGCCGGTATTCAGCAGGTTGACATCCACGATTTCCGGCTGGGCGAGAAGCCTCTGAACAAAGCCGGCCAGGTCCGAATGGCTCAGCGCCTGTCCGCGGATCTCCATCCGGGTTCTGTCGTTCCAGGGAACATTGCCGTTCTTTTGAGCGCCCTTGGGGACCACGATGAAATAACCGGTCTGCCGGGTTTGCGGCTTTGCCTCCTCGATCTCCCCCTCGCGCACGAATTTCCAGTCGGTAAACCACACCGAGGGATCCAGGGCCCGATCCAGGGCAACGAACATTTTCTGCGCAGGCGGTCCGCCGCGCAGCGCATCAAGGACCTCGAGGCGCGCCTTGAGGTCGGCTTGCCGGCCCTCAAGCTCTTCAAGTTGCCGTCTCTGGTTGAGAACCGAGACCTCCCCCCGCTTGAGCTGATCGATCTCGGTTTTTTCCGCACGGATGCTTTGGACAAGCCACCCCTTACCAAGGGCAATCGCCAGAACGAGACACACAAAAATCGTCCCGAAGCGTTGAAAATCCCTTCGCAGGCGCCGCAGCTGGCGATAATCCGCAGGAATCAGATCGATTTCATTCATAGACGGAAAACCCTCTCAGGGCCAGGCCCGCGGCGACGGCCAGACCGACCGGCGCATCCTGGCCCGGGTCGCGAAGGCTGGTGCTGCCATCGGTAAATGAGGTAAGAGGATCGAGAACTTTGGTCGGAATTGAAAACATCTCCTCCAGGTACTGGTCCACCCCCGGGAAACGGGCCAGGCTGCCGAGCAGATAAACCTGGTCGACCGACATCCCCCGCGTCTCCGAAGCGGTGTAAATCAGCGCTTTGTTCACCTCGTCGGCGAACTCAAGAAATACCGGTTTCAATATTCCCACAACCGATTGAATGATTTCCCGGTCATGTCCTGCTGTTTCCAACGTTTCGAGACTGTCCTCCTTGTGTTTTAAACCGTATCTTTTGAGTATTTCGAGTGCCTGCCCCTCGTCCATACTTAACGCCCGGCCAAGATGTTCAACCAGGCTTTTCGCCCCAAGGTCCATTTCGCGATCGATGATCAGCCTTTCGCCTGAGACCACTGTCAGGTAGCTCTTGGCGCTGCCGAAATTGATCAAAAGAACCGTCGGATACTTTTTGTCACGATCCAGAAAGGCGGCCAATCTCCGCAAAGCAGCAGGACCGATATCCAGTGCCAACGGCTCCAGGCCGGCCCTGGTTAACAGATCGAGGTAAGAAAGCACCTGCTCCCGGTTGGCTACGGCAGCCAGGGCCGTTTTGTCCCGGGACTCTTCGTCCTGACCGCGAATGGTGAGATAGTCGATGACCAACTCCTCGGGGTTTCCGCCTCCGAGGCTTGCCATGACTTCGTTGAGAACCACCTCGTCCCGGCTTTTGTCCTTTTGATTCCCATACGTTAAATTAATAATCCTGGTCCCGTTCCCGGGCAGGCAGGAGACCACCTTCCGGCCCTTGAACGACTTGCCCTTCAAGGCGTCCCTCACCAGGGTCATAAAATCTTTGGGGGAGCCAAGCAGGTCCTCCCGGGTCGACGGATAGGGGATGGAGGCCACCGCGCGCATCCTGATGCCCTGAGCGCTTCGCTCCATCTGGATCATCTGCATGTGGTACCAGCCCAATTCGAGGCCGATCGGGCCCGGCCCATGAAGTTTCGGAGACCGGCGCAGCGCCGGGGCAAATCTGTTCAAGCGGATCATGAGGCGCCCCCGGGCCGTCCATCATTGAGCATCACGGCGGGATCCGCCACGGCGCAGGCCAGGGTCCCTTCCTCCACCCGGTTCCCCCCCTTGGCCTTGGCCTCGTAAAGCGCCTTGTCTGCTCCTTTATAGGCACTGGTGAAGGGGACCTGCTCTGATTCTGGTGCCAGGTTCACCAAGCCGATACTGATGGTCACGCCATCCGCATCATCCCAGCCCATTCGGCGCACCCGGCTCTGCCGCACGTTGAGACTCTCAAGACTTTTCTGCAGATAAGGCTGCGGAGCCTGGGCCAGCAACAAAGCAAATTCATCTCCGCCCATGCGGGCAAAGATCTCTCCCGGCTGCAGATGTTCGTTGAAGGATTCGCTCACCCACTGAAGAACCCGGTCACCGAAGGCATGGCCGTAGGTATCGTTGATTTGCTTGAAGCGGTTCAGATCGAAGAGAAGAAAATAACAGTCCCTGCCTTCTTCGCAGTAACGGGTGATCGCCTCATCATAGCGGTCTTGGATATACCGCCGGTTCCAGGCCCCGGTGAGCGGGTCGCGATAGGAGAGGCTGCGCATCTCCTGGTGGGCCGACTCCAGTTGGAAAAGGCTCTTGATCTCGGTTTTGCGCACCCTGGCGCTGCGGGCGACCAGCACCAGCACGATCAGCGCGGCGCTGAGCATGAAGAACTGCAGAAGAAGCAGGGTCGAAGCGCCAAACCTCTCGCTGGCCAGGGAGGTCGACAGGGTAAAGACCAGGTAGATAAGAGCCACGATGGAGGATGCTTCGCGCAGCCCCCAGGGGACCAGCGGAACCACCACGAAGATCAGCACCACCCCAATGTAAAGCGGCATGCCGAATGCGCCGATCTTGTGGGCCTGCAGCACCAGCGCGCTGCTGCTGACCACCAGCAGGGTCATGCCGAGCAAATGCAGTGAGCGGATATCGTCGATGGCTCGCGAAGAGAAAAAGACGTTGGTGGCCAGCACCGCCAGCACCACGTAGGTATACAGGTATTCACCGGTAAAGCCCAGGTAGAGGTTCAATCCCCCCGAAACACTCAGCAGGATGAGATAAATCAGGCTCAGGGTTTTGACCCCGCTGCGCACCTCGCCTTCCATCAGGTTCAGGGCATAGGCATCCAGCTGGGGAGAGCCGAACCGGGTGATGACCCAGATGTCTGGCCGTTCATCTCCGGCTTCCGGCAGGTCATTGTCTCTCCGTCTTGTGTCCATGATGCCCCCTTACCTCAAGATCCCGGCACGATGGCCAGCCCCCAGGGCTTGCCGGAGGGTGTCACCAGTGTCTCTGAGAAACTTCCGTCCAGATTCGAGCGCATGATCTGGCGACCGTCGTAATCGCTCCAATAAAGCTTGTTTTCGTCCAGATCCAGGGCAAGGCGGCGGATTGTGTTGACCCCCGCCGGACCGAACAGGGTTTCGGTGCCGCTGCCGTCGATGTTGGCCCGGTAAATGGTTTTTGATCCGTGATTGTACCAGTAAAGCTTTCCGGCGCCTCGCGGGTCGATGGCTATTGCATAGGGCTTGCTCACCGGGTCCCCTGCGCCATCGGACAGCACCGTCTGTATATCACTGCCGTCGAGCAGGGCGCTCTTGATGGTCGTGGTCCCCTCGTCGCTCCAGTACATACGCCCGGCAGCCAGGTCCAGCTCGATGTCGGTCGGCGCATCGACCGTGCCGTTGTCGGGGATCAGGGTTTCAAAGCCGCTGCCGTCCAGGTTGGCCCGGTAGATTTCACTATTACTTATGTCGGCCAGGTAAATCTTTCCCCCTGCCGGGTCGAGGGCGATGCAGGTCAGGTCATTGCAGGCCAGTGCATTACAATCGATAACGTTTTGCACATCGGCGCCGCCGGGGGTGGAGCTGCCGACGAACTTGTTGTCGTACGCCCAGTAAAGCTTCTCTGTGACGGAATCGAACCTGAGGCTCTCGATGTTGTTCTGTTCGCTGACCACCGTCTGCAGGTTTGTTCCGTCCATCTCCGAGCGCCGCACCAGCCTCTTGTCCTCTTCGGCCCAGTAGGGCCCCCTGGATCGGGGCACTGCGACCGGCCGCGCCGGACCGATGGCGACGCCCCAGGGCTTGCCCGATGCGAAAACGAGGACCTCCTCCCGACCGCTGCCGTCGAGGTTGGACCGCTCGATTTTTCTGTTTACCTCGTCAGCCCAGTACATCTTGCCGGTGCCGAAGTCGAAATCGATGGCGTTGACCTTGGCGCTGCCGCCAACGACGACCAGGTTCTGCCTGCCGCCTCCTCCGTATTGGGTGCGCAAGATGCTCAGGGTGTCCGGATCGAAAAGGAAGAGCTTCTGCGCGCCGGTGTCGATGGCGAGGGCGGTTGGAGGAAAGCTGAAGGTCTCTTCGAGATTGACGTTGCTGCCGTCGAGTTTTGCCGACTTGAGGGTTCGAAGCCCCTTGTCGACCCAGTACATCTCGTCTTTTCCGGCATCGAGCACCAACCCGGCGGGCTGATTGATGCCGGTGGTCACCAGGGCCTCGATGCCGGTGCCGTCGAGGTTGGCCCGGGAGATCTTTTGGTTGTTATCGTCGGCCCAGTAGAGCTTGCCCCCTGCCGGCTCCAGCGCCAGCGCGGTGATGTTGCAGGTGCCGCAGTCGAGCAGGGTCTGCACCGCAGAACCATCGAGGTTGGAGCTTCTGATTCTGGTCGGCTCTGCCCAGTATATTTTTTGAGCGTCGGCATCGATTTTGAGCGGTTTGGGTTTAAACAGGCCGCTCAAAGCGGTCACCAGGTCGGTGATGCCCGAGCCGTCCAGCTCCGCCCGTCGCACTGCCGGCTGCTGCCAGTCGGTCCAGTAGACCGCAGTGGAAACAACCTCCTGACAGCGGTAATCATCGATGGCGGTGAGGCTGACCCCGCTGCTCAGGGTGCCCGTTGCCACGATGCGCACGGTGCCGTCGGCGTTGTCCGAAAGGGACGCGCTGTAGCTGTGCCCCATGAAGGGCTCATCGGTGATCGGCGCCCGATAGGCGCAGTCGGTCTTGAGAAACCAACGGGCGTGTTGTACGGCGGCCTCGGCCACGTAGCCGGCCTGAACCCGCTCACCCCGGGAAGAGATCGCATGCAGGTCAATGCCGCTGGAGCGGTTGAGCATATAGCAGAGCAAGGCGATCAGGGTCAGCGCCATGACCACCGGCACCAGGATATAGCCGCTGCTATTTGGGCGACACCCCCACCTGCTCATTCGCCCCTCCCGACCCGCACCTGCGCCTTGAACGTCGCGCTCTCCCCCTGCGCATCCTTCAGGTTCAGGGTGATTTTCACCTGCACCGCCCGCTCATCCGGCTCCATCGTCAGCCGTTCCACTTCAAGCTCTACAGATTCCGCTTCGGCGATGGCCCGCTCGGTAAAGTCGGCCCCGCTGACCGGGTTGAGATCGGGCATCCGCTCCATCAGCCGTTTTTCGTCGGCACTGACGAAAAAAACCACCGGGTCAAGCCAGTCTTCGTGTTTGAGGCCATCGCCGTCGTTGTCGTAAGGGTTCTTATCCCCGCCCAGTCTGTCATTGTCCTTGGGGATGTCTTCATCAACGGTGCCGTCGCCGTCGTTGTCGATCCCGTCGATACAGTCCTCACGCTTGGAGCCGTCCTCGTCGTTGTCGGTATAGCCGTCGCCGCCTGCGGCAAGCTCATCAATGGTCCCGTCGCCGTCGTCATCGATACCGATGATTCCGGTGACGGTGTCATTGGTATTGTCGGTGGGGATGTCCTCATCGATCAGCCCGTCCTTGTCGTTGTCCGCATCGGCGAAGCCGTCGGAGTCGCGGTCCAGGCCCGGATCGAGGGTCACCGCCAGGATCTCCCGCTCATCCTCCTCCCAGGGGGTTGCCGGATTGTCCGCCAGGGGAACCATCAGGCGCCGGCTGCGCGAGGCCGCCTCGACCATCCGCTCCATGGCGAAACGGCCCTGGTAGAGCAGCTCGCTGCGGCCCTGGCCGTGGCGCCACTGATTCAGCGCCTCGGCCAGTACGGTGCTCAGCCCCGCAAGCAGAACGGTGACTACCGCCAGGGTGAGCAGCACCTCCACCAGGGTCATGCCGGCCTGGTTGAAGCGCAGCGGCCGGGTTCGATCACCAGATGGTGAGGGTTTCAAAGGAGCGTGCTGAAGCATCGATGGTAACCTTTACCCAGAGGATGCCAGCGTCGATGCCGGTCAAGGGGTCCCCGTCGCCGTCGGCATTGTCGCCGTCGTGGGGCCAGAGATACACCAGGCGGGTGATCTGCCGCCCGTCGGCCGTGGTGTGCGGGGCCGCATCCGAATAGCTGGTAGGGCTCGTCGGGCTGCCGGCGGTTGTGGCCGCGGCATCGAGGTCGGTGAACGGCTGCGCCAGCACCTCTTCCAGCTTCGAGCGCAGGGCGGCATGGTCGGCTGCCAGCTGCTCCTCGATGCGCACCCCGAGAAGCGCGGTCGGCATAGCCTCCATGATCGGCACCAGGCAGACGGCAATCAAAACGATGGTGACCAGCACCTCGACGTAGGAAAAACCTCTGGCGTTATAGCAGGGCACCCTTTTCATTGTTTCGCTGCTCCGTTGCCCCCGCAAACCGCCTTTGCTGCCGAAGGAGGATTTCACTGAACCAACACCCGCCCCGTCCCTTCACCCACCACCAGGGTTTTCA
>CALZIZ010000161.1 GCA_945787465.1 uncultured Desulfuromonadales bacterium
AGTGCCCTTCTTCAACATCTCCGCCTCTCAGTTTATCGAAATGTTTGTCGGTGTCGGCGCCAGTCGGGTCAGAGACCTGTTCAATGAGGCCAAGAAGAATGCCCCGAGCATCATTTTCATTGATGAATTGGATGCCGTCGGCAGAGCCCGTGGCACGGGGTTGGGCGGCGGCAATGATGAGCGGGAGCAGACTTTGAATCAACTCCTTTCCGAGCTGGACGGGTTTGAACCGCATGACGAGGTGATCGTTATGGCGGCGACCAACCGGCCGGATGTCCTGGATAGCGCCCTGTTGCGCCCCGGCCGTTTTGACCGCACCGTTGTTATCGAGCGACCGGACTGGCGCGACCGGGCCAAAATACTGGAGGTGCACACCCGCGCCATGCCTCTGGCGAAGGGCGTTGAGCTGGAACTGATCGCCAAAGGAACGCCGGGGATGGTCGGCGCCGACCTGCAAAGCCTGGTCAATGAAGCGGCCCTGATCGCCGCACGTGAGGACGCCGAAAAGGTGACCAATCTGCACCTGGAGCGGGCCAAGGATCGGCAACTGATGGGCATGGAGCGTAGACTGTTCCTCTCGGACCGGGAGAAACTGATCACCGCATTCCATGAGGCCGGGCATACGCTGGTCGCCAAGTGCTTGCCGAATACCGACCCGATCCACAAGGTCACCATTATCCCTCGCGGCCAGGCACTGGGAGTCACACAGCAATTGCCGGAGGATGACCGCTATCACTACCAGCGCAGCTACCTCATGAGCCGGTTGGCCGTCATGCTTGGGGGGGCGCGTTGCGGAAAAACTGCGCTTCGGTGAATCCTCAACAGGGGCTCAGAACGATCTTAAGCAGGTGATGGATCTTGCCGAGAAGATGGTCTGCCAGTGGGGGATGAGTGAGCGCCTGGGTCCGCTCAGTTTCTCCCGCGGCGAAGAACACCCCTTCCTCGGCCGCAAAATCGCCACGGAAAAGGTTTTCAGTGAAAGGACCGCCTGGCTCATCGATCAGGAGATCGAAAAGCTGGTTAACCTTGCCGAGAGCTACGCGACCCAGGCTCTCCAGGCAAATTGCGAGATTCTGGAAACTCTCGCGAAGAACCTGTTTGACGAGGAGACCTTGGACAAGGCTCGGCTCGAAGAAATTTTCAAAGGGGAAGATCTGACCATATCTGCGGATCTTTATACGCAGCCAGTAATTGATGATTAAAAATAAATAAATCATGCACTTGAAAAGCAGAATAAGTAATTAGACGACCTGACATCCTAGGAGGCTGGCGGCCTTCACATGAACCGACTGCAAAATCGACTGATCGGCCCATATCTCCGACGATTTTCGACAAATAGCCCTATTTGTCTAAAATTTGCGGGGATATGGACCGATTTACCGTTTTCGCAGTAGATTCATTCCTAAGTTCGATAGATTCCTATTAACCGCAGACCGGTCGATTAGAGAGTGAGGCTTGAGATGTGCCCAAACTCCGGCGAAACAGAACAATCCCTTACCGAGAGTGCCCGGTGCACCCAATTCGAGGGGATTTTGGAAGCGGCCACCGATGGAATTGTCACCCTGGACAAGCAGGGGAGATATACCTATGCCAATGCCGCAGCGGAGAGAATCCTGGGCGTTCCCCGTGAGTCGATCCTCCAGCGGACCTTTGACCAGGCCGCATGGAAGCTCTCAACATTGAAGGGCGATCCCCTTCCCGATGAGGAAACCCCCTTTAAGCGGGTGTTGCAGGAAAACAAGGGAATCTATGGTCTGAAGCTGATCATCGAGCGGCCCGACGGGGAAAGGATCATCATTTCCACCAATGCCGCGCCACTGTTCGATGCGGCCGGGCTCTTCGACGGGGTGGTGGGGGTCTTCACCGATGTCACCGAACAGCATGAACTCCTGGAACGCAATAACGCCTTTCATCATACCGTGGCCCACGACCTGCGTATCCCCCTGACGGTTATCCAGGGGCATGCAGAAATGCTCAAAGAAGCGCTTCGGCACGGTAAATTGGGGGGCACCGTTTTGCAGAACGTCGAAGCGATCCTGGAGGGGACCGGGAAAATGGAGAGCATGATCCAGGATCTGGTGGATACCGCCCGCATCGAAGGCGGTCAAGTTCCCCTGGATAAAGAACCGATCGATCTGGAAGCCTTCGTGTGGTCCGTTCTGCAGAGCTTTAAAAAAACCATGAATCTGAAACGGATGGTAACCCAGTTCCCGCAGGGTCTGCCGCTGGCATCGGCGGATCCTGAACGCCTGGAGCGCATTCTGCAAAACCTTCTCAGCAACGCCCTCAAGTTTTCACCGCCTGAGAGCAAGGTGATCATCGAGGCCCGGAAGGCCGAGGGCGAGATCACCATCTCCGTCACCGACCATGGAAAGGGGATCGCCCCCGAGGATTGTTCCCGCCTTTTCAAACGTTTCTTTCAAGTAAAGGGGCCCCAACCTCCCAGCGGGGTCGGTCTCGGTCTGTATATTTCCAAGTTGCTGGTGGAAGCGCATGGCGGACACATCTGGGTGGTGAGCAAGTTAGGCGGAGGGAGTACCTTTCATTTCACCCTGCCGATCATTGACAGGCCCTTCCACCGATAAACAACCGCAAGCTAGTTTTCATCCGGAAACGGCCCTTTTCCGCAATCTCTGCGTCAATCTGCTGCCTTGCTTGTGCGACGTACGGTGTCCGTCTCCGCGCAAAGCCTTGATTTCCTTGGCCTTGCGAAAAATTGCTCGTTTCCCATATGAAAACTGCGCTAGTTCCATCCATAGTTTCCGGATGGAAATAAGCTAGTCAATCAATCCCTTAGCATTCAGAAACGTTAAGGCTTCATCGATGTGAGAATCACCTACGCTGACGGATTGCCGACGGTCAGCGAATTCCACGCTCGGGATTCCAGCAGTTACTTTGTCTTCGCCATTTATGACGATCGGGTCGTGATCGATGCGTTTGTCCAGCCCGGAGAATATTTCGGCCTAAAGACCAGTCAGGGAGGTATGAGATAGCCAAATACCTGCACCTCTACGAGCTAGACGAACACAGCGCCCAGGGGATCATTGTAGAAGACGACAGAATTAGCCTGGCCACCGATGCCCAAGCTTCTTGACCGACGGGTATCGTCAGTCGCAGGTTATTTCCCGGGGCCGGGCGGATCGTGTCTGGACGCGGAGCGCCTTGGCGGAAGGTGCCTGGCGATTCAGGCGCCGGCGCGGGGAATGACATGGAAAAACACGGCCAAATAGTGGCAGAGACTTCCGGCCAGAACGAAAAGATGCCAGATGGCGTGATGAAACAGAAGCCGTTTCCATGCGTAAAAAATCAGCCCGAAACTGTAGAACAGGCCGCCCGCCAGAAGCAGCAGGAGCCCCGCCCGGGGAATCAACTCGACCGCGGGTTGGATGGCAACAATGAGCAGCCAGCCCATAAAGAGGTAGATCAGCGGCCCCAGTATCTTGAATCGATGGATGAAAAAGATCTTGAACAAAACGCCCAGGGAGGTCAACCCTCAGACCGCGCCGAACAGCGTCCAGCCCCAGTTGCCGCGCAGATAAACCAGGGTAAAGGGGGTGTAGGTGCCGGCGATGGAAAAAAAAATATATAGTCGAGTGGTCGAGGATCTTGAAAGTCTTCCCCCAACGTTCATGAAATTTGAAAACATGATAAATGAGTAAACGCCGCGTAAGAGACGACGAGGCTTGCGCCGTAGATGGAGTAACTCACGATATGCCAGCCATTACCGTTGCGGGCGGCATGGCCGACCAGGGCAACAAGTCCGGGCACACTGAGAACCCAGCCGACGGCCGGAGTGAGCGTGTTGGCGATCTGGGTAGATTTGTGATAGCGTTGGTCCATGGTCCTTAGGGCTATTCTGGCATATTGAACTCTACGGTCTTGCCCTGATTATTTTATCAAGATAAAATCGGCATAGTCGTCTTTGACGCAATTTATCGGAGGGCAAGCCTGAACCTGAGGCTTTCTTCCATGCGCCGCTTGAAAATCTCTCACCTCACTGAATACCGGTTTTGCAGCCCGGTCACCCTGCAGCCCCATCGTCTCTTGCTGCGACCCCGTGAGGGGCCCGATGTACATATCGAGTCCTCGGCATTAATGATTTCCCCCGCCCATATTGTCAAGTGGCACCGGGATGTTCTTGACAATGCCGCGGCCGTGGTCGATTTTCTCGAGGGCACCCAGTCCCTCTCCATAACCAGTGAAGTGGTCATTCAACACTACGGGGAGACCCCGCTCGATTTTCTCGTTGAAGACAATGCCGTCAACTACCCCTTCCACTATGATCCTCAGGACAGGGTAGATTTGCTCCCCTTTCTGCAGCCAGTCTATCCCGGGGACGAGGCAGCCATTCGCAATTGGTTCAGCCAGATGGACCTGGGGCAGAGCGTTTTGCAGACCTATTCGCTGCTCGACCTTCTGAGCCGGACCATCGCCGGCCAGTTCGCCTACACAATTCGCGAAGAGCCAGGGGTGCAGGCGCCGGCGCTGACCCTGGCCTGGGGCCGCGGGTCCTGCCGCGATTTTGCCGCGCTGTTCGTCGAGGCCTGTCGTTACCTGGGCCTGGCGAGTCGCTTCGTCAGTGGCTATGCCCACACTCCCGCCACCGAGCTTTGGTCCGCCACGACCCATGCCTGGGCGGAGGTTTATCTACCCGGGGCGGGCTGGAAAGGGTTTGACCCAACCAGCGGCGAGGTGACGGGCAGTTGCCACATTCCCGTGGCGGTGGCCCGTCATCCTGAATCGGTTCCCCCCGTGGCTGGAAGTTTCATAGGTTTAAACGGCCCCCCTCCCACATTGAGTGTCGATGTCCGAGTGGTGGCACTCTGAGGCCGGAAATGGAAGAAATGGGAGGGAGGGATTTTCCCCCAAATAAACCGCCCAATGTCTCCTGGACTCTTTCGAGCCACCGCTGGAGGCGTCCCCCCCATCCCGAGGCTCGAGCTGACCTTTCTTTGCGCGAACAAGTTCGTTGAAATTCTGGATCGCCAGCATCCCAGAGATCTCTTCGATTTAATGCCGCTGCTGAAGGGGGAGGCATTGACCATCTTGCGCCTCCGTAATTGAAGAACCGAGGCTCTTTGATAATCTTGATAATGTCTCTGGAGTGCATTTAAATGAACATTCTTTTAATCTCTCCCGAGTTTCCGGGTACCTTCTGGAGTTTCAAGCACGCGCTGAAGCTGGCCCACTAGAAACTTCGACGCCGCTGGGGCTGCTCACGGTGGCCGCGTTTCTGCCGGCCGAGTGGGACAAGCGCCTGCACCAGGTTCGATCCGCGCTGGGCCTTGGCTACAACGATGACCTTGTTCCATGCCATTTACCGCCTCGGGATACCGGGCAGGGAGCGGCTGTATTTCTGGAAGGTCATGCTCAGGACCCTTTGCAAGTGCCCACGGTTATTTCCCCAGGCCGTCACCCTGGCGATTTACGGCTACCATTTCCGAACCATCTGCGAGCGTTATATTCTGAGATGAAAGTTGCGATAGACCGTTAAGGCGAGGACGGACTTGTCGGGGAGGGCGCATGGATAGTTTGAGCTGGGTCGGCATCCTGCTTTGCATCAGCCAGTCGGCCATGTTTTCTGGATTGAACCTGGCTTTTTTCGGGATAAGCCGGTTGCGCCTGGAAGTGGAAAAGACCAATGGCAATCGAGACGCCGAAAAGGTTCTGCAACTCAGGGAAGATTCAAATTTTTTGCTGGTGACGATCCTCTGGGGCAATGTTGGGGTCAACGTCCTGTTGACCCTGTTGTCCAATTCAGTTCTGGCGGGAGTGTCCAGCTTTGTGTTTTCGACCTTTGTCATCACTCTGGTCGGCGAGATAATCCCTCAGGCCTATTTTTCCCGCCACGCGCTGCGGATGGCCGCCTTGCTCGGACCGGTCCTGCGCTTTTACCAGTACCTCCTTTATCCGGTCGCCAAACCATCGGGAATGCTGCTCGATTTGTGGCTCGGAAAAGAAAGTATCCTCTATTTAAGGGAAAAGGACATTACGGAAATCCTGCGAAAACATGTCGAGGCGGAAGGGAGCGATATTGACCACTTCGAAGGGATCGGGGCCATGAACTTTCTGGCGATTGATGACATGCTGGTCATAGACCAGGGAGAGGTCGTCGACCCCCAGAGCATGGTCCGCCTTGAAGAGCGGGAGGGCAAACTGTCTTTTCCGCTTTTCCAGCGTACTGCGGATGATCCTTTCATTCAGGCCGTCGCAAAATCAGAAAAAAAATGGGTCATCCTCACCGACCCCCAGGAAAATCCCCGTTATGCCCTGGATTCAGATAAGTTCCTGCGTGAAGCCTTGCTCGGCAGCCCCTCCTTCTCCCCTTGGCAGTGCTGCCACGCCCCGATCATTGTCGAAGACCAGAGGATCTCGCTGGGGGATGTGATTCAGCAGATGAAAAACAGATCCACTCGGGCCGATGACGATGCAATCGACAGGGATATCGTTCTTGTCTGGGGGAATAAAAAGCGAATCGTGACCGGTGCCGATATTCTCGGGCGGCTGCTGAAGGGGGTCCTTTCCCCGACTGATTTGCGCCGATAAGAGTGAGTTTGACCCCGGGGAACGGAGAGCTCTCGAGGCGGACATCGAAACCGGGATGGGCTGTCGTGCTGCTGGGGAAAACATGAAAAAAGGGTGATCAGGTCCGCTGGTTTCATGGCAACCCCCTCCTGGTTTTGGGTGCCGGGTTCTGACTCTTTCCTCCTGCATTATGCCTTGCGGCAGTAACCGAAGCTTTTCCGAAGGGGGACCGGATCCATCTTGAGATTCGATGACCAGGTAGATGATCGCTATTTGACTTGGCTAATATCTGCGATATTGGAGGAGTTAGAGAGCGTCAATTTGGGACGCATTTCAGTTGGTCCCGGATGGGGCCGGTTTTTTACCGAGAAAGGAATCGCTATGGGGACGAATCCCAAATGGTGGGCAAAGGGGCTGCTTTTTGAAAACTGCAACTGCCAGGTTGTCTGCCCGGGGCATGTGCATTTCGAGCAGCTCTGCACCTTCGAGCGTTGCGTGGGGTACTGGGCCATCCACTTCGAAGACGGCGAATTCGGCGGTATCCCGCTGGCAGGGGTCAACGCGGTGGTCCTCTATGACACCCCCCAGCATATGATTTCGGGCAACTGGACCGAGGCGATCCTGATCGACGAACAGGCCAGCGCAGATCAGCGCAAGAGCATCGAGGCGATTTTCTCCGGCGCCGCAGGAGGCCCCTGGGCGGTGCTGGCGCGTTTTGTCTCGAAACGCCTGGCGACCCGTTTCGTCCCCATCGAGATCGAAGACCTGGGCACCACCAAGCGGGGTGACCGTCGCTGGCCTGCTCGAGTCCTCCATCGAGGCGATCCGCGGCCGGGACAAGACGACCCCGGTCACCTTCGAGAATATGTTCAACCAGATCCATCCCCCCTCCCAGGTGATCGCCCGGGGCGGCGCCCGTTACGACGACGGGGAGATTGCGATCCGCAATGAGAATTCCCACGGCCTCTACTCAAATTTCACCTGGACGGTCAACTGAGGCCATGGACGAGACGGCTACCGGAACGGGCATCACCGTCGAAGCGGTCATCCGCCGCGAGCGGATCATTCTGCTGGCCTCCTTGGCGCTGCTGCTGGGGATCTCGTGGCTGGCGCTGTTGCATCTCCATGGCCCGGCAGGTGCAGGCCATCATCATCATCTGCTGACGCCCCATTCACAGGCGATGGATGCCGGGGGCTATCTGCTGGCTTTCTGGATGTGGCTGGTCATGATGGTCGCCATGATGCTGCCCCCGGTGCTGCCCTGGATCCTGTTTTTCGCCGCGACTTTCCGTCGTCATGACGGAGGCCGGAAGCCCTGGCTTGCCACTGCGGCCTTTGTCGCCGGCTATTTCACCGTGTGGGCCGGCTTCTGCCTGGCGGCCGCGGCTGTCCAGCTGGGCCTGCAGCAGGTGGCTCTTCTGCACACCGCCGAACTCAGGACCGGCCCTGCGGTGGGCGGGATTCTGCTGCTGGCCGCAGGTGTTTTCCAGTTTTCTTCGTTTAAAGCAGCATGCCTCAAACACTGCCGCACCCCCCTGGGGTTTTTCCTCTCCCGCTGGCAGGACGGCCCCGCCGGGGCCTTCGGCATGGGCTTTCGGCACGGTGGCTACTGTCTCGGGTGCTGTTGGGCCCTGATGGGGCTTTCCTTTGCCCTGGGGATCATGAACCTGCTGTGGATGGCCGCCCTCACGGTACTGCTCTGCGTCGAAAAGATCGCCCCGAAAGGGGATCTTTTAAGCCGGGGGTTCGGGATACTTTTCGGGCTCTGGGGGCTTTGGCTGCTATTGAAAGGGGGGGGCTTTTAACCTGGATCCGTGAGTAAACGGCGGATAAAGAGTGCAAGTGCTTGGATTGAA